>NZ_JBBBEI010000002.1:173959-511929 GCF_037132455.1 Huijunlia imazamoxiresistens | reverse complement strand
AGGCGCACATCGCCGTTGTAGATGCCGGCCAGGGCGGGGTTGCGCAGCAGCGGCAGCTCATAGAACTGCGAAAAGTTGATGTCCTGGGCATGCAGCAGGCACACCAGGGAGGAAAGCAAAAGGGTAAAGATGGTTTTTTTCATGGAGAAGATATTAGTAAGTGGTTATTGGTTCATTGGTCAATTGGTTAATTGGGCCGTGACAGTCGAAGAGTTCTTCCCGTTCCTAATACCCAATTAACCAATTAACTAATATCCTTATTTCAACAGCGATATGTTTCCTTTATACGTATACGGCACGTTGTTCTCGCAGATCACTTCGCAGGTGTACACGTACACATCCGCTGCGCCGGGGATCCCTTTGACCCTGCCGTCCCAGCCGAAGGCCGGGCTGTTCGGCGCGAAGGCGGTCCGCTCGAACACCAGGTCGCCCCAGCGGTTGAAGATGCGGAAGGTTTTCACCTGGGCGACACCGGAAGCCCGCACCATCAGCACATCGTTGATGCCGTCGCCATCGGGGGTAAAGGCATTGGGGATAAACACCTGCGTATTCTGGCAAAAAGCCTTGAAGCTGATGGTATCCGATGCCGTACAGCCATAGGGCGTGGTCATCTTCACGGTATAGGTCACATTGCGTTTTATGGTGGCTTCCGGCGTGGCGCAGGTAGCACAATCCAGGTCGGTGGCCGGGCTCCAGCTCCAGGTCTTGCCCGGGCCGTTCACCACCTCGGGCTGGAAGCGGAACTTGGCACCGGTGGACAACACCTGGTCGGGACCGAGGTTGAGGGTCGGCACCTGGCCAACCGCCACCTCCACGGAAGCCGTTTCGGAAAAACAGTTCAGCGAATCCCGCACCAGCACGGTGTAGGTGGTCGTTGCCATGGGCCGGGCGACCGGGTTCGAAATATTGGTAGCGCTCAGGCCGGTGGCCGGCGTCCAGCTGTAGGTGGCGCCGCCCTTGGCCATCAGCTGCGACGACTGGCCGATGCAGATGCTGTCGCGGCTCTTCACGTCCAGGCGGAAGCGCTGCACTACGGTGGCCAGCACCGTATCGGTGGCCGTACAGCCAAACGCATTGGTGCCCGTTACCACGTAGGAAGTGGTTTCCGTGGGGGTAGCCACGGGGTTGGCGCAGTTGGCGCAGCTCAGGCCCTGCAGGGGCGACCAGCTGTAGCGGTCCCCGCCAGTGGCGGTCAGCTGGATGCTCTTGTCGCGGCAGATCGTCTCGTCGCGGCCGGTGGTCACTACGGGAGCCGGGTTCACGCGGATCGTAGCTGCCTTTTCATCCTTACAGCCATTCACGGTCATGGCCTCCACTTTTACGGGATAGGTGCCGGGCACCAGGTTCAGGTCGTAGGTAGTGGTGGTGGCGGTAGCCCCGTTCACGGTCCACTTCAGGGAGCTGATGGAATCTTCGGACTGCAGCACGGCACTCAGGCGAACGGGCGCATTGGCACAGAACTCGGTGCCGGAGGCGATCGCTACCGCGGGGATATTGTTTACCTGCACCGGGATGGTTTGTTTGGAGACGCTGCGGCAGCCGCTTTGCCCTATGGTGGTCAGGACCACCTCGTACGGTTTTTCCAGCGAATACTCGTGCGGTACGGTGCTACCGGTGCCGGTCTTGCTATCGCCGAATTCCCACAGCAGCTGCTGTTTGCCCGAGGTGGCACGGGAGGTTTCGGTAAACGTCACGGTAGTGGTGCCGCACTTCAGTTGCTGGGTATACGTAAAGCTGCTTTCCACTTTATCCACGACGATGGGCGTTGCTTCCAGCGCACGGGTACAGCCATCATTGCTGACCAGGGTCACCTTCGGGCGGTAGGTGCCGGCATGGGCGTAAGGGTGGCTCACTACCTGGCCGGTGGTTTCCTGGGTGGTGCCGTCACCAAACTCCCACAGCAGCTTGCTGGTTCCGGTCATAGTCACTTCGAAGCGGGCCGGCTCGCCGTTACACAGGCTGGCGGCATTGGCCACGCTTCCCTGGGGACCGTTCACCACCACGGTTTCCGGTTTGGTATAGGTACACCCGCCCGGGGCTACGGCCGTCATCGTCACCGTGTACCGGCCGGGATTTGCATAGGAATGCTGCTGCTGGCTGCCGGTAGCGGACGTATTGTCGCCGAAATCCCAGCGCACGCTGGCGGCCGGTGTGCTGCGGTTGGTAAAGGTAACCAGGGCCGGCGCACAAGTGCCGGAAGCGGTGATATCGAACGCTCCTGTTTTGGTAGCGCCCACTTTGATCAGCACCGGCTGGGTGGTGTTGGAGCAGGAGCTGCCGTCGGGGTTCTGGCGGATCGCCTTCAGCACGACGCCATAGTTGCCGGGTGCCGTAAACGCATGGGAGGGGTTCGGGTTGATGTCCGTCACGCCGTCCGCGAAATTCCATTGGTAGGAAGTAGCGCCGCCGGTAGAGTTGTTGGTAAACTGCACCTGTTCGTCGATGCAGGCCTCCAGGGTGCCGGGCGTAAAGGCCGCAGCAGGCGTTCCGTACACCTCGATCACTTCCTCGTCGGTCCAGGTAGAGCAACCGTTGGTGGCCACCAGGGTCACCTTGTAGGTTCCCGGCTTTTTGAAGGTATATGGCACCGTTTCGCTGTTTTTGGTCGTGTGCAGGGTAACGCCTTCTTCAAACGTCCAGGTGAAGGTCGCAGCCCCGGAGGAGTTGTTGACGAAGTTCACGGCCAGCGGGGCGCACCCTCTTTTCTGGGTACCGCTGACAGCGAAATCTACCTTGACGGTGCTGGGAGCCACCACGATGTCAAACGTGCTCTGGTCGGATCCGCAGCCGTTGGTGGCCACTAATGTTACTTTATGAGTCGTTTGCACCTCCGCATAATACGTATGCTGCACCGGAGCATTGGTGGAGGAGGTCTTCACGGGGCTGCCGTCACCGAAATCCCAGGTGTAGGTATTGCCCCGGCCCAGGGAGGTATTGTTGAAGGTCACTTCCATGGGGGTGCAGCCCACGGTTTTGCTGGGGGCGAAAGAAGCCTTGGGCGTTGCTTTCACCGTTACCGTGTGCTCGACCGGTACGATATTGATACAGTTTGAAAACACCTGCAGCTTCACGGTATAAACAGCGTCGTCGTGGGCGGGGTCGGGGTTAAAGATCACCTCGCCGGGCTGAACGGCCGTGGAGGTTTGCCCGTTGCCGAAATCCCAGCGGTAGGCAAAGTCCTCCGCTCCCGGCGTGGTGTTCTTCACCAGCACGGTCAGCGGTCCGCAGCCTTCGGCGGCGCCCAGGGTAAAGGCCGGCTGGGGCGTACGGAAGGTTTTGAAGGTATGCGTCACTTCGTCGGCGGTACAGCCGTAAGGGCTGAGCACTTTCAGGGTCAGCTGCACC
The DNA here is from genome assembly GCF_037132455.1 of Huijunlia imazamoxiresistens. NCBI lineage: Bacteria > Pseudomonadati > Bacteroidota > Chitinophagia > Chitinophagales > Chitinophagaceae > Huijunlia > Huijunlia imazamoxiresistens. The sequence goes on along the minus strand of NZ_JBBBEI010000002.1, from coordinate 508,584 downwards.
TCCTCGTTTTCGTTGCGGAGGGTGTAGCCCGGCAAGGCAGCGCCCGTACCGATGGGATTGCCGTTGGCAAACCACTGGTAGGTGCCGTTGCGGTCCGCATAGGGCTGCAGGTTCACCACTTCGGGTTTCAGCTCAAAGGGTGCGCAGCTGGCGGTAACGGCAGGATTGAATTCCGCTTTGGCGTTGAGCCGTACGGTCAGCTTCACGGGGTTGCTGGTATGGGCCTGCGGGCCGGCACAGAGGTCGGTTTCCACGCGGCGGCGGTACCAGGTCGTTTGGGTCAGCACACCGGGCGCATAATCCACCCGGTCCGCACCCGGGATAACGGTCCAGTCGGTGCCGTTGGCGCTTTGTTCCCACAGGTAGCGGAAGACGCCGTTGCCGCCGGTGGGCTGGCTGCCCGTGATGGTGGGTGCAGCGGTATTGATACACAGGTCCCGGTCCTGGGCAATGCTGTTGCCGGCGATGGGGGCCTGCACCTCGATATGGGCCGGCTGGCTGTAGCTGCCGGCACAGGGACCGGAGGTAACCACCCGGCGGTAGTACAGCGAAGCCGAAGGCGTTACGGTCAGCGAAGCGGCCGTGGCGTTCGGCATATCGGTCCAGTCCTGCCCGTTGGCGGACGATTGCCAATGGATCTCGTAGATACCGTTACCGCCGGACAGGGCCTCGGAAGACAGCTGGGCCGGCTGGCCGGAGCACAGGGTGCTTGTCAAGGGGCTGATGCGGTTCACCAGGCCGGGGTAAACGGTCACCTTCACCTGGTCTTTGGTGACGGGACAAACGCCGTTATTAATGGAATATTCGAATTCATAGGTAATGGGCGTAGTGCCGGGCAGCAGGCCGGAAACGGTGGTTTCCGCCGCGGAAGCGTTGGCGAACACGGGCGCACCCGGGCCGATATTGCGCCACAGCACCTCACCGGTAGTGGGGGCGTTGCCTTTGAGGGTCGCTCCATCGGAAGCGCAGAGGAACTGGTCGGCACCGGCATTGGCCGGGGCGGGGCTGGCCACTTGGCGCAGTACCATAATATCGCTCGGCAACGAACAGGCGCCGATGGTAGCCTGGCGGCGCAGCCAGGTATCGGCCACGACGCTGTTCAGGCGGAAGGTTTGTTGCTGCGCACCGGGGATGTCGGTAAAGTCCACCCCGTTGGTGCTGACCTGCCACTGGTAAACCGGGGCAGAGCCATTGCCGCCGGTAGCGGCGGGAGCGTCCACCAGGAAAGGCGTTCCGTTACAAACCGTCTCGGTTTTGCCGTTGATACTGTTGACCAGCGGGTTGCTGTTGGCTACAACAACCACATCCGTAGCCGGGGCACAGACGCCGTTGGACAGGGCATATTCAAATTTATAGGTGTTCCCCGGCAGCAGGCCGGTCACGTCCACGAAGGATTTTGTAGGATCCGACAGGGTCACGGCCGGGCCTTCCAGCTGCTTCCACAGGTAGGTGAGGCCGGGGGCTTCGTTGCCGGTCAGCCGCACCGACGATTCGTTACACAGGTTGCGGTCCGGTCCAGCCTGGGCCCCGCCGGTTTTGGGCATGACGGAAACCGTGGCTACGGCCGAAGCTTCGGAGGCACAAACGCCGTTTTGTACCACGGCCCGGTACTGGGTGGTAACCTGCAGGTTGGTATACGCCAGCGAAGCAGTGGTATTGTTGATCTTCGTCCAGGAGGTGCCGCCGTTGGTCGAGCGCTCCCAGTACAGCACGTTGCCCTGCTGGCCGCTGAGGGTGAGGGTGCCGGTAGCGCCGCCCTGGCAGAAAGGAGCCGGCTGCGCTAGGGTACCGCCCACGCTGGGCTGGGATACCCGGATGACTACCGAGGCGGTCGCCTCCAGCGGGCAGCCGTCGGCCCTGCCGGCTGAGCCGACAATAGCCCGCACTTCCACGTCGTCCAGCAGGTGCTCCAGCTTCAACTGGGCATCCGTTTGGCTGACATCGGCGAACAGGCCGTCTTCCAGCGGCGCCGTATTCACCTGCCATTTAAGGATCTCCCCGCTATAGCCGGACAGGTTCAGCGTCACATCGCTGTTGCGGCAGACCGGGCTGTTGGGTGACAGGGTGCCCGCCACGGGGGCGCGGAATATTTTCAGAATAAGCTCGTCGGAAGAAGGCGTACAGCCCCCGTCATTGGAAAGGGTCCATTTCAGCTTCACCAGGCCGGAGGCCCGGCCAGTGGCGAGGCCGATATTCTTCAGGACCGTTTGCGGATCGGCCGCATTGGTAAACACAGGGGTAAGGCCGGTGGTATTTTCCAAAATGGTCCAGGCACCCTTTTCCCAGGCATGCGCCGGCGCATTGGCCTGGAGCGCCTGGGTGCGGGCCGTTCCGTTGTAATCGCAAATTTGCAGGTCGCTGCCGGCATTGGCGGCGGTAACGGCCGTACGGTTGAACACCTCTACCTCGTCCGAGGAGGAAGGGCAGGCACCGTTGGAAACGGTAAATGTAAACCTGTAGGCTTCACCGGGCTGCAGGCCGGTAACGTCCAGGACCGGCCGGGCGGGATCGGACAGGGTAAGGGGCTTCCCTCCTACCTGCTCCCACAGCAGGGTGGCGCCCGGCTGGTCGTTGCCGGTCAGCTGCACGGAGGTTTCCGCACAGAGGTACCGGTCGGCGCCGGCATTGGCCGGGGCCAGCGCGGGTTTTACGCTAATAGTGGTCACCGAAGAATTTTCGGGGTCGCAGCCGCCGTTCTGCACCACGGCCCGGAACCGGGTGGTCGTTTGCAGGTTGAGGGCGGTGTAATTTAAGGTGGTGCCGGAAGCGCCGGCCACGGTTTGCCAGGAAGCGCCCTCGTTTGTCGAAGCCTCCCAGCGCAGCACGTTGCCGCGGTGGCCGCTGAGGGTCACCGAGCCGTTGGCGCCGCCCTGGCACCAGGCGGCTTCGCCCGTTGTAGTGCCGCCGGCGGAAGGCTGGGATAGGGTGATGGTTACCTCGTCCGAAGAGCCGCCGCACCCCAGGGTGCTGGTGACCACGTAGCGGAAGGTATAGTTGCCGGCGGTAAGGCCGGTAACGGTGGTAGTGGGAGCTGCCGGGTTGGTGATTTGGGCGCCGGCAGGACCGCTGACCAACTCCCAGTTGCCGGTGCCATTGGTGATGGTATTGCCGTTGAGGGTCACTTCGGGTTGCTGGCACAGCACCTGGTCGACGCTGGCATTGGCCGCGGTCGGTGCCGGGTTGACGGTGAGGGTCACCACCTTGGTTTCCCCGGCACAGCTGCTGTTTTTGGCGGTGATGGTATAGGTAACGGTTTCCACGTTGGCCCCGGTATTTACCAGCTTGTGGCTGATGAGGGAACCCTGGCTGCCATTGGCATAGCCCGATACGTTGCCGGTGGCGGCGGCCGTCCAGGAATAAGTAGCGCCGGGGAAGGCAGAGGAAAGCTGGATGCTGGCCGACTCGCCGGAGCAGAGGACGTTTTTGGCGGCTATGGCTTCCAGGGAAGCCACCGGCCGTACCGTCACTACCAGCTGGGCGGGGTCGCCGGTACAGCCGTCGTACTGCGGCACGAGGGTGTAGGTGACCGTTGCATTCACAAGGCCGCTGTTGGCAAGCACCTCGTTGATGGGACCCGAGCCGGAAGCGGAAAAGCCGGTGAGGGCGGGCGAAGAAGCGGTGGCCGTCCAGGAGTAAGTAGCGCCGGGCTGGTTGCCGGTAGGCGTATACCGGAGGGCGGCGCCCGAGCAAATGGTGCGGGCCGCATTGGTCGCCGTCAGTCGGGGCTTGATGGCCAGGGTCAGGACGTCGGAAGCATCGGCACAGGCAGAGGTTTCCGGCTTAAAGGCCGTCAGCGTCAGGGTGACGGTGCCGTTGGTCTTGTCCTGGGCGCTGGGGGTATACAAGGAAGTCAGGCTGTTGGGGTCGCTGAACTGGCCGCTGCCGTTGGTGGTCCAGAGCACCCGTTGTACGGGGCCGGTAGCGGCGCCGGTGAGCGGCAGCACGTTGTCGTTAAAGCAAAGAGTAGCGGTCGCTGGCCCGGCATCGGCCGTCACCGGCTCGGTAAACGTGAGGATTTGCGTTGCCTGGCGGGTGCCGCAATTATTCATATAGGTAACCTCTACGGTGTATTCCTTGTGCTCTTTGAACAATACCTGGGGGTAGCGGTCGGCGGCCGAGGTTCCGTTCGCAAATTCGAAAGCGCCGCCGGTGATCTGCCATTGGTACACATCCGTGGCCGCATACGACAGGTTGTATTGCGGCATGTGGGCGGCATCGGTGGCGAAATCGATGATCCTGCCGGCGCCACAGATGCGGGCGTTGGCCGGGAAGGTCACGCTGGTGGTGCCCAGCACCTTGATGGTTCTTTCTTTGGAGAAGGCGCCGCAGGTGTTTTCCACGCTCAGCCGCAGGCGGAAGGAACCTTCCTTCGTAAAGCGGAGCTGGGGGTGCTGGGCCCCGCTGCCGTTCAGGAACTCGTAGCCGGAACCCTCCGGCAGGACGGCACCGTTTTCGTCCAGCACCTCCCATTTATAAATTACCGGCGGGCAGGTGCTTTCGTTGGTGAGGTTGGAAACCTGCACGTCCAACGGCAGGCAGCCGGTCAGTTCGTCGGCCCCGTTCATTTTGAATTCGGGCACCAGCACCGGCTCGATGCAGATTTTCAGGGGCGCTTCGGTAACGTTCATACAGCCCTCCGGGTTTTGGGCCATAAGTTTTAATTCCCAGGTGCCGGCCACGTTAAAAACGTTCGGGGGCACCACCAGGTTCCTGGAGGGGTTGTTGTACCAGGCCGCGGGAGCCAGTGAAAAAGTGGTGGCGCCGGGAGCTTTGATATACCAGTTCACCCGGTATTCGGACAGGCAGCCGTTCGTGGTGCCGTAGACGCCGGCAATGGTGTTGTTGAGGAAGGTGGCGCTTTTGTTGATACAACTTTTGGCAGGTCCGCTGGCATCGGCCAGCGGGGCAATGCTGGTGTTGACAAACTTGGAGGTACCGTTCCCGTTTTTGCCATAGGTGTTGCAGGCGCCGGCCATACCTTTATTATACAGGTACAGCTCTACCTTGAACTGCCCGTTCACGCCCAGGTTCGAACGGCAGGTAGCCACTTTGAACTCGTGTTTCAACAGCACTTCCTGCATGAGTTCGGCATGGGTCAGGGTACGCTCCCCGGTGCCGTCACCGAAGTTGATGGTATATTTCGAGCCGGGGTAGTTGTGGGCCAGCACGTCGCGATCGATCGAAAACAACACCTCGGAGAACATACACACGTTCTCACTGCTGAGGTTTCCCAGGCTGGTGTTGCCGGTATTGAACTGGAAGATGTACGAAAAGGTGGAGGAGAACCCGCCCTTGCTTTTAACGACCTCGATGGTATAATAATCCGTAGGCAGGCCGGCCGGAAGGGTAAAGGCAGGCGGTGCCCAGGAGGTGATGTTTACCGGCAGGTTGGTCAGCGCCCCGGTGGTGTGGTTGACGAGGTTGACGGTATAGGTAAATTCGGGGGAATAATCCAGCAGTTCCAGGCTGATCTCGGGGCTGAGGTCCCTGGAGTTCTTATCGAGGAAGCCGAAATAGTTGCTGCCTGCCAGGCAGTTCACCTTCAGGGTCGTTCCCGAAGGATTGCCGGCCACGGGGATCCCGATGCGGGCGGGCGGCTCCTGCACTTTAAAGACCGGCGAGGGCGCGGAGGTGGCGATGGGGCTACCACCGGATTGGGCTACCACCTGCAGGCGGTAGTTGCCTGCCGGCAGCGGGGAAGGCAGGGTTCCGTTCAGCACGGGAACAAAGAATTCCTGTACCGAACCGATGTTGCCGTTGATCACGGCACCGCTTTCATCCACCAACTGCAGGGTAAACGTCGTATTGAGAGGAAACACGCCTTCGGGCTCGAGGTGCAGCGATATGCCGCCACCGGGGATATAAGTAAGCCCTTCATTGAAAAAGGTTCTTTTGATGCTGGCTTGGCTATAGGCGGACAGCATGAAAAATGTCCCGAGGACCAGGCAGAGCAGGTTTCTCATAACAATGGGCAATGGATTATAAGGTTTTCAAACAGGTATAGATCACTAACGAAGAACAAATGTATTTTTTCTGCTCTGCATTCAACCTGCCTAAACTCCAATTGCTCAGGTATTTGGGACAAATACTGAAAAGCACCTAGATGCGAATCAGCACAACAAATTAGCACCCTTACACTAGAAAAGGGCCACCCGAAAAGCACTCAAATAACAATAAAATAGAACACGTAAAATTACCTGGAAAAACTCCCAAGAAAGCGCAAAAGCTTCCCGGAACTACTTCTTTCCCGGCTTACCTGCCTGTATTTCCTGTACGATTTTGACGATCCGGCCTAAACTATCGCGGATGCCGGCATGCTGTTGGGCCAGGCTATCCACCTGCTGCTGGAGCGCATCGATGCGCTTATTGACGCGTCCTTCGGGGGAAGAACCGGGGCCGCAGGCAGCCAGGAAGAGCAGCAAGCCAAACAGGAGCACAAAGGCAAGGCCGTGAGGAAGCCGATGAATGGTCGGGTGCGTCATATGGGATAATTTGTACTATAATTTAATACAATTCTGGTAACCTGCCAGCCTCCTCCCCTACCCCTCTGTTCGCCGCATCAGGCGTTGTTGTATACTTTCAAAATGGTTTCCCGCAGGGGGGCGGCCTCATCGGAACAGACGAACTCCAGCACCCGTGCCAGTTCTTCGGGCTGCACCCATTTACCCGGGTCGGCTGCCGGCATGTCGGCGCGGTTGGCGGGTGTATCCAGGGTGCTGGGCACCACCACGGTAGCCACGATATTCTTTCCCCTGGCCCCCTCGTTGAGGTACTCCGCCAGGCGGAACAACAGCGATTTGCTCAGCGCATAGGCCATCATGTTCTTTCCCTCGGCAGGCTGCAGGGCGGGGCGGGCGCCGATAAACACCAGCCGCCCGCTGCCGCGCTCCTGCATATGAAGGTAGAGCGGTCGGGCAAGGTTATAGGCCGTTTCAAAATTCAGGGCGATCAGCTTTTGGATATCCCCGGTAGCGGTTTCACCTAGGCGGCCCATGGTAAATGCGCCGGCCAGCATCAGGGCGGCATCAATGGCGCCGTACCGGGCAATAGCCTGCTGCACCAGGGCACCAGCGGCCGTTTCATCGGTGAGGTCCACCGCCTCCACCTGCAGCCCTTCCTGCGGAAGAATATTCTTTTTACTGTCTTCCTTCGATACCACGGCTACTACCTTATATCCCCTGCTCAGAAAATGGGCCGTAACGAACCTGCCTAAATTGCCGCTGGCTCCCGTAATCAGGACTGTCTTCATGGTAATGGTTAAGAAGTACAAGATACGGCTGTGGGGGAATTGGGGGATTGGTTAATTGGGATATTGGGATATTAGGAATCAGGTGCAAGAAACATTCGCTATTCCATAATGAACTTATAACGCTCCCTAATAAACGCAGGAACGCCCAACTTAGGAACTCAGGAACACAGAAACTGAGGAACTGACCTCCGGAACTTGTAGTTAGTTCCGATGCGGAGGTTTGAGGAAGCGAACGATAAAGCAGATCAGCATACCCGCTACCACACCCCAGGCGATACCGGCGGCCACCTGGCCCCGGAAGGCCCCGATGGCAGTGCCGACGGCAATGCAGGTGCTTAATATAGAGACAAACGGATTGTACTGGTTCATAACACGCTATCTTTTAGTTGGGTCGGAACCTATCTACAATATCCATTTATTTTGTTCAGGAACCATGCCACGGGTCCCTAATTTTCCTTTAAATTTCAGGCAGTTATATTCCCGGGCTCCGGGCGAAGCCTAGCAATTGGACGCCAATTACTTCCCCGGTTCCTCACTCCCATGACCCGGGCCCGGCCTGCTTTTTATAAGGGGCTGACTGTTCAGGTTTGAGGAAATTGGACCCTTTTTAGAGGGCATCCACATTGGGCACCACTACAACGTTGCGGAACTTTTTATCGGCATGCAATACGGCCACCTGTTGCAGCAGGTCGCTTTTGCAGTTGGCCAGGAATTTTGAGTCGCGGGGCAGCTTGAGCAGCAGCTCCATTAAGAACAGGTTGCGTACGCGGTTGATGACCGGCTCGGCCGGTCCCACCAGGTAGTTGCCGTAAACCGGCTGCAGCGCCTGGGCATAACGAACGGCCGCTTCCTGCACCACTGCCCGTTCCTTGTGGCGGAAGGTCAGGAGCACCAGGCGCGAGCAGGGAGGATAGTTGAACAGGCGGCGCTTTTCGATCTCATCGCGGTACAGGCCGGTATAGTCGTGGCCCCTTACCCATTCAATCACGGGATGCGCCGGGTTGCCGGTCTGGATGAGCACCTTTCCCGCCGCGTTCCTGCGGCCGGCGCGGCCGCTTACCTGCTCCATCAGCTGGAAGGCCCGCTCGTGCACCCGGAAGTCGGCAAAGCTCAGCAGCCCATCGGCGTCCAGGATGCCCACCAGGTCTACGTTATCGAAGTCCAGCCCCTTGACGACCATCTGCGTCCCCACCAGCACGTCGATCTTTTTCTGCTCGAACTGCTGGATCAGGATATCGTGGGCGTTCTTGTTGCGGATGGTGTCGAAGTCCATGCGGCCGATCTTGATGTCGGGCAGCTCGGTATCCAGCAGCTCCTCGATCTTTTCGGTGCCGAAGCTTTTGTGTACCAGCTTGTCGGTGCCGCAGGCCCCGCAGGTATGGATGGTCGGATAAATGTTGCCGCAGTAGTGGCACTTCAGCTTGTTGGATTGTTTGTGGTAGGTCAGCGACACGTCGCAATGGCGGCACTGCGCCACCCAGCCGCAGACCGTGCATACCTGGTAGGGCGTATAGCCGCGGCGGTTCTGGAACAGGATGGCCTGCTTGCCGCGGGCCACCGTGGTGCGTACCGCTTCCAGGAGCTGGGGCGACAGCATCACCTTTTCACCCGGCTTGCGGGCCACCGTGCGGGTATCGACCATTTCTATGAGGGGCAGGCTCACCTCGCCGAAGCGCTCCGACAGCTCCACCAGGCCGAACTTGCCGCTATGGGCGTTGTGGTAGGTTTCCAGCGAAGGGGTGGCGCTGCCCAGCAGCACCTTGGCGCGGGAAAGTCCCGCCAGGTAGATGGCGGCGTCGCGACCGTGGTAGCGGGGCGCCGGGTCCTGCTGCTTGTAGGAGGGGTCGTGCTCCTCGTCGCAGATGACCATTCCCAGGTTCAGGAACGGCAGGAACAGGGCCGAGCGGGCGCCGAGCACGATCTTCAGCTCCCCCGTCTTGATCTTGTTCCATACTTCCACCCGTTCGTTCTGGCTGAATTTGGAGTGGTAAATGCCGATATGGCCGCCGAAATGTTTTTGCAGGCGGCGGATGAGCTGCGCCGTCAGGGCGATCTCGGGCAGCAGGTACAGCACCTGCTGGCCTTTTTTCATTACCTGTTCGATCAGCTTTACGTACACATGCGTTTTGCCGCTGGAGGTGACGCCGTGGAGCAAGCAGACCGGCTTGGTTTCGAAGCAGGCGTCGATAGCGTCCTTGGCCCGTTGCTGGGCCGGCGACAGCTGGAAATCGATGGTCACGTCCTTGGGCAGATAGTGCAGGCGGTCCACCGCCCGTCTTTCCTTGATTAAAATTTCTTTTTCGACCAGCCCTTTGAGCTGGGCCTCGGAGGCGCCCGACTTTTTCAGGAGGTCGGCTTTTTGTACGGCGCCGGTGGTGCGCTGCAGGTGCAGGTAGGCCAGCAGCAGCTCGAGCTGCTTGGGCGCCCGGCTCCAGTTGTTCATCAGTTCCGCCAGCTTTTGTTCGTCGCCGTAGATGGGGTTGAGGAGGATGAAGGTTTCTTTTTTAGGCTGGAAGGTTTGTTTGAGTGATTCCCAGACAAAGCAGACCTTTTTGCCGATCAGGCGGTTGACCACCGGGTACACGTGGACGCTGTCGAGCACCTGCTGCACTTCGGTCAGGCGCAGTTCCCGCTTGATTTGCAGGGCCTCCGCCACCAGGTATTCGTCGTCGTCGAGGTCCGAAAAGTCTTCGCCGAATTCTTCGTTGAACACCAGCACCGTTTCGCTGGAAAGTTTGAAGTGGGCCGGCAGGGCAGCGGCCATCACGTCGCCTTCGGTGCACATATAGTAGGAAGCCATCCACTCCCAGAAGTCGAGTTGCCAGGGCTGGACCACCGGCACGGGGTCGAGGAGGCTGAGGATCTCCTTCAGCTGCAGGTGCGGGGGGGTGTGGTCCACGACCTTTTTGACGAGGCCTGCGTATTTCTTGTTTTTTCCCAGGTTCACTTCCACGCGGCAGCCGGGCCGGAGCTTTTCCTGCAGGGCGGGAGGCACCGCCCAGGTGTAATTCTTGGGGAGGGCCAGCGGTATAATGATCTCAGCGTACATCGACGGTGTAAATATAGGTACGATGTACGAGGAATTGGGATATTGGGAATTAGGGTATTGGGAATAGAGAATATATATTACAATAAAAAAAATACAAATTAATGAGTTGGCTTAATGGAATTTAATTAGCCGAGGCCTTACCCTTTTTAAAGAAGAAGCCATTGCTTAAATTAATTATTTACAGCTGCACTATCCCGATAAATCCAATATGGCTTAACTAGGTTCATTTTCTCATAAGACTTTAATCCTATCCCTTCTTCGGATTTATAATTTACATAGAGTATATAGCGGGTAAAACCTTCACTTGAGGATTTATCTATCTTAAGTTGTGTTCCCCGTTTTAAAACCCCTCCATTGCTGAGATAAAAGTTTTCTTTCAACTCAATATATTTTGTTTGCTTTGTCTTTCCCTGATTCCTGTCCATAAAGGACATAAGAACGATACCAATCAACATACCCATTGCAAATAATAGAATATTCTGTTTCATTGATTATTCTTTTCACAAATCGGCATAACTGCTTTAATTCGTTTTAACCCGTACATAACCAATAATCATTTTGAAGGGCTTGTCCGGAACCTTGCAGCATTCCTTATCGACCTTATTAAGCCCCTCTTCAATTAAATTTTGTTCCTCCTTAGTAATCGGCATAAACTCAAATGGCGTTACCAACCTGTTCGATGCTATCGGCTCATCAAAAAACTTTGGTAGTACCGTTGTATCGGTCACCCCATTCCATAAGGTCCTTTTTTCATCATTCCCGACAGTTTTCCTTAACATAACTTTATTACCACTACATTCGCAATTATAGAATATAGAATAAACAACTTTTCCTTTGTTCTTTTTTTCTAAATACAAATAATCGATACCACAACATAGCTCCTTCTTTATTACAACCTTTCCGCCATCATCTGTATTTTTCTCTAACAGCTTTTGGGCACTGCCGCAAGAACCAAGAGTTATAATTATTGAGACTGAAATAAGATACTTCATATCTAATACTTATTGGTTGAACTATTTCTACCCAATTCCACTGATGGCTCGTTTATTCTGCTTTTTCTAATTGGCCGCCTTTTATAAAGTATTCAAAGAATAAAAAATTGGAGTCAATTGATCCTTCTTTATCTTTTCTTAAATACATCTTATCCTTATGAAAATAAAATGACAGAACGTTACTTTTCATTCCCCAAGAACTAAGCTGCAATGTATCATTTGAACTCTGCCGAGTACCTGGTATTGTAGTTATTTGAGGTTTACTTAGTAGCACGTTTGTTTGCTTTGTAATTTCCAACGAAAATGTATTATTCTGGATCACACTCAACAACCACCGTATTTCAGTAGTTATTATATCTGTACAAATCTGTTTATGCGATTCATACTCCCCTTCAATTTGAAGAAGAATAAAACATATTAACATAAACGATTTAATCAAAAGGAACACAATTAATTACATTTTTTAGCTGTAACCTACCCCAACAATAAACCTAAATCAGGGGAGCCTACGCTTTAGCCTTTAGGCAGCAATTTCCCGGCTGGAGGCTACATACACCTCTTTCAAAATTATGCCTCTCCCAACAGCTTAAATATACTTCCTTACATTACCTTTCTATCTTATACACGACTAATTAAATTCTACCTTTCCTATAGTTTTTTTTATACCACTCGTGCCATTTCTGCAAATCATTCCTTTTACAGCTAAATCTACCGAAGTAGTTACCGTCCGTAGTAGCCTCGATACCTGTATTTTTTTCCATAAACTTTACCGATTCAGGACAATTCAACAATACATCTGATGATGTTCCTCTCGCAATTGAGTCTAAAATTTTGAAATGATATTCAAACTGGTTCTGGCTATTTTGGTTGTTTTGCGAACAAGCAGAAAAGCCACAGATTAATGCAACACAAAGGATTACTATATTTTTCATAATTATGGTTTCTTTTTAGCAGGTGGCGGAGTAGCTAGTTTTGCCTTAACACTTGTAAGATTATTCTGTTTCATAAAGACACTTACAACGTATATTTTCCCCGCCTTTGAAAAATTCTGATCTATAGCACCAGTTATTCTACCCGCTTTATCCTGTGTGACACTAGAAGAAGGGAGCATTACATCACTCCTGGAAAAGTCCCCTATTTTATTCTCTGCTGCTATTCCTTCCGCATGCGCATCATTAAAAGACTTTCCGTCAATTTGTTTTGCTTTTTGTTCTTGTAATTCATGCCCAAGCATGCTTTGTGGAGTTATAACACCATTCCCCTCGGCAACTTGCATATCTTTTATATCAATTATTCCCAAGGCATAACTGCCGACAATAATATCTTTACTTCCTTGAACTACACCTATTTTAACATTATCCTTTAAACTAACTATTCCATTTACAGTATTATAAAACTCCTGTTGCTTCTTTGTCATTTTCCCTTTCTTCCCTGTTGCTTCCAAGGTCGTATTTCCATTCTTATCCTGTTTTACAGTGTAAAATCCGCCCAAACCGCTATTAACTGTATTGTTGAATGCAGCTTTAGCTTTTGTATCTCCAGTTATTATTAAAGAATCTCCGTTCTCATCCATGAACAGAATTGGATTGTTTGCACCATACTGATAGGGTGTTAGGGTGTAGTATTGTTCACAGAAACGATCTTGAGTGAAAAATCTTCCAATTTGATTATCATACATCCTTGCCCCAAAGTCTAACCACTCCAAACCTGACCCATCAGAAAACTCTCTTCGCAGCTCTTCCTTACCATTGAATTTATATTTATTCTCTACTCCTCCAAAAGAGACTGCCTTCGAGCTTATTCCAGCCATGGTGAGTCCGTACGGATAATAATGCGTCTCTTCCAGAATTGGACCTCTTTCATGTGCCAGCATAAAGTTATCGAAATAAACCAGCTCATTGCTTTCATTGGCCACGTACACGTAAGCATAGCCATTCCGTCCTGCAGCAACGGCCCTGGAAAAAGTACGGTCGATGATGGTGCGTATTCCCGGGGTATAATCGACCGATTCTACCCTGCTGCTCGCTTTATCGAAACGGAACTGCTCATCAAAGAACAACACGGACAGGTAGGCCCTGGGCGCTTGCCCTCCGCCGCCGGCAGGTGGCGAATTGATGAACTCTGCAAAACCCGGGTCATTTTCCAGCCGGCGGGTGACAGCCTCGGCTTCTCCTTTTAACAATGCGGCCGGTGCCGTGGAGGCGGTCAGGCTGGACAGCAGGCTTTGCACCAGGCTGGTCAGGAGATCGGTCCCGAAATTTTCCGTAGGAGCCTCATGGAAGAAATAATCTACCCGTACATGCAGCCGGTCGCCGGCCATTACTTTCAGAAGTTTTGCAGCACCAATGGCACCGGTGCTTTTCCGGACCGGCAAGGCAAAAGTCTGCTCCTCCCCTATGGTTACCGGGCTGCGTACGGCGTCCACATCAATGGACTGCCCCTGGCTGTTGTCCCACTGCTCGTTCTGACGATCTTTATTCGAATCCTCAAAGGTCAGGGGCTCATAGGAATCTGTTCTCTGTTCTTCAGTCAGCACTATCCGCACATTGCCCAGGTGATCTTTTAAAAAGTAATCATAGGTAAATGACGTGACGTTCCCGCCGTCATCCCTTAAAGGCCGGATACGGCCCTCTTCCTGCGGCAGGAATTGCAGGACGCCGTCCTCATAAGTACCAAACAGATATTGGGTAACCCGGGCGGGCTTACCCGTTTCCCGCACCACTTTATTGAGCTTATTGCCACCCGCATCGTACACATATTCAATACTGCCGTGGCCGTCGACGGTGATAAGCTGCGGCAGGTTCAGGTGGTTATAGGTTATGGCACTGATGCCTTTGTTCTGGTCCGCAATAAGGTTGCCGGAGACATCGTAACTGTAGTCGGAAGTGGCTTCATCCTTCGCACCGCTCAGCGCTGCCAGGTAAGCGGCAGACACCCGAAAATCGCCCAGCTTTGTTTGCGGGTCATTGCTACCGTCCGTGACCTGGAGGAGCTTGTTGCTGTTGGGCGCATAGCGGTACTGCAGCTGGTCGACATAGCCGCTACCGGAACCCTTCCAACCCTTCTGGTCCATGGTGGCCATGTTGCCGTTGGCATCATAACTCAGGTTGGAAACCGAAAAATCCAACCCTTCGTCTTTGCTAAAGCCTCCACTGTACTGGTTAAAATCGGCTGCCGTGAGCCGGTTGACAGCATCATAAGAAAAATCGTACTTCCGGATCCTGGGATCCCCTTTAGTTTTCCAGACCGTGCCGGCAATATTTCCGTTATACTGGGCGGCAGCATAGTTGCCCAATGCCCCAACAGGCGTTTTGTCGTACCCCAGGTCAAAGCCGAAATAGGCTTCGCTGCTTTGGGGACTCAGCGCATACGGACGGTTCACGCCCAACAGCCACCCCCTGATATTGTAGTCGTAGGCAAGCGTTTCCAGTCCTGCACCGGAAGCACCCGGGGCCAATATCTTCTTTTTGAGCTGCCCCAGCGCATCATATTCCATCCGGCACAACGTTTTCCACCCGGCGCCGTTCACGTTTTTCGCCAGGGCTGTCACCCGGTCCTGGTCGTCATAACTGGTCATTGTAGCCACTTCAACGGTTTGTCCCGGGCTTCCCTGGAACTGGTGCCGGATATGGGTCCGGAGGACCTTACCGGAAAAAGCAAACTGCGTAGTCATTACGTCCAACCCACCGCTTTCGTTTACGGACTGGACCTGGATCAGCCTTCCTTTGTCATCATAAATGTTTACCGAAGAAAGAAACCGGTCGGCCGTGCCCAACACCTTTACCTTTGTCCAGGTAACCATCCCTTTGGTATCAGCGGAAGCAGCAAGGGGTTCCGCAAAATCGGGGGCAGCGGAAGCAGCCTGCAGGTAAGCGTCATAGCCGCTGTTATTTAAGGTGCCGGACAGCCCTTCCGGAACTCCTGAATAATTATCGTAATGGGTTTGGCTCAGCAGTTCCGATGCATAACCTTCAAGTTGTGGATAGGCGATACTTTCCCGGGCCTGCTCCCGGTGCCAGGCGGCATCGTTGTAATGGGCCGGGTCTGTCAGGAGGCTGGTGGCTACCGGGCGGTTGAAATCGTTCTCGTAAACGGTCACCATCCATTTTTGTTCCGCACGCAGGTGGGCGTCCTGCATCAGGACCAGGCGATCCCGGGCATCGTATACCATATAAACGGTTTCAGCACCCGGCACTTTTTTCAGGATCATCCTGCCCTTGGCATCATAGGCGTAGCGGAAGGCCAGTTCGCTTAACAGGTCCTGCCGGTTGCTTATGTCGGACCAGGCGTTTTCCCTGGATAATAGTTCTACAGCCTTGGGCTGCAGCACGGCCCGCAACCGGTTCAGGTCGTCGTAAATGTAATAGGTACACAGCCAGTTGCCTGGTGCGCTGGCCCCGGCACGGGCGAAATCGGACCGGTCGGCCGATTGCACTTTCTTCAGCACCTGCTTTCCTTCCTTATCCACGAACTCTATTACCAGGTTGCCGTGCTCATCCTCCGTACTATTCTTAAACAGCTCTCCTTCCGAATAATCGCCGGTGAAAGTATAGGAGCCAAAGCCGCCCGGCTGATCGCTGACTTGCCACCGCTTCACGCCATCCTCAGTCGTATTCAGGGAAAACAGGGACTTCACGGTATGGCCGTTACCCGGCTGCCAGGTAGCCCCCGGGGCACCGGTTTCCCGGGAACGGTTCAAGGGGGAAAACTCGAAAAAGGTTTGTGAAAAAGGCTGCATGTCCGCAGCTACGCCCATCGTTGAAGTGGCGGGGTCGTAAAAGGCTTTTTGATCCTGGCAAGCCGTGCTGCGGAAGCTGCCGTTACCGGACAGAGAACGATCGGCATAGGGAAGAAACTTCTTCACCTCTCTTCCATAGCCATCAAACTCCACCGGCGTAATGATATCGGCCCCTGAGGGAGCTGCCTGGAATATTACTTGTTGCAACGGCCTTCCCAGGCCGTCGAAATACGTAACCTGCCGGCTTTTGCCGCTGGCAGGCAGCCCCTCCACTGCTTCCGGGGAAATTACCCCGGGCTGCCGGACCACCGTTGCCTGGATGAAATTCCGGTCCGTACTGACTTGGCCAATAACAGAAGCGGACAGCAGACAACTGTAAAAAACGGCAGCGACAATGCGAAACCTGTTCATAAAAATCATTTTGCTAACCAGAAAATCTTTATTAAGACGCTCATTAATTGCCATTACTGATGATCAATTGGTTGCACCCCTCTGCACTGACCACTACTTCCTTAAAAGAAGCGGATGTGGTACCGGGAGCATGTTGACAACCGACACTAAACGTCCAGTAACCATCCGCCCCTGCCACCGATATATTTATGTCATATTCGCCGGGGGGGACGGGATACGTACCGGTCCCCGGCAACACCCGGAAGCTATACGTATAGCCGGACTTCCTGTTTTTATAGGTTGCCCAGCCAACACTGTTGGAAGTATTGGATAAATTCAGGTATACGGCCGTTGAGGGACAGTAGCCGTAAAGATTCGTCAGCCGCTGTCCGTTTGCATCCATATCAGCCCGGGCTTTGGTATCGGCATCCTCCTGGCTTAAAGTGGAGCTATACGTGCCGGCGGGAACCCAGTAGACATAGAAAAACGATCGTTCCCCATCGGGGCAATCATTTTTGAAATACCGTCCCTGGCGGGCAGCACTATAGTAAATGCACTGGCCGATCCGGTTGGCGCTATGCTGTCCGTTTGCGTCTACCTCTGCCTTTGCCTGCGCATCGGCCTCTGCCTGATTCTTCGAGGATACATACTTTCCATAAGGAACGCCATAGGTGTGGGTAGTTGGAAAGGAACCCTCGGGGCAACCGGTCTTTGTAAAATCTTTCCATGCGGCCTCGTTATAAAACATCGTGGGTTCGGAAGAGGGCACTGCGGCACCCAACCCAAAATTGTAGGCAATGTTCTTTAGGATGTTTCCCTGCTCATCCTTTATCTCTACCAGCCGGCCCAGGCCATCGTATTCATAAAAGGTGAACCGGTTATTGGCATCACAAGTGCTGGTAACCCCTACCAGCGGCTGATAGCAATACGTGGTCATTTGTGCATTCCGGGGATACAGCCGCAACTCGTCGATCGTAACGCCCTCCGCCAGCAGTTCCACCCGGGAAATACCCGCCGGAAGCTGGTGCTCAAAAAAAGTCCATCCATTAATGCTTTTGCCCTGCCTGCCCGCCGGAACGGTCAGGCCGTCATTAACGGTAACTCGCACCCCTGCCGTAGTGGCCCAATACGAAACGATCAAAGGCGGCGCTGCAGCAGGCAATTCCTTTTTTATTGAAAGGTTGACCGAAAGATCGTAGGAAGACCGGCCCGTCAAGGCAAGCCTGGCATTGATCCCCGCGCCCTCGTAAACCCATGAACTCCCCGGCACTTTTGATTCAAACCCGGAATAAGCGGTCACCTCGCTCGCTGCATTCTCCACCGAAGCGGCAACAAGGTTACCCTCCCACAGGTAGGTTGTAGTACGGTCATGGGCTTTCGCCTGTTCCAGCAAGTTACCTCCTGCGTCATAGCGGAAGGAGCCTGCAAGTTGGTATTCCGGCGCCAGGATGAATACGCCCTCCTTTACAGCGGATGATTCCAGGGAAGTCAATGGGGAAGCGACTTCGAGGCGGTAAACCTTTTCAGGGTAAGGCAGGGCTGAATGATAGGTGGTCACCGATCCGCTGATATAGCGCCGGCGGGACCCGTCGGCTTTCTGGCGGTATTGAACGGATTCCACTTCAGCACCCAGGATATTTTTACTCACCAGGTTTAGTAATCCTTTTGTCGCCTCATCATTCCAGGCGGTCATGACATAATCGCCGGCATATTTCCTTTCGGTGACCATTACTTCTCCTTCGGTAGTGGTTTGTTCGATCTTTCCGGGAAAGGCATGTGCCCCATTTCCATAGGTCATGGTTTTGGTACTGGTCAGGTATGCATCGCTTAACTGGTCATAAATCTTCTCTGTTTGCTGCACCAGTTGCTTGCTGCTGTACGATCGGCCATAACCATTCAGATAAAGCCGGGTGGCATACCTCCTGGTTTCCACACATTCCTGACTCCGCTTTTCCCAGTCCCCATAGTTGCGGAAATAATTGCTGCTGGTCCGGCAGTAGAGTTTTTTATTTGTCTGAAATTCATCTGCCTGCACCGTAAAGGCATAAATACTTTTTAGGAAATTATATTTATACTCATAGGCCATCTCCTTTAAAAGTTTCCCGTTATTATCAAAAACCGACTGGCCTGTCAGATCGCCGCTCCCAATATCCTCCTCATACTCGTGCATATCCCCGGTCCTGTACCGGTAGACCGTTTTGCCCAAAGGCTGGCCATTCGTTACATCCGTAAGAAATTCCGTTACTTGCTGGTATCCCAGGTGGCTTCCCTGGAAGGAACCCAGGCCCATAATCGAATTCGCCGAAACGGTGGTGGTAATAAGACCGTAGGCCACTTTCCCCAGCCGGGTTTCGCATTCCGTGTCATGACCATAGGAAAAAGGTTCCTGGTAATGCTGGTACGTGCTGTTAATAGAATAAACAGGAAGTATTCCACCCCTGCCGCTGGTAGCGCCATCATCCTGGGTGTACGTGTAGTTCCGCGCAACGGCCTGCCTGTTTTCAAAGGAATAGTCGACAATTCTTTTTATCCGCAATCCTCCGGCAACACGGACAATATTACCCGGAAACCACCCTTGGTTCAACTCGTATTCGAAGGTGGAATACCCGCCTGTGGGATAGGTCATCTTCGTAAGAATGGTCGCGGAAGACCCCTCAAAACTGGCTTCCCGGTAGGCGTCCTTACCTACCACAAGATCCGGCCGACCGGGCCGCCGGACGGAAATATTGGGAACAAGGCTTTTATTCCCGGCGGCATTATAGAAACCCCAATGGTCGAGGTCTGCAGTCGCCCTGTCCGGCAGAGAACCGGAGGAGGTATTGTATGCAAAAGAATAAGGTGGCTTTGAAGGTGTTTTTCCGTCCACTGCCATTTCCTGAACCGCCTCGAGGCGCAGTCGCTTTTTACCGGCAGGATCCTGCGGGCCGCCAAAATAGCCGTGACGAAGATCAAACTGCTGCACCAAACTTCCGGAATGGTCCCGGGAACTATAAATTTTCAGCTGCTGCAACACCCGGTCCTCCGGGAAATCAGAATCACTCCTTCCCGTCCCGGACACCAGCTCCACATAGGAAATGAGCTTTCCTTCCCGGAAAAGGCTGATCTTCTTTAAAAACTTACGGGCAATGCTGATGGAAGGAGCAGGAGAGATATATGAAGCAAAATCCGCTACAAGTTTGGAGCAATGCAAACCCTTACCCTTTTCGCCATAGGTGCAACTTGCCGATTCGTTTTGCAGGAAATTGGGGTGCTGCAGTTGTGCAGTACGAGTGGACCAATAATCAAAATCGATCACTTCCTTACCATCAGCCGACTCTACCCGGCTCAAAAACCAGCTGGAAGGAAACAGGTACCAGTTGTTGTTTGCCTGCCCTTTTTCATCACTGGACACCATCTTCGTTGTCTCTACAGCGAAAAAGGTGTAGGTTATACCCTGTTCGTCCCGGATGGTGAAGCCAGGGCTCCTGGTACCATAAGGCGTAATCTCCAGCATATCCTTTTGCCTTTTGAAAATGCTCCGGTCCGGAAGGATCAAAAACTTTCCCGCATGCCCGGGAAAATTAAAGTAATACAGGTCTGGTTGTGTTTCCAGGGTCCCGTCCTGCACCCTGTTCATAAAGCTGTAATAAGCAAACATGTCGGAGGGAGCAGGCGCCTGCAGCGGGTTGAGCCCGGCCGAAAAATAGTTTTGTTCCGTATCCGGGTTTCCCAGCGCAGCCCTGGTGACCACGCCCCCGGCATTGAGTGTCCAGCCACTGCCTACCCAGGTAGCTTCTTCCTGTGGCTTGAAGCCGGCGGCATTATAACTTAAGGAAATCGGTAGCGACAGGACATTGCCCTTCAGCTCAAAAAGCGGGATGCTGATATTGGGCGTACCGGTAAACAGGCTCACCGGCACATTGCCGTATTTGCCCAACTCCGCAGCCTCCGGTGATGGCGGCACCACCTGCTTTGCCTGGAAGGCACCCTTGGCCACAATGATTCCGAAATTGCCCTGCGGCTCTTCCTGTGCCCGGGAGATTGCCCAGGCACAGGACAATAGGAAAGCAAGCCTCCACTTCATAGCATATCGATTTTATTCCTGAATGACAACGAGCAGGCTCCAGGCGCAAACAGGCCGGCACTCCTGGTTTCCGGGCACGGGAACCCATATGTTTTCAGATGTGCGAAGGAATGCTTGTAGTTTATGGAAGGAAAACGGAAGATTCTTTTATTAAAAGGCGAATAAGGCCATCCATTTACTCAGTTCCGACTAAAACCTACCCGGAACACAATGGGCTGGCTTTTGGGCACCTGCCGGTAGGAAAGGAAATCCCACAGCAGTTGTATATTACCCTTTGTTTTCTTTGAAATGCCGTATTTTTTGTTCAGACCGATCAGCCCGCTACTTTGCCAGGCAGCCCGCTCTTTCAACTGGTTCAGGGAGGTAAAAACCCTGCGGTAATTTTGTTCATAACCACCGCTCAGGTAAACAGCCCACTTCAATTCGTAGGTTGCAAAGGAGCGCAACGCAGCCCCCTGGTGCGAAAGGGCGATGTGCTCCCATCCCCTTCCCAAGCCCAGCTTGTAGGCCGCGCCTATTCCAAGCATACTTTTGTCGTTGAGATTATAACCTGCAGAAAAGCCAATGTCGGCGGTAAGCGGAAAGAAACTGCCCGCCCTGGCGGTTTGCATATTCAGCCCCCACTCCAGCCGTTGCCTGAAATTTTTTGTCCACTGGTTATTCGGTTTGAAGCGAGGCAGCAACACGAGCTCCGAACCGGCATTCGCTTTAAGTTGATCCCGTAAGTCCTGTACCTGGCGCCCTGCCTGTTGCAATACCCGGCTGGCTTCTGCGGCGCTGCCTCCCCGCTGCAGGAGCTGATCATTCAAGGTTTGCCGTGTTTGCAAACCAACTGAAAAAGCAGCAGGACCCCTATTGGCGACCGGCAAATGAAACAGCTGCCCCAATTGAGAACGGCGGGCAAAGAAATCCTGAAATTGCGGAAGCTTCAATAAGTTTTTTACTAATCCGGCTGCCGGCATACGAGCGTTCTCCAGGGATGTTTTATATGCCTGCACCTGTGCCCCATAATAATATACTTGCTTTATATAACTCTTTATTATTCTTTGCACTCCGGGCTGCGGCAGCATGCTACTGAATAATGCCAACCTCTTCCGGAGGAAGCTGGATAGTTGTTCACTCTGATTGAGTTTTGCCTGCAGAACGGTTAAGCTTTGCAGCGCTTGTTCCAGGCCGGCGGAGTCCGGAAAACCATTTTTCCTATTACTTTTCAGGTACAGGAGCAAGGTTGTCAATGAATCAAGGCGACCGGAATAGAAAATGGATTGGTCGCCAGTAAGCACCGACTGTTCCTTTAAAGAAGGATACTCCTCCGAAACTCCTCCAAAAAGATCATTTGCCCGTGCGGAGTCCCGCCTTAAGAGCTTTTTCTTCAACCGGTTTTCCTGCTGCCGGAGTTTTTCCAAATACTTCGCGGTTTGCTGATCAATCTGTTTTACCGCCTTGCTCGCTTCTTTTTCAATACCGGAAAAGAAAGCACCCCTAATATCCATGTGACTTCCTGTCTCATTTACTCCCTGTGCATCCACCCGCTGGAAACGAGCAAGAAAAAAAAGAAGCAATACATAAACGGAAAATCGGCTACGCATGGCTGTGAGATTAGATTAGCAGGAGAAAGATGTACAAGATTAACAAGGATATTCCGGACAGCCAAGATTCTATATAAAAAATTTTCTATTGATCAGATGCCTAATTCATAAAAACCAGTAAAACAAAACCAAACGAAATAAAAACGTTAACATATATAGTCAGAAGAACGCATTCCACCCCAACTTATAAACTCCGTTCTACGATTATAACGTACCAACTCCTAAACTGAACTCATAAACTCGTGAACTTGTAAACTCGTAAACTGCATTATATCGCCGCCGGCAAAAACACTTCAAACACACTACCCTCGCCCGGCTTGGAGCGGGCCTGGATGTGGCCCCCGTGCTTGTGGGCGATCTTTTTGCAGATGGCCAGCCCGATACCCGTGCCCGGGTAGTTCGTATGGGTGTGCAGGCGCTGGAACAGCTCGAAGATCTTATGGGCGAACTGCTGCTCGAAGCCGATACCATTGTCGACAATAGAGATGCGGTAGTAGGCCCTCCCCTCTTCCAACTCCTCCACGCCCCGGCCGTCGGCGAGGTAGGTGCAGGTTACGGAAATAAGGGGCCCTGTAGCCGGCTTACCGTATTTGACGGCGTTGCCGATAATATTCTGGAACAGCTGCTGCAGCTGGAAGCCCACGCCCCGCACCACCGGCAGCGGACCGGCATGCACCAGGGCCTCCTTTTCGTCCATGGCGGCTTTGAGGGAAAACAGGGCCTGTTGCAACACCCCGTTCAGGTCCACCCGTTCCCAGGGCGTTTCCTCCATGCTGACGCGGGAAAAATCCAGCAGGTCGTGGATGAGGGCCCGCATACGGGTAGCCGCCACCTGCATGCGCCGCAGGTGGTCGCGGCCCATGTCGGTCAGCCCCGTTTCCCGCTCCTCGATAAAGTTGCTGAACACCTGGATCTTGCGCAGCGGCTCCTGCAGGTCGTGGCTGGCGATGTAGTTGAAGGAGGCCAGCTCCTCGTTGGAGTGTTTCAGCTCGGCGTTGCGCTCCTCCAGCACCTGGTTGACGTAGAGCAGTTTTTGCTGCGCCTTTTTCAGTTCGGTCAGGTCGGTGGCCACACCGATGATGTGCACCACGGTACCGTTGGCGTCGCGTTTGAACACGGTTTCGCGGGCCAGCATCTGCCGGTACTGGCCGTTGCGGTGGCGGAGGCGGAACTGCAGCTCCACTACCTCACCGTCAGCCGCGGCCCCGAACCAGTGAAAATGCTGCTCCACCTCCGCCAGGTCATCCGGGTGCAACAAGGTCGCCAGCAGGTAAGGGCCCATAGCAGCCAGCTCTTCTTCCGAATACCCATGAAACTCCTGCAACAGCTTGTTGGCATACACGAATTTGCGGGTGACCCGATCCACCACGTAAATGGCATTGGGCGCCAGCTCGGATATATTGCGGCTGAACACTTCGCTGCGCTTCAGCCGGTCGATGGCCTGGATCAGCTCGGTCATATCGCGGGTATTGCCAAAGAATACCCGTTCTCCCTGGTCGTTTTGAAGGATCTTTCCGGTGACTTCCATATGCCGGAGGGCGCCGTCCGGGCGGAGGACGCGGAAATAAACGGGGGCGATCTTGCCGTCGACGGTCCCGTTCTGCGTCAGGCCCTGCACCAGCAGGTCGCGGTCGTCGGGGTGTACGGGCGCCAGCACCGTATCCAGGGACAGTTCGCCGGCAGCGGGCTCCAGGCCGAAGATGCGGAAATAGTTGGGCGACAGGCTGACGCTGCCGCTGCTCAGGTTCCATTGCCAGGACCCCATGACGGCTGCCTGCTCGGCATTTTCCAGCAGGGCATGGGTTTGCAGCAGGGCCTGGTGGGCGGCATGCGTTTCCCGGAGGTAGGCCCCTGCCAAATACAGCTGGCCCACCAGGCGGTTGGCGGCAAAGGCCAGCAGCCCCAGCATGACGCTGATGAGCATCCAGGCCGATGCCGGCGCCATCAGCCGGTTGTGCGCGTGGCGTTTTTCCCGGCGCTCCAGCAACACCTGTTGCTCCGCCAGCAGGCTGTTCACGCAGGCCTGCACCGCTTCCATGCTGCGCCCGCCTTCCAGGATCTTCCGCTTCAGGGCTTCGCCGCTTACCGGGGCATCCTGCAACAGCCGCAGCAGGTCTTCAAGCTTTTCCACCCGCAGCCGTACCAGGCGCCGCAGGCTGTCGACCCGCCCCTGCCAGTAGGTATTCCCCACCCGGGCACGCAGCAGTTCCAGGGCCGAGTCGGCCCGGTGGTAATCCTGCAGACGGGCGTAATAAAAGGAGGAATCTTTTGTCAGCAGAAACCCGCGCTGGGCCGATTCGGCTTCCTTCAGGTGCGAAACGGTTTCTTCGAGGTGCAGGCGCACGATATGGGTGCGGTTGACCAGCCTTGCGGACAAGGCCTGTTCCTTGATCTGGTACAGCAGCAGGTAAGAAAGGACGAACAGCAGAAGAACAGCTGCAAAGAAGAGAACTTTAGAGGGAATAAATTTATTCCAGTTCATAGCGGGGCCCTGCACCGGGTGGTTTGGGTTAGTAGTTTGGCAACTGGTTTCTTTCGGACCCAGATCAGTGCGCAGAAAGCAAAGGCCGCCAGGGCGCC
Organism: Huijunlia imazamoxiresistens; assembly: GCF_037132455.1. Classification (NCBI taxonomy): domain Bacteria; kingdom Pseudomonadati; phylum Bacteroidota; class Chitinophagia; order Chitinophagales; family Chitinophagaceae; genus Huijunlia; species Huijunlia imazamoxiresistens. The sequence continues at coordinate 483,934 of NZ_JBBBEI010000002.1, read as the reverse complement.
TTCCCGCCTGATCCGGACCCCGCACGGTTTTCTCGTTCGCTATCCCGTTCCTTTCCGGCCGCCGGCCGGAAGAAACAGATGATTAAATTTAGTAAAATCACTCATCAATTGCAAGTAAATTTACGAACACCCCTACCGGTATTTTCCGCTCCCCGGAACGCGCAAACTTGTAAACGCGTAAACTTATTCTTGTATCCAGGACGCCCGGTACTGTTGCAGCTTGGCCTCCATCTGGCAAAACACCTGGTCGCGCAGCAGGCCTACGTCCTTGAGGGTAAAGCCCTGGGTATTCACTTCTTCCAGGAAGATGCAGCGGTTGCGGCCCGGCGTGAGCGAAAAAATGCTCTTGTAATGCATGCGGTCGTAAGTATCGAGGAACAGCACCGGCTTGATGGGGGTGCCGGTTTCGATGGCGATGCGGAAGGCGCCGTCGTAAAAATCTTTCAGGGGCTGGCGGGTGAGGTTGAAGGTGCCTTCGGGAAACACCAGCACCGAGATGCCTTTGCGCAGGATGGACTTGAGCACCTGCACGCTTTTGGCCCGGTTGGCGGCGCTGCTGCGGTCGACGCTGACGATCGCCCGCTTGTAAATGAAGCCGAAGACCGGCACCTTGCCCAGCTCGGCCTTGCCCAGCGGACGCAGGGGCTTGCGGACGACCTTGGGAATAATGGCCGCATCGAGGTAGGAAATATGGTTGGCCACGAAAATGTAGGAGGCGTCTTTCTGCAGCGGCTGTTCGTAAATATTGCGGTGGCGGATGAACACCAGGGCAAACCAGGCGTCGGCCCAGAAGATGCAGGCTTTATAGATCAGGTCGCCGCCCCGGATGCGGCCGGCGAACGAGGCCGGCACGGCAAACAGGAAAACCGGCACCATCAGCACGATGAAGCACAGCAGGGCGTAGAGGCAATACAGCCATTGCAGGGGTTTGAGCACCACTTTCATCGGCTTCCCTTTTTCTTTTCATCGCCGGGGCAATAGCATTCCACCTCGCGGTCCACCTCGTAGCAGGTCACCACCTTGGTCTCCTGATCGCACTGGGCGAAGATGACCCGGATGTTCTGGCCATCGCTGGTGCGGCCCTGCAGGGCGTAGGTGGGACAGGGCTTGTCGCCCGAATTGCTTTTGGCATAATTGATCTCGCCGGCCTGCATGATTTCCTGGATATCGGTTTTGGTAATCTGGCGGCAATCCATGCGGCAAAGGGCATGGCGGGTGTAGATCAGGGTGCGGGTCCGGCGGTCGAAGCGCTGGCTGCGCAATTGCTCTTCGGGGCCGCTTTTCCGTAAACTGTCCCACCGGTACACAAAAAAGGACGCGAGGGCCAGCAGCAGCACCAGGAGGGAAGACGTTGGTTTCGATTTCATGAAAAAATTCCAGGTGCAATATTAGGCAATTCGGGTATTGGTTAATTGGGTAATTGGGTATTGGGCAGCCCCTCCTCCTAATTTCTAATGAACCAATTAACCAAGATCCCCATTCCCACCGCAGGGCCATGGTATGTTATTTGTGCCGCTACCTAATTATTTCTAAACATTTTTTTATGAACCAATACTTAGTCGATCAAAGGCAGGTCAGCGCCACGGAGGAACGGGAACTGTCGGAAAACGTGTTCCTGGTAGCGCCGGGTGTCTGGCGCATGAAAGATCTGTTCGTCAATGTGTTTATCATCCAGAACCGGGAGGGCACGAACTGGATCCTGGTGGACGCCGGCCTGAAATCCTCCGCCGCCAAGATCAAGCGGATGGTTGCCGACGTCCTGACTGCCGGCTCCACCCCTTCTTCGATCATCATGACGCACGGTCACTTTGATCACCGGGGTTCGCTGCAGCAATTGGCCGACGAATGGCGGGTGCCGGTTTACGCCCACCACCTGGAAATGCCTTACCTGACCGGCCGGGCCTCCTACCCGCCGCCCGACCCCACCGTAGGCGGAGGCGCCATGTCGGTACTGTCGTTTACCTATCCCCGGGGCCCCATCAACGCCCAGGATCACATGCAGGACCTGCCCGAGAACGGCAAGGTTCCGGGCATGTCCGAATGGCGGTGGATCCATACCCCCGGCCACTCCCCCGGCCATATCAGCCTGTTCCGCGACCGCGACGGCGTGCTCATTGCCGGCGATGCGGTGGTGACTACCCAACAGGAATCGGTGTTCTCGGTGATGGCGCAAAAGAAAAAGATGTGCGGCCCGCCCAAGTATTTTACCCCCGACTGGGGAGCGGCCGCCCGCTCGGTAAAAGAACTGGCCGCCCTGGAACCCAACATCGTGGCCTCGGGTCACGGTCATTCCATCTACGGCGACCAGGCCCGCAAATCCCTGCACAAACTGGCCAGGCAGTTCTGGAAATCCGGCATGCCGGAAAAAGGCCGTTACGTGAAGGAGCCCGCCCTGTTCGGAGAGGACGGCCCCACCTATATACCGAAAATGCGGATCAACTATAAAAAGCTGGCCCTGGCCGGCCTGGCGGCCACCGCGGTAGTGGCCGGACTGGTGCTGTACCGCCAGGGACAGCTGAGCGGATGGAGGGGACAGGTGGCCAAACTGCAGGGGCAGTTGTCCCGCCTGCAAAAACAACTTCCGAAATTTAAGCGCCGGCTCAGCTGACCTGCCGCCGGACCAACCATAAAAAAAAGCAGGGCTCCCCGGAGCCCTGCTTTTTTTTATGGCCTTTCGCCAACTATCCCTTTACGACAACTGGCGTTTATAGAGTTGAATGGTATTTTCCAGTCCATAGTAGAGGGCGTCGCTGATAAGGGCATGGCCGATGCTTACCTCATCCAGTGCGGGAATCTGCTGCTTCAGGTACTGGAGGTTGTGCAGGTCGAGGTCGTGACCGGCATTGAGGCCCAAACCCAGTTCGGTAGCCCTGTTGGCCGCCTGCACATAAGGCGCCGCAGCCTGCTCCCTGCCGGCAGCATAGTGGGTGGCATAAGCCTCGGTGTACAGCTCGATACGATCGGTGCCGGTTTCAGCCGCCCCTTCCACCATTTCCACCACGGGATCCACGAAGATGGATACGCGGATGCCCGCCTTTTTGAAAACGCCGATGATTTCCCGCAGGTAGTCGCGGTGCTTCCGGGTATCCCAGCCGTGGTTGGAGGTAATCTGTCCCAGCACGTCAGGGACCAGCGTCACCTGGTCGGGCTTTACTTCCAGCACCAGGTCCACGAACTTTTGCTCCTGGGAATTGCCCTCGATATTGAACTCGGTGGTAATGATGGGCTTAATGGCCCGCACATCGCTGTAGCGGATATGCCGCTCGTCGGGCCGCGGATGCACCGTCACCCCGTCGGCGCCAAAGCGCTGCACGTCTATAGCTGCCTTAACCACATCGGGATTGCTGCCGCCCCTGGAATTGCGCAGGGTGGCGATCTTGTTAATGTTCACCGAAAGCTTCGTCATGCAGCAAAGCTAAGCGAAAAAAGAGGCGAAAGAGATAAAGAGAAGCCTGAAGCGATAAAGAGAAATTTTAGCTACTGGCAGGTTTGTTGATAGGTTTTTCCCGCAAACTGGTTCGCCAGCATCTTCCATTAAAACGCATCATTATGGACAGGTATGGTAACGCCTTTCTGATCTTTGGCATCCTGGCCGTCATCTGGGGGGCCATCTTAATTTACACCTATATCGGCATTTACAAACGCAAGGACCTCTCGTTTCTCGGCAAGCTGATCTGGATCATGATCATCTTTGCCGCTCCCGTCGCCGGCCTGCTGGTGTACCTGTTCATTGGCAAAAAGCATATGAAGCACCAGTTTTTGGGTAGAAGACACTAGGAAGTTCCTGAGTTCCTGAGTTCTTCAGGTGGACCATGCGTTTATCCATTCAAACAACTCAGGAACTTAAAGAATATCTTTCTCCATCACCACAAACTCCAACGGCTGCCGGGGGATGCCGAAGCGGGGGTCAGAAGGAAAGGGTTCGGTTTCGCCGGTCTTGCGAAAGCCGTGGCGCTCGTACCACCTGATGAGTTCGTGCCGCACCGAAATGACCGTGATGGCGATGCGGCGGCAGCCCTCGACCCGGCCATGTGCCTCTGCGGCGGCCAGCAATTTTTTGCCGATGCCTTTGGCCTGCAGCTTTGGCTGCACGGTCAGCATGCCCAGGTAGAGCTGCTCCTGCTGCTTTTTGAGGAACACACAGCCCGTCAGCTCACCGGCCGCCCCGGCACTTTTGAGGATCACGGAGCCGGGGGTCGCCACCAGTTGCGCCAGTGCCTCCTCGTCGGTGCGGATGCCGTCCAGCAGGTCGGCTTCGGTTGTCCATCCCTGTTTCGCTGTCTCGCCCCGGTACGCACTGTTTACCAGCTGTACCAGTTGCGGCACGTCGTCCAGTGTTGCCGGCTTTATTTCCACGTTCTTGATACGTTTATAGGGTTGAGGGGACTCTGCCCCCCTACCCAATGAACAAATTTACCAATGAACTAATTCCCTGTATCAATTAAAAAGATCCAGCGACAAATAGCGGTCGCCGCGGTCGCAGATGATGCAGACGATCACGCCGGATTCCAGTTCCTTGGCCAGCTGCACCGCCGCATGCACCGCCCCGCCGCTGCTCATGCCACCGAAGATGGCCTCTTCGCGGGCCAGGCGCTTGGTCATGATACGGGCATCGGCGGCATCCACCTCCATGATGCGGTCCACACGCTTGCGGTCGAATATTTTGGGCAGGTAGGGTTCGGGCCATTTGCGAATGCCCGGGATCTGCGAGCCCTCGGCGGGCTGACAGCCTACGATCTGCACGCCGGGATTTTGTTCTTTCAGGTACCGCGACACGCCCATGATGGAGCCGGTCGTGCCCATGGCCGAAACAAAGTGGGTAATGGCGCCCTGGGTATCCCGCCAGATCTCGGGACCGGTGGTGGTATAGTGCATTTTCCAGTTGTCGGGGTTAGCAAACTGGTTGAGCATCAGGTAGCCGCCCTTGGCCACCTGGTCGGTAGCGTAGTCGATAGCACCCTCCATGGCCCGGGCCTTGGGGGTCAGGATCACCTTGGCGCCAAAGGCCTGCATGGTCAGCACCCGTTCGCGGGTGGCGTCTTCAGGCATCACCAGCTCGATATCCACGCCGAACAGGTTGGCGATCATGGCCAGGGCAATGCCCGTATTGCCGCTGGTGGCTTCGATCAGCTTCATGCCCGGGAGCAGGTCGCCCCGGTCCAGGGCCCCTTTGATCATGCCGTAGGCGGCACGGTCCTTTACGCTGCCGCCCGGGTTATGGCCTTCCAGCTTGGCATAGATGGTCACATTTTTATTAGTGGGAATATGCTTCAGTTCCACCAGGGGAGTATTGCCGATCAAATCTAGTATTCCTGCCATAAGTCTGAATTTAAGTACGAGGTACGCGGTACGAAGTACGAAGTGAGGTACGAAGTAAGGAAAAGAATAGTAAAGACGTGCGTGGAAATTCCCCCGACACATTAAAAACAACCGTTAAATTATGCCTGCCGGCTCCTTTAGCTGGCGACTTCGTACTTCGTACCTCGTATCGCTAACTTGCTTTTCCTACCTTTGCAGCCTTAAAAAAGAAAGAATGTCAACTATTTCCCAATCGAACATTGACTTTAGCCTTCAGTATAAGGTAAAGGATATGAGCCTGGCTGAGTGGGGCCGCAAGGAAATCCGCCTGGCCGAAGCCGAGATGCCCGGCCTGATGGCGCTGCGCTCCGAGTACGGTGCTTCCCAGCCCCTGAAGAACGCCCGCATCGCCGGCTGCCTGCACATGACCATCCAAACCGCCGTGCTGATTGAAACCCTGGTGGCCCTGGGCGCCGAAGTAAAATGGAGCTCCTGCAATATCTTCTCTACCCAGGACCATGCTGCCGCCGCGATTGCTGCCGCCGGCATTGGCGTGTTTGCCTGGAAAGGCCAGACCCTGGAAGAAGCCGACTGGTGCATTGAGCAGACCCTGTTCTTCGGCAGCGCCGAGCGCCCCCTGAACATGATCCTCGATGACGGCGGTGACCTGACCAACATCGTGCTGGACAAATACCCCGAGCTGGTACAGCACGTTCGCGGCATTTCGGAAGAAACCACTACCGGCGTACACCGCCTGTACGAAAGAATGGCAAAAGGCACCCTGCCGGTTCCCGCCATCAACGTGAACGACTCCGTGACCAAATCGAAGTTCGACAATAAATACGGCTGTAAAGAGAGCCTGGTCGACGCCATCCGCCGCGCCACCGATGTGATGCTGGCCGGTAAAGTGGCCGTCGTGGGCGGTTACGGCGACGTGGGTAAAGGTTCCGCCGCTTCCCTGGCCGGCGCCGGCTGCCGCGTGATCGTTACCGAGATCGACCCCATCTGCGCCCTGCAGGCTGCCATGGACGGCTTTGCCGTGAAGAAAATGGAAGATGCCGTGAAGGAAGCCGACATCGTGGTGACCGCTTCGGGCTGCCGCGACCTGATCACCGAAAAGCATTTCCGCCTGATGAAGGACAAGACCATCGTGTGCAACATCGGCCACTTCGATATCGAGATCGATATGGCCTGGCTGAACACCAACTACGGCACCACCAAGGATACCGTCAAGCCCCAGGTGGACATTTACAACGTGGATGGCAAAGACATCATCATCCTGGCCGAAGGCCGCCTGGTGAACCTGGGCTGCGCTACCGGTCACCCCTCCTTCGTGATGAGCAACTCGTTCACCAACCAGACCCTGGCCCAGATCGAACTGTGGACCAACGGCTCGGCTTACGAAAACAAAGTGTATGTGCTGCCGAAGCACCTCGACGAGAAAGTGGCCCGCCTGCACCTGTCCAAGATCGGTGTGGAGCTGGACGAGCTGACCGACGAACAGGCCGGCTACCTGGGCATTCCCAAGGAAGGCCCCTTCAAAGCCGAACACTACCGCTATTAATTGGGGGCTGCGCCCTGCAATTACCCATAAAATACCCGGTCTCCTCCCCTGGAGCCGGGTATTTTTCTAGGGCCCGGGAAGCCCCGCTGCGCCGCCCCCGCCGGCCGGAACGGGTACAATAGTTGTGCTGATTTGAGGTATTAAACACCGGGTTTTATGGAAAAACAAGTAACCATCGTAGTCCAGAACGCCGCGGGCGAGGAAGACCTGACCCGCGCCTGCAAACGGGGCGACCTGTTTCGCAACAACGAGCAGATCCAGCGCTATTACCGCCAGGGATATGCCATTCACCATTATGATATCGTAGACGTAAAAAGAGACGAACAAGGGGGCGACCGGACCGAGGTAAAAGTGACCCTGGAACGCTGATCCCCTCCCCTTCTGTCCGGCTTACCGGCGCTTCGCCAGCCGCTCCAGCTGTTTTTCACTGGTCAGTTCCCTTAAGGCATCGGCCGCGATCCAGCGGGCGCTCCTGCCGGGCTGAAGCTGCAGCTGCCGCGCCAGCGCGCAGGCTTTCTCATTCAAAAACGGGCTTCTTTTTCCCATTTGCCGCAAGGCCCAGTTCACGGACTTTTTCACGAAGTTCCGCTCGTCTCCCGCCTCCTGTTCGATGCGGGCAAAAAAGGGCAGGAAGTCTTCGTCCGGCGCTTTTTTGCGGTGCACCGCCAGGGTGGCCATCATCGAAAAACCGGCCCGTTTTACAAACTCTTCGGGGCGCCCGCTCCATTCCATTGCCTTCCGGAAGGCCTCCGGCGTCCGGTCGAACAGGCTGCAACACTGGTCGCAGATATCCCAGGAATTGAAATCCGCCACCCACCGCTCCATCAGGGCTTCGTCCACTTTTTTGGCATCCGCGATAAAAACGGCCAGCAGCCGGCCTTCGTGAACGTTCGTTTTCCAGAGTTCCTGCGCCAGCCCGTGGTCGGTTCCAATGGCTTTCGCATAGCGGCGCAGGGTGGGGATGCTGATCCCCAGCACGGTTTCGGTATTGATGCCGAACCGGCCCATGCCTTCTTTATTGCGCGGGTTGGCCTGTAGCCGGAGGTCGTCGATGATTTCGGTTGCCGTCATGGGCGCAAGGTTAGGAAGAAAGAAGCAATAGGCAATAGGCAATGGTGCGGGGAATTGGTTCATTGGTTCATTAGGGATAAGGAAGGAAATGTAAAAAAAATCATAACGGGAAGGGACGGGATGTTATTGATGAGCTTGTCTCCTTAACTTACGGACCTAAACATTTATTACCGGCTAATTATTCCTGTTCATGAAAAAAATCCTGATCGCAGCCCTGATCTTTCCTGCAGCCCTGGCCCTGCAATTCTGCTCTTCTTCCAAAAAAGCAGCTAAGGCCACTTCCAAGGTTACCTATGAGGCCCAGGTAAAGCCTGTTTTCCAGGCCACCTGCACCCCTTGTCATTTTCCGCCCCAGGGAAATAAGACCCCGTATGACACCTATGCATCCGTAAAAAAGGATGTGGATGAGATCCTGGTGCGCATTCGGAAAAACCCCGGCGAAAGAGGCTTTATGCCCGCCCGTCATGCGAAGCTTCCCGACGCCACCATCCAGCTGATCGCCCAGTGGAAGGCAGACGGACTGCTGGAGAAATAACCCCGGGCGCTTCTGCCGCCGGAACGCGAAACCTGCCGATAACCGCCGCCGGCCGTTTCGCCTTCCGGCTTTTTACTGCCCGGCCGCCAGTACTGTCCCGCCTGCTCCCCAAAAAGCTTCAGGTACGAAATTAGCTTTACAGCTAGCCTATGAAACTATCCTTCCATGGCGCGGCACGTACCGTGACCGGCTCCAAACACCTCCTCACCCTGAACAACGGCCAGCGTATCCTGCTCGATTGCGGCCTCTTCCAAGGCCTGGGCCCCGATACCGACCGGCTGAACGAGACCTTCGGCTTCGACCCGCAGCAGGTCGACGTATTGCTCCTCTCCCATGCCCATATCGACCATACCGGGCTCATCCCCAAACTGGTGAAAGAGGGCTTCTCGGGTAAAATTTTCTGTACGGAAGCTACCCGTGACCTGGCGGAGATCCTGCTCTACGACAGCGCCGAAATCCAGACCTACGAAACGGAGTCGCTCAACCGGAAGCGGTCGGCCCACAACCTGCCGCCCTACGAACCCCTGTATACGCCCGACGACGTCACCGAAGCCCTGAAATTATTCGAGCCGGTGCCCTACAACGAGTGGATCACCGTGGCGCCGGAAGTGCAGGCACTGTTCAGCAATGCCGGCCACCTGATCGGCAGCGCCGCCATCAACCTGCGGGTAACCGAGGACGACCGGGAAACACGGCTGCTGTTTTCGGGCGACGTCGGCCGCTACCGCTCCACCCTGCTGCAGCCGCCGGCCGAACCGGAACCCGCCGACTACCTTATTTTGGAAAGCACGTATGGCGACAAACACCACGACCCCACCTTCAATACCATCGACACCCTGCAGCGCTGGATCAAGACCACCTGCCTGCAGGAGGGCGGCAAGCTGATCATCCCCGCCTTCAGCGTGGGCCGCACCCAGGAAGTGCTCTACGCCCTGAACCAGCTGAGCCTGGAAAAACGGCTGCCGGAACTGCTCTATTTTGTGGACAGCCCCCTGAGCCTGAAAGCTACCCAGCACATCAAAAACTATATGGACCAGTTCAACGACCGCCTGCAGCAGATCCTGTCGGTGGACGACGACCCCTTCGACTTCCCGGGACTGAAATACGTGGAAAGCGTGGAAGACAGCCGGCGGCTGGTGGAGTATAAGGAGCCCTGCGTGATCATCTCGGCCAGCGGCACCGCCGATGCTGGCCGGGTACGGCACCACATCAACAGCTGCCTGGGCGATGCCCGCAACACCATCCTGCTGGCCGGTTACTGCGGGCCCCAGTCGCTGGGCGGGCAACTGCTGGGCGGCGAAAAAGAGGTGGAGCTCTTTGGCGACCCCTGCAAAGTGGCGGCCCAGGTAGACCAGCTCCAGGGCCTGAGCGCCCATGGCGATTGTACCGACCTCTGCCGCTTTATCAGCGGCCAGGACCCCGCCCGGTTAAAGGGCATCTTCCTCGTTCATGGCGAATACGCGGTGCAGAAAGCCTTCGCCACCAAGCTGGAAGGAAAGGAATTCAAACAGGTGGAGATCCCCTCCCTTCATCAGGAATACGAGCTGGGCGAAACCAAAGAAAAAGAACAGGCGGCTTAATCAACAACCAATTCATTCGCGCTATCCGTTTTTAAAGGACAACTTATGGAAGTATACGACGTAATCATCGTGGGCGGCGGTCCTGCCGGCCTGAACGCGGCCGTGGTGCTGGGCCGTTGCCGCCGGCGGGTGCTGGTGTTCGACAGCCGCCAGTACCGCAACCAGGCTTCGCAGGGTATGCACAACTACCTGACCCGTGATGGCATCCTGCCACTGGAATTCATCCGCACCTGCCAAAGCGAGCTGAAGAAATACGGCGTGGAGCTGCTGCATAAGAAAGTACGGAACGGCAAAAAGAACAGTGACGGCCTTTTTGTAGTGCGGGACGAGAATGAGACCCTATACTATTCCAAAAAACTGCTGATTGCTACCGGCCTCACCGATAATGTGCCCGAAATAACGGGTTTCCGCGAACTGTACGGCAAGTCGATCTTCCACTGCCCCTACTGCGACGGCTGGGAAGTGCAGGACAAAAAGCTGGGCGTATACGCCCGGGAGAAGGACGGCAGCGAGTTGTCGAAGATGCTGAAGGGCTGGAGCTCCGACGTGACCCTGTTCACCGACGGCAACCGCCGGATGAAGCCTTCGATCCGCGAAGAGCTGGAAGCTTGCGGCGTGGAAGTGGTGACGTTGCCCATCGACCGGGTGGAAGGAACCGGGGGACAACTGGAAAAGATCGTGTTTAAAAACGGCAGGGAACATCCCTGCGACGCCCTGTTTTTCGTCAATGGCTACAGGCAGCATTGCGACCTGGTGGACGTCTTTAACTGCGAGATCACTAAAAAAGGCGTAGTACGCACCAACCGGTTTCAGCAGACCACCACTGCCGGCCTGTTTGTAGCCGGGGATGCCGACAAGGACATGCACTTCGTGGTGGTGGCCGCGGCCGAAGGCGCCAAGGCAGGCACCATCATCAACCGCGAACTGCAGCGGGAGATCAATGCCCAGCTGCTATTGCAAAAAGAACAGGCCGGTTAGCCGGCCCTCTGCAGCCCGGGCTGGCCTGGTCTTTGCGCTTTTCCCCTTTTTGTTCTCCTTAAATCACCCGCTATGAAAAACGAACAGAAACCAACCGAACCGTCCCACTTTGACCGGACGGAAAACCGACTCAGCAACGATCCCCTGCCCCACGAAAAGGAAACGGTATCCGATGGCCGCCTCAGCCACAACCTGGAAACCGGCCGCAAAGGACCCACCCAGCGCTCGGAGGACCGCTTCGAGGACGACCATAAAAGCAACCCGGAAGAATGATTTGATTTCGTCCCGCCCCAGGCGGGACGAAATTTCTTTTGGTACACTGCTTGGAAGCACATTCCCACACACTTCTTCACTTTCAACTACACACATGAAAGCAGTGGTACTGACCGAACCGGGCGGCATCGATAAACTGGAAGTTACCGACCTTCCGCTGCCTGCCCCGCAAAAGGGCGAAGTTGTTATAAAAGTCCGGGCACTCAGCATTAACCCGGTGGACATGAAAACCCGCAAGGGTGCTGCCCAATACGCCAAATTAAAAGAAGAGCCGCCCGTAATCCTCGGCTGGGATATCAGCGGCGAGGTAACGGAGGTGGGCGAAGGGGTCACCGCTTTCCAGGCGGGCGATGCCGTTTTCGGGATGGTGAACTTCCCGGGACATGGCAGGGCCTACGCCGAATACGTGGCGGCACCCGCTGCCCACCTGGCCCGCAAACCCACCGCCCTCTCCCATGTACAGGCTGCCGCCAGCACCCTGGCCCTACTTACGGCCTGGCAGGTGCTGGCCCATGAGGCAAAGGTGCAGCCGGGCGAACGGGTGCTGGTGCATGCGGCCGCCGGCGGCGTCGGCCACTTCGGGGTGCAGGTGGCCAAACACCTGGGCAGCTACGTTATCGGGACCGCCTCCGCTACCAACGCAACCTTCTGCTGGGAACTGGGAACGGATCAATTCCTGGACTACCACCAGGAAGCCTTTGAACGCAGCCTGCACGATATAGACGTGGTCTTCGATACGGTAGGCGGCACCAACCCGCAACGGTCGCTGGCCATACTGCGCAAGGGCGGAAGAATGGTGACCATAGCCGGTGGCCTCACCGACGAGGTAAAAGAGCAGGCCGCCGCCCGGGAGGTAAAGGCCTGGCCCTACATGGTCCATTCCAGCGGCGAAGACATGCAGCACCTGGCCGGCTTGCTGCAACTGGGCATCATACAACCTTATGTATCCAACCAATACCGCCTGGAAGAGATCCGGGAAGCGCACCGGCAGATCGAATCGGGTCATACCCGGGGAAAGATCGTAGTGGTGCTATAGCCAGGCGGGGCACTAAAAAGAAGGAAGTCTTTTGAATAAAAGACGATTCTGCTTATATTGATATCGAACCAAAACTACTTGCCCCATGAAACTGTTTCCCGCCCTGCTCCTGCTGCTCTTATCCGCTACCTGCTTCTCCCAACGCTATTCCGTAAAATGGGGAGAGGAGATCAAACTCAAAAAAGGCTCGCTTGACTTTGACGTCATTAATGCCGATGAAACCGGCGTCTATGTCGTGGAGGGAAAGCTGAAAATGAAAACCTACTTCGTGGTGGGCGCCACCTTCGGCACCAGCCATAAACTGATCAAATTCGACCGGAACTACCAGGACGTTTACGAAAGGGATTATAAACAGGAACTGGACGGCCTGAGCTTCAACAGCATCCGGTTCTTACGGAAGGAGATGTACCTCTTTGCCAGCGATTACCTCAAGAAAGAAAAAAAATACATCGTTTACGGGGTACGGCTGGACCGCATGACCGGCCTGGCTACCGGGAAAATGCAGGAACTGGCGTCTTTCCAGCTCGACTCCAAAAAAGATGACTTTGAGTACAGCCTGGTCCCGAACGCCGACAGCACCGCCTGGATGCTTATCGGCGATGTGTCCACCGATAAAAACGCCGCCCTTTCCATTACCCTGCTCGACCGGCAACTGACCCGGAAAGGCACCACCGCCATCGGCCTTTCCTACGAGCCCAAATCGTTTACCCTCGAGGATGTGCTGCTGACGGCCGACAACAAGTTCCTGCTGGTAGGCCGGCAATTCGAGCAGGTGCCTACAGGAAAAAGGAACAAAACCGTACGCACCTTCACCAAATATGTTTTTAGCAAGTACGACGCCAACGGCCGCAAGGAAGCCGACCTGCCGACGGATGTCAACGCCCATTATGCCGTAAACGGGAAGGCCCTCTTCCTGCCCGGCGGGGAGCTGTGCTTTGCCGGCTTTTACAGCGACGATGCCAAAAAGAAAACCGTGAACGGCGTGTTTTTTCACCGCCTGGACCTGAACGGGGCCACCGTCCGCCAATCCTCTTACAAAGCCATCGCCCCCGGTATGCTGGACCAAGCCCAGGAAGACGAGAACGAAATGGACGACGACCAGAAAAAACAAAGGAAGGAACGAAAAAAGGACAAGGATGAGGACGAGGAAGAAGGGATCTCCAAGGATTTTGTCATCCGCGGGGTGGAATACAATCCGCAGAACCAGTCCCTGCTGCTGATTGCCGAACTTTCCACCTTCCGGATGTATACCACCACCACGTACACCAGCAACTTCAGCCCGACCGGCGGCTTTGCCGGCGGCAGGACCACCACCACCACTACCTACCAATATGTCAACAGCGACCTGCTGGTGATCAATGCCGCCGGCAACGGCGAGATTGCCTGGATCAACACCCTGCCCAAAAAGCAGGTGGAGACCATTCGCAGCAGCAGCTCCGCTGGACCGGGCATCTCCTTCTCTTCGGACCCCACCAGCCTGTTTGCCCGTGGAGGGGGCATGCCTTTTTACTCCTCCTTTGCCAGCATGATGTACCAGAACAAGCTGATTTTCCTGATTAACGACCACCAGCAAAACAGCCATGTGGAAAAACTGGGCGATAAGGTGAAAGCGGTGTCCAACTTCCGGAGCAGTGCCGCCTATGCCGTCAGCCTGGACCTGATTACCGGACGTTTTACCCGGAAGGTGCTGCTTAACAATGAAGACGATCCTGTTCTGATGCCCCGTTTTGGTTTTATCGTGGGAAAAGAGATTTACCTGCCTGCCATGAAAATGAAAGCATTGGGCAAAACGGAATTCAAGATCGGCAAAATTTCGGTGCTTTAACTGCTGTAATAAAACAACAGCCATCCCTGCCCGGGCAGGGATGGCTTACCTTCTTTTACCCCCGGCTACTACCAGCGCCAGCCCGGCTACCACGGCAATGCCGCCGGCATAGACCGGCCAGCCGATGGTCTTCTTTTCTTTCTTATTGATTTCCAGCGGACCCAGGTCCACCACCTTTTCTTCTTTTGTATAATTGATGCCCCGGAAAACAAACATCAGTATCCCGGCAATTATCAGGATGATGCCCAACGTTCTCATGCTTTTATGGTTTTAGGTTCCATTAATCTGTTGACCCCTCCGGCAACATGACACACCTGGTGGATAAAGGCCAGCTTCTCCACCACCCTGGCGCTGATGACAAAGGGATACAGGTCGTTCAGGCCCATGCTGCGGTTCATGCTGTTCATGGCGAACGTAAGCGGTAACCACAGTTGGAGAATCTCCGCAAACGATTCCACCTGGTAAGGGTCCGCCTTGATGTCGGCGCACAGCACACCGGCCTCGTCGCCCAGGGCCGGACGAACGCTGAGGCCAAAGGAATAGGCGGTTTCCAGCGTATCGATAATATGCAGGTAATGCGCCCAGGTTTCGGCCCAGTCTTCCCAGGGGTGGGCGCCGGCATAGGCACTGATGAACTGCTGGTTCCAGTCCGCCTGCGGCCCTTTCTGGTAGTGCCGGTTCAGCGCCGCGCCATAGTCCTGCCGTTCATCGCCGAACAGCCGGCGGAAGGGCTCCAATTGCGGCCCAGAGGCAATGAGACGGTCCCAGTAATAGTGCCCCACTTCGTGCCGGAAATGCCCCAGTACGGTCCGGTACACTTCGTCCATGGCTTTGCGGGCCATTTCCCGCTCGATATCATTGGCCTCGGCTATATTGATGGTGATCAGGCCGTTGAGGTGGCCGGTCAGCACCTTCTGATCGGCGCCCCCGTCGGCCACGAAGTCGAAGGACAGGCCCTGCGCTGCGTCCTCCCCTTTACTAACCAGGGGAAGGCCCAGCCGCAACAGCGAATACACCAACCGGTGCTTGGCGGTTTCGATGCTGCGCCACCGCACCCGGTATTCGGGATCGGACAGGTTGGGGATCGTCCGGTTGAGGGTACAGGCCCGGCAAAACTGCTCGCCGCTGTCCGCCGGCACCAGCCAGTTGCACACGCCGTACACCTCGTTGGCGCAGTAGCGGTACCGTACACCCCCTCCCGCTCCGAACAACACATATGCCCCCTCTCCCTCCGGCACCAGGGGCAGCAACTCCAACAACTCCGTTTCAAAGCCCAGGGCATAGCCACACTGGACGCAGCGGTTATTTTCAAAATAAATAAACTGACCGCAGTGGGAACAGCGAAATAACTTCAAGGTTGACGATTTTAAAAAGTTCCTGAGTTCCTGAGTTTCTGGGTTCCTGAGTTATCGTAACTCCGGATGAAAAAACTGGCAAACAGAAATACGAAAACTGTGCCTTTAACCCCACAACGCCACCCCTCAGCCTAAGAACTCAGGAACTTAGGAACACTAAAGTTAGCCCTCCTTCCGGAGTACCTCCAACGGCGGCTGGCGGAGGATGTCGCGGCTGTTGAGGAGGCCGATGACCATGGTCAGCACGGGAATGAAGGCAGTCAGCAGCAGGGCCGGCAGCACCTGGGGCCGGAAGGCCGTTTCAAAAGTGTAGCGGGCCAGCGCCCAGCTGGCGGCCAGGGACAGCAGGATGCCGGTGACCGCCGCCAACACGCCCAGGAACAGGTATTCCAGGGCCGTGATGGTGCGGATCTGGCGGCGGCTGGCGCCCAGGGTACGCAGCAGCACGCTTTCCTGGATGCGCTGGAACTTGCTTGTGAGTACCGAGGCCACCAGCACCAGCAGGCCCGTGGCCATGCTGAAGCCCGCCATGAAGCGGATGACGAAGCCGATCTTGTCCAGGATCGCGTCCAGTACCTTCAGGATCAGGTTCAGGTCGATCAGCGACACATTGGGAAACTGGCGCACCACCGCCTGCTGGAAGCGGGCCGAGGCGCTGCCCGCCGGTACCCGGGTCATCAGCACGTGAAACTGGGGCGCCTGCTCCAGCACGCCCCGGGGAAATACAACGCGGAAATTTGTCTGCACCCGGTTCCACTCCACCTGCCGCAGGCTGCCCACGACGGTGGGAATGAGGACGCCCTGCACGTTGAACAGCAGCTGGTCGCCCAGGCCCACGTGCAGGCGGCGGGCGAAGTTCTCGTCTACCGACACCGGCACCGTATCGCCGGGAGCCGCAGCGCCCACCCATTTGCCGGCGGTGAGCTTTTCGGAGTCGATCAGCGAATCGCGGTAGGTAACGCGGTACTCGCTCATAAAGGCCCGGCCCGGCTTGCGTTCCGCCGTCGTATCCTCGCTGGCCAGGGTTGCGGACAGGTCCTTGCCATTGATAGCCTCCAGCCGCATGGTCACCACCGGCACCTGCTGGATTACCGGAAGGCGGTAGCGGCGCGTGAGGCCGGCCACTGCTTCCTGCTGCGCCGGCTGGATATCGAACAGCACCATATTGGGCTGGCTGCCCTGCGACGACAGGGTGACCCGCTGCACCAGCAGCGCCTGGATAAAGTACAGGGTGCAGATAAAGGCCGTGCCCAGGCCTACGGTGACCACCAGCACCAGGGTCTGGTTGTTGGGGCGGAACAGGTTGGCAAAGCCTTGGCGCCACAGGTAGTTCCAGGAGGAAGGCAGGAAGCGGCGCACGCCTTTCACCACCAGCAGGGCAATGCCCGACAGCACGCCCAGGGCGGCCAGCAGGCCGGCGGTAAACCAAAGGGCTTCTTTCCAGTTGCGCATATGCATCACGGCAAAGCCAAACACGAACAGCACCAGCAGCAGGTATACGCCCCAGCGCAGGGGATCGCGGGACACCTTGGGCGGCTCGTACGAGAGGCGCAGGGTATTGAGGGGCGAGATATTGCGCACCGACAGCAGCGGCAGCAGGGCGAAGAGCACCGACACCACCAGGCCCAGGCCGATGCCCTGGCCCACCGCCGTCCAGGAAAGGCGCACCGAAATATCCAGGGGCAGCAGGTCGCGGAGCAGCAGGGGCAGCAATTGCTGAAGCCCCACGCCGAGCAGGGCGCCGGCCAGCGAGCCCACCAGCCCGATGCAGACGATCTGGAACAGGTAAATCAGGAACGCTTGTCCCGACCGCACGCCCAGGCAGCGCAGTACGGCTATGGAGGAAAGCTTTTCGCGGATGTACACATGGATGGCGCTGGCCACACCCACACAGCCCAACAGCAGGGCGATAAAGCCCACCAGCGACAAAAAGCGTGTCAGGTCGGCAAAAGAACGGCCGGTCTCGCGCTTTTGCGACTCCACGGTTTCGGTGTACAGGGCCTCGGGCTGCAGGCGCGGCTCCAGGCTGGTCACCAGCCGTTCGATATTGGCCGGCCGGTTCCATTTGTAGTAATACGCATAGCGGATACGGCTGCCCTTCTGCGACAGGCCGGTGGCTTCGAGGTAGCGCAGCGGGATGTACACCACCGGCGCCACGGTAGAGGAAATGCCGGTCTGCCCGGGAGCTTTTTCCAGGGCGCCGCGGATGGCGAAGGTCACCTCGCCCAGCTTGACAGAGTCGCCCACCTGCGCCCCGAACTGCAGCAGCAGGGTCTTGTCCACCACCGCCTGCCGGCCCTGGCGGAAAGACGTGCCGGCCCCTGCCGGCGTGGTTTCAATCGCCCCGTAATAAGGGTAGCCGCCTTCCAGTGCCCGCACCTGCACCAGGCGGGTGCCGCCGCCCTTTGGGAAATAGACCATAGAGGCGAAGCGCCACTCCTGCGAGCGCTCGTCGCCCAGCGAATCGAGCAGCGGCAGGATGGGCGGGCCCGGGGCCTTGTTGCCCGAGATCTCCAGGTCGGCGCCCAGCAGTTCCTTTGCCTGGTTGTGGATGTCGTCGCGCAGGTTCTGTTCGAAGGAATAAATGGCCACCAGGGCCGCGATGCCCAGCACGATGGAAGAAACGAACAGCAGCAACCTTGACCGGTTGCGGCGGCTGTCGCGCCAGGCCATCTTGAGGAGCCACCGAAAATTTGAAGCGTTCATTGGTAAATGGAATTACTCTTAATTGGGGAATTGGTTCATTGGTTCATTGGGGGTATTGGGTGAGGAGAGGCGGGCAATTCCCCAATGGTCCATCTTGCAGGCTGTTCCCGCCCAATTGCCAATGAACCAATGAACCAATTCCTTATTGCTTGTTTCTTATTGCCTGTTCGTCCGACACGATCCTTCCGCCTTTCAGGCGGATCACGCGGCCCGTTTGCGCGGCCAGGTCGAGGTCGTGGGTCACCAGGACGAGGGTGGTCCCTTTTTCCCGGTTCAGGTCGAACAGCAGGCGGATGATCTTATCGCTGGTTTCGGCGTCGAGGTTACCGGTGGGTTCGTCCGCAAACAGTATTTTGGGATCGTTGGAGAAAGCCCGGGCGATGGACACCCGCTGCTGCTCGCCGCCGGAAAGCTGGGAGGGGTAATGATCGGTGCGGGCCGACAGGCCCACCTTGTCCAGCAGGTCGAGGGCGCGGGAGCGCACGTTCTTTTCGCCCCGCAGCTCCAGGGGCACCATCACGTTCTCCAGCGCCGTAAGGGTGTGCAGCAGCTGGAAGTTCTGGAACACAAAGCCGATATAACGGTTACGCACATTCGCCCGCTCGTCTTCATCTAGCTGGTCGAGCACGATATTGTTCAACTCCACGGTGCCGCTGCTGGCGCGGTCGAGGCCGGCGCAAAGTCCCAGCAGGGTGGTTTTGCCGCTGCCCGAAGGGCCCACGATGGAAACCGTGGAACCCGCCGTTATGGAAAAGGAAATGTTGTCCAGCACCGTCAGCTTCCGCTCGGGGGCGCCGTAGTACCGGGTAAGGTTCTTACTGATCAGGATTGTTTCCATTGGTTCGCGTTTTTACCGGCCGATGTTCCGGTATCTTGTTAATTTTCACTTTTAGAACTAAATATTTTTGGCGATGTTTTCCACTAAAGCATTTTTTGCCTCTTGCCTGGTGCTGTTGCTGGCTGGCTGCGGCGGCAACGACGAGCAACCCAAGGTAACCGAAAAGGAAACAGCAAAAACACCGGCTGAGCCGGAAGCGGCAAAAACCATTCTTTTTTTCGGCAACAGCCTCACGGCCGGCTATGGTCTCGATAGCCCCGACCAGGCCTTCCCGGCCTTGGTGCAGGATACCCTCAAGGCCCTGGGACTGCCCTATAAGGTCATCAACGGCGGGCTGAGCGGCGAAACCTCGGCCGGCGGCAAATCCCGGATCGACTGGCTGCTGCAGCAAAAGATCGACGTATTTGTGCTGGAACTGGGCGCCAACGACGGCCTGCGGGGCATACCCGTCACCGAAACCCGCAAGAACCTGCAGGACATCCTCGACAAGGTACGGGCAAAATACCCCGACTGCAGGCTGGTGCTGGCCGGCATGCAGGTGCCGCCCAACATGGGCAACAAGTATGCGGGCGACTTCCGCTCGATGTTCCGGGACCTGGCCGCCACCAACAACATAACGCTCGTACCCTTCCTGCTCGAAGGCGTCGGCGGCGAATCGCGCCTCAACCAGGCCGACGGCATCCACCCCACCGCCGAAGGCCACGCCATCCTGGCCAGGAATGTTTGGAAAGTGTTGGAGAAGGAGTTGTGAGGAATAAGTTTACGGGTTTACGAGTTTACGAGTTGCTGGCGCCCGTCAGGAACCCGTAAACTTGTAAACCCGTAAACTCGTAAACTATCTCCCTACGCTGATAGTGTCTGCAATAAGCCCCTGCGCGGCGTATTGGGGGAGCATGATGTCGTCGTGGCTGACCAGCAGGGTCACTTTTTCCTTGGTCAGGAGTTGGTTGAGCCAGGCCAGCTGGCTGTTGACCAGGCTGGCGTTTTCGCCGATCCGCTTCTGGTCATTTTCCGGTTTTCCCTTTTTCTCGGCAATGCCCTGGTAGCTCCAGCTGACATCGCCGGTGAACAGGTATTCTTTTCCGTTTTGCAGCCGTGCATAGATCATGAGCTCGCCCGGCGTATGCCCGGGCGCTTTTATGAGCACCAGGCCCGGCGCCACGGGCAACAGGGATTCAAAGGAGGCGATGAGGTATTGCCGGCTTTCGGGCACGCCCAGCTTAATTTCGGGCATCTGCGGGCGGGTCATCAGGGCATCGGCCTGCTCGCGGGTCAGGAGCGTTTTATGGGGCACACCGCCGGTATTGGCGGTGCGGATGACGCCGGCCACATGGTCGCCGTGTTCGTGGGTGATGAGCACCAGGCGGGCGCCCTCTACGGCCTGCCGTACCCGGTCGGCTTTGGCGTCGTCGAAGGGCTGCGGCTTTTCCTTTTCAAAGAATTTATGCACCTGCCGGTCCATGCCGGCATCCACCATCACCCAGCCGTCGGGATAATGTATTTGGAAGGCGGTGCGGGCCATTTTGCAGGGGTCTTCGCTCCCACCCTCGATCACCTCGCTCCATTTGCGGATGCTTTCGGAAAACTTCAGGTAGCCGATACCGGTAGGGAAAGGGCCGGGAATGATGGAGGCGGCCGCCCGGATGCGCTGCAGCAGCTCGGTATTGTATTCCGGGGCCGAAGGTGTTTCGGTTTCATTGGTGCAGCCGGCGAACACCACCAGCAGAAAAGCAATAAAAAAGTACCGCGACATAGGAGACATTTTGGGTTCAGGAATTTCGATACCCGCAATTTTCGTTCCCCGCCCGGGTAAAAAGGCATGCGGTATGCAGGAACACTCCAACAAATGGAACGACTGGAAATGAACAGGACGCCAACAGGAAGTTTGAAGAAAGAAGAAGACGGATGGAAAAAGGAGGTGCCGCTGGCTACTTTTAAGCTGCTGGTGTCGGTGGCCTCCCTGCTGGCGGCCCTGTATATTTTTGCGGCCTTCGCCCACGAAGTTTTCCTGGAAAAAGAAGACGAGCTGGACGTCCATGTGCTGCGCTGGCTGAAAGACCGGTTTTCAGACGGCACCTTTAACCTGATGCGTTTTTTTACGTTTTTCGGCAAGCCCCACTTCCTGGTGCCCGCCTACATGACGCTGATCGGGCTGTACCTGGCCCGGGGCAAAAAGGCCATTGCCCTGGAGATCGCCATCACGGCCGTCAGCAGCACGCTCCTGCTCTTCGGGCTCAAGCAGGTATTCCGCCGCGACCGGCCGCACCTGCCCATCTTTGAGCACCTTCCGGGCTACAGCTTTCCCAGCGGGCACGCCCTGATGTCGTTTGTCTTTTGTTCGCTGCTGATTGTGTTGATTTGGAGGGACCATTGGAAAGACGGATGGAAATGGACCCTGACCATCTTCCTGATACTGTTCTCGCTGGTGATCGGCATCAGCCGCATCATTTTACAGGTGCATTACGCCTCTGACGTCATCTGCGGCTTTTGCCTGGGTTATGTATGGGTATTCTTATCCTTTTGGCTCCTGCGCAAAATGGAGCGGAAGATGGGTGACAGAAAAAAAGAGAAGTAGACGATCAGTCTTTTTAAGCAACTTATTGCGGAGCAACAACAATAAGCAGATTTACGGCCTGTGAAACTGTCATGCTGAGGGCCTATGTCAATGCAACAATCATAAGCCTGGTGACAACCTGTAGAGCTGTCATTATAAACGCAGATCCTGCCCCGCCTCAGCGGGGGAGGAATCTCAGAAAGAAGGAATGTTTCTATTCGAAGGAGGGATTTCCTGTTTCTGCAATAGGCTTTTCGTGCCCCGAGGGGATTCCTCCCCCGCTGAGGCGGGGCAGGATCTGCGTTCGGAACGACAGCTCTACAGGTCGTCACCGGGCTTATAATTGTTGCTCCTTAAAATCCTTATTAGGTTCGTTCAGGCTCATAATTTATTGCCGCCAACCCCGCTTTTCAATGGTGCGGACATTGGCCGCTGTCTTTAAGGTCAACAGGTAGTTATAGAGAAAATGCAGCTCACGGCCCTGCGGATCACCGGTGAATTCCTTTATGTAAATGGCATTTCCGAAATTGGTCCTGGCCTTGGAGGGAGAATCGTCCACCACTAAAATCTGTTCCAGCCGGAAGCCTTTTTTCTTCAGTTTGTCCAACCGTTTTTCAAAGCAGTAGGTATCGTAATCCAGATCACGCTTTAAACTGCATTTGCTGCGCCCCCATACAAAGGACAGGTCCAACGCATCCGGCTTGATGTGCCTTACGATTTCCGCTACATAATCGTCGTCGGCCGAACTCCAGACACCGATGGTAAAATGCAGGGACAGGTCCAGTAAAAACTGTTGCAATAACGGCCGTTTGTAAACGAAATAGTTATCAAAGGAAAAGTCACAGGAAACACCCAACTGATGCTCCGTAGCATGAATCAGGGTCTCGTCGAGGTCCAAAACGATCAGCTTGTCCGATTTTCCTTCCATAAACTTTCTATTTTACGTTTTCCCACCAGTTCACCGGGGGTACTTCGTCCTTCAGCCGGACGGCTTCGCCGATGAGGGGATGCAGCAGCGGCATGTGCTGGCGGAGGCCTTCCCGGACTACGCGGATGATGGATTCGTCCCAGGCATGGTTGGCCAGGGCGAACTTGGACCAGTGCACCGGCAGCAGCCGGCGGGCTTTGAGATCCCGGGCCGCCTGCACCGTTTCTTCCGGCATCATGTGGATGTACTTCCAGTTCTGGTCGTACTGGCCGTTTTCAAGGATCACCAGGTCAAAGGGCCCATACGTTTCGCCGATGGTTTTAAAATGGCGGTCATAGCCCGAGTCACCGCCCAGGTAAATGCGCCGGCCGGGAGTGGTCAGCACAAAGGAGGTCCAGAGCGTGCCGTTGCGGCGGAAGCCGCGGCCCGAAAAATGGCGGGCCGGCGCCGTGTGCACGGTAAAGCCCGCATCCAGCACTACTTCCTCGTTCCAGTCTTTTTCAATGATCTGGTCCGGCCGGTAGCCCCAGTACTCCAGGTGGGCGCCCACACCCAGGCCGGTGATCACCGTACCCACCTTCGGCTGCAGCTGCACCACGGTTTTATAATCCAGGTGGTCGTAATGGTCGTGCGTCAGCAAGAGGTAGTCGATGGGCGGCAGCTCGTCCACCGTATACACGTCGCTGCCCGTAAAGCTGCGGGTGGTGAACCAAACCGGCGAGGCCCGGCCGCTCAGCACCGGGTCGACCAGGAAGCGTTTGCCGCCCACCTGCAAAAAATAGGACGAGTGGCCGAACCATACCAGGATATCCTCCTGTGGATCGAGGCCCAGCAGGTCGGTCTTGCGGGAAGGCAGGCTGTCGGCCGGCGTGCCCCTTTGGTTGCGCCCGAAGAGAAACTGCTTGAGCACGCCGGTATACGTAGCCCCTTCCGTAAGGGCAGGCGTGTGGCTCAGGTTGTGAAACTGCCCGTCGCGGAAATGCGGCGAGCGTTTTATCCGCTCCAGGCGGGCACCGGAAGGCGCCTTTCCAAACTGCGGCTGCCGCATGTACAGGAAAACTGTCACTACCAGCACCAGCACCAAAATGAGGAAACCAATCATGATCTTTTTAATAAGGGCCATAAATAAGGAAGTCCGAAAGTCGGTAAAGTCCGGAAGACTGAAAGAAGGATCCTGCAAAAAACTACAAAAGTCTGGGAGACTTTTGTAGTTTTTGTGGAAGATCAGGGTTCTTTCGGACTTCCGGGCACCGGACGTTCGGACTTGGCGTTTTATTGTTTCAAACCTTTAAGCGGCTACGGTAGCTGCCTGTTTTACCAGTTGGATCTCGGCGTTGATCTTTACTTCCTCGCCCAGCATCAGGCCGCCGGTTTCCAGCACCCCGTTGAAGTTGATGCCCCAGTCGCTGCGGTTAATCTTGCCGGTCACTACGAAACCTGCTTTCTCATTGCCCCAGGGGTCTTTGGCCAGGCCGCTGTACTCCACATTCAGCTTCACGGCCTTGGTGATGCCCTTCAGGGTCAGGTCGCCGTAGAGGGTAAAGGTTTCAGAGTCCACCCGCTCAATTCGGGTGGAGCGGAAGTTCAGGGCGGGGTATTTGTCGGTTTCAAAAAAATCGGAGTTCCGCAGGTGGGCGTCGCGCTGTTCGTTGTTGGTATTGATGGAAGCCATGTCGGCGGTCACTTCCAGGCGGGCCGTGCTGAAATCTTCGTTCTCGGTTTCCACCTGCGCATCAAAGCTTTTAAAGTTGCCCGATACGTTGGTGATCATCAGGTGCTTGATCTTGAAGCCTAATTCGCTGTGCGTGGGGTCCAGGACCCATTTTGTCGTTGCCATGGTTATTGCGTTTAGTTTTATTATTCAGGTTAGATGTGTGTACTATAACTATATTTACTAACAGTGTTAATTACATGGGCAAAAAAAAGGTTGCCCTTAAAAAGGGTTACCCCTTGATCCCGGAAATAAAGCCGCAGATAAAATCCTGGAGCACTTTCTGGTTCATTTCATCCCTGGGTTGTTCCCCGCCCATCATGTCGATGGAAACCAGGCCGTGCAGCATGGACCAGAAGGTATGCAGCTTCAGGTACGGATCGGTTTCAGGCCGGGGGCTCAGGGCGATCAGTTCCTTCAGGCAGGAAAGGATCAGCCCGGTAAACGTGGCCAGCTCGGGAATGCTCCGTACCGTTTCACAGCTGGGCATGCCCAGGCCGTACATCAACTGGTAATATTCCTTGTGGTTAAAAGCGAAATCCCGGTAGGCGTAGGCGATGGCTTCCAACTGGCCGGCCGGGTCGGCCACCCCTTCGCGGGCCTGCACCAGCTCTTCGTTGAGCTGCCGGAAGCCCCGCTTGGTAAACTCCAGCAGGATAGCTTCCTTGTTTTCAAAATGGTCGTAGATCACCGGGACGCTGTACTCGATGGCCTCCGCGATCTTGCGGATGGACAGGGCCTGCCAGCCTTCCTTTTCCACCAGTTGCCAGGCGGCCTGGAGGATGGAGCAGCGTACCTCTTCTTTTTGTCGTTGTCGGCGTTCGGCGATTCCCATTTTGATTGGATTAAATTATCTAACAGCGTTAGCAAAATTAAGCAGGGATTTCCATACGTGCAAGAAAAAGGGCAAGAGAAAGTTTTTTTTAACACGCCTCAGCGGGAGGAGCCAGGCGTAAGGCCCAGCCCTTCGTGGTACAGGACCCAGCCGCCGAGGGCGCCGATGAGGCTGCCGACAAGGATATCGAAAAAGCGGGCCCGGAGCAGGTCGTTGGGATCGTGGGCCAGGGTGGCACCCGACTCGGCCAGCAGGATGGTGAGGATGGAAATAAAAATAACCGCCAGGCCGTAGTTGCGCACCACCAGCAGTTCCACGGTTACCTGCAGGCCGATGATGCCCAGGCAAAGCGCCAACTGGGAGGGCTGCAGCAGCAGGATCCCCCAGGCCAGGCCCAGCCCGATAAAGGTGCCCCCGACCCGCTGCACGCTCCGCTGCCAGATGTGTCGGGTGCTGGCGCCCTGCATCACCGCGGCGCAGGAAGTGGGTGCCCAGTAAGGGTTCTCGAGCTGTAACAGGTGGGCCACCAGCAGGGCCAGCCCCACGAACAGCCCAAAGGTGAGCGACTCCACCAGGTGCACCTCCTTGTTTTTGACCACCGTTACCACTTCCGGCCCGGGCAGGGAAGGCTTCAGGGTCAGGAGGCTGTACAGCAATCCCAGGGTGCAGGAAACCATGGTGCCGATGCCGACCAGGCCGACTTTTTCGGGAATCGTCGCCAGGTGGTGGGGCATGCAGATGGCCGTGGAAGCCACCATGATAAAGAAAAAATTGCCCGGCGGGCGCAGCATCTTCAGCACGTACAGCGCCCCATGCACGGCAAAGGCAAACACCCCCAGCGCCAGGGAGGCCCCATAGGGATTGAAGCTGAAGAGCAGGCCCACGGCAAAAGAAACCATGATGCCGAAGGAACAGGCCATCAGCGTCAGCATCCGGCTGGCCAGGTGATGGGAATGAAGGTACAGGATCACCAGCCCGGCCAGCGAGGCCAGCTTGCCTTCGGGCATATGCCCGGTGAAGTAGCCCGCCAGCAGGGGAATGCCCACGCTGAGGCCGGCCAGTACGCCAAAATGCCACCTGCGGTCCGTCTGTTTGAATTCCAGGAGCTGCTGCCACATAAAAAATACGGTTTTAGTTGCCCCCAACAACGGAATGCCAGGTCGTAGGAACCGGCAGATCCACACCCGGCCCGCCCCCTCCTTTGGCATCATTTTTCGGCTTTTCCCCCAAATCAGCAACCTATGGCACGCAAACAACCCAGCCGCTTTGCCGCTTACCGCGACCGCCGCAATACCGAACGCTCCCCGCAAACCGGGAACATCAATGCCCGCAACAACAACGAAAACAACACCGGCCCCAGGGCCGAAGCGCCCAACGTGGAAACCGCCAACGACGCCGGCATCGGCGACTCGGGCCTGAACCGCCAGCGGCTTACCAACTATACCCAGAACCATTCCGCCGACGCCTGAGTAAAGGGACAATAGGCAATGGGCAATGGGCAATCAGCAATTAAGCAATAAGGAAAAGGCATTGGATATGGGGAAGTCCTAACCCAGGAACATAGGAACTCAGGAACTTGTGAACTCTGGAACTTTGGAACCCTGGAACTCCCCCGCTCGTGAACAAGTGAACGATCAAGCATGAACAGCAGCACAACTCATAACCGCAAGCGCAGCTACAGGCCTGCCACTCTTTTTCTTTTTTCCCTCTTTCCCCTCTTCGCTTTCGGGCAGGCAACCACGGTAACGGACAGCAGCCGTCCCGGCCAGCGAACGGTGATCGCCGGCCAGGACTACGAAGCAGGCCCCATGCGCCGGAGGTTCTTCGGCCACCATTACCATAAGGAATGGACCACCCCCGTAACCGTTCCCGTGTTGCGGCTGGACACGGTGGACGGCGGCCTGGAGCCGGTGGCCACCCTCGACAACCCGCAAACGCTGCTGCTGAAAGGGCGGTCGGGAAAAGACTACGTGCTGCGGACCGTACACCGCGATTACAGCGCCGCCCTGCCCCCCATCACCCGGGGCACGTTCATTGAAAACCTGGCCCGCCGCCAGCAGGCTTCCGCCCATCCCTTTGCAGCCCTGACCGTGCCCGTAATGGCCGGGGCCGCCGGCATCGCCCATACCAACCCCCGGCTGGTGATTATTTCCCCTTCCCCCGCCCTGGGAACGCAAAACGCCCTGTTCGGCAACCGGCTCTGCCTGCTGGACGAGCGGTCGTTGCCGGGCGAAGGCGCCCGCCTGCCGGCAGCACCCGCCACCACCGACTCCCTGCTGAAACTCTACCTGGAGCAGCCGGCCCTGCGTACCCACCAGGACGTATTCGTACGGGCACGGCTGTTCGACATGTTCCTGGGCGACTGGAACCGCAGCGAAAGCAAATGGAGCTGGGTACGGCGCCGGTCGGGCCCCGTGATGGTGTACCAGCCCCTGCCCTTCGACCGCGACCAGATCTACAGCCGCTTCGACGGCTTCTTTCCCTACATGTTCACCTCCCCCGAGGAACTGGAGCACCTCACCTCCTTCCAGCCCACCATCCGCAACGTCAAAAAATTCAACTTCCCTGCCCGCTACCTCGACCGGCTGCTGACCAACGAAGTAAGCGGTCATACCTGGAAAAGCGAGGCCGAAAAAATGCAGGGAGCGCTGACCGACCGGGTGATCGAAACCTCTATCCGGCAGATGCCCCCGGAAGTCTTTCCCTACAGCGGTCCGACGCTCATCGACCATTTGAAGTCGCGGCGGGCCCAACTGCCCCGGTACGCCGCAAAGCAGTACAAGTACCTGGCCGAGGAAGTGGATGTGCTGGGGTCGCCGGGCCGCGAACTGTTCCGGGTGGAACGGCTCAACGATGAACAAACAAAGGTGACCGTCACCCGGCTGAACGAGCAGGGGCAGCCGGAAGGAGCGCCCTTTTACAACCGCACGTTCTGGCGCTACGAAACCGACGAGATCCGGCTGTACGGACTGTCGGGCAACGACCGCTACCTGGTGGAAGGGCCGGCCCGAAAGGCCATCCTCCTGCGCATCGTCGGGGGCACCGACCGCGATTCGCTGGTGAGCACCTCCTCGGCCCCGCGCCGCCGGCTGCACTACTACGACAACCCCGGCAACAGCATCACAGGGCCTGCCCGGCGCCGCCTGTCGGCCGACACGGCCATCAACGCCTACAACTACCGGGGCTACCGGGAGAACGTGGGCCATACCATCAAGCTCCCCTACTATTCGAACCTGCGGGGCATCCACCTGAACTTCGGCTATACCTACACGAAACAACGGTTCCGCAAAGTGCCCTTTGCCTGGCAGCAAAGCCTCAAAGCAGTATACAGCATCACCAACAACGCCTTCGGGGCTGACTATTCCGGCATCTACAACCTGGTTTCCGGCAAATGGAACCTGCTGCTGAACGGCCGCTACGACCAGGCGCTGCGCAACCTGTACTTCGGAACCGGCAACGAAACAAAAAATACGGAAGAGGCGCCCTTTTACCGCCTCTTTACCTCCGAACTGATGGGAAGCATCGGCCTGCAGCGGATGTTCTCCCGCTACCATCGCCTGCAGCTGCTGGGCTTTTACCAGTCGGTGAAAGTGCTGGACGGCAAGGAGGAAGCCTCCATTGCCAAGCTGCTCCGCCCCATGGACCCCTCGGTTTTTAACCGGAAGCACTTTGGCGGCGGCGAGCTCAGCTACCTGTACCGCCAGGTCAACCAGGAGCTGGTGCCCACCAGGGGCGTGGACTTCCTGGCGACGGCCAGCTACACGCAGAACCTCCAGGAAACGGACCGCTCGTTTTACCGGTACCTGGGCAACCTGCAGTTTTACCTGCCCCTGAGCCCCTCCTTTTCGCTGTCCGTGCGCTCGGGCGGCTCCACCATCATCGGCGACCCGGAATTTTACCAGCTCAACTGGCTGGGCGGCGGGCAGAATTTGAAGGGCTACCGCCGGCAGCGGTTTTCCGGGAAAACCGTTTTTTTCAACAACAACGAGCTGCGCTTCATCCGGCCGGTACACAACTTCCTGTTCAACGGCCAGGCCGGGCTGGTAGGCTTCTTCGACGAAGGCCGGGTATGGCAGCCGGGCGAAGTATCGGATAAGTGGCATTACGGCTATGGTGGCGGGCTGTTGCTTTCGTTTTTCAACAAGCTGGCGGGTACGGTTTATTACGGCCTGTCCGAAGAAGGCGGCCGCCTGCATTTCCGGCTGAGCGCCCGCCTGTAAATAATGGTGACTCTTTAAATTTGTAACCCATGAAAACTATGGCACCCAGGGAAAAATTTTCTATCATCCTGATCCTGGGATTACTGACGGCAATCGGTCCTTTTTCTATTGACATGTACCTCCCGGCTTTTCTTTCCATTGCCCGGGACCTGGGTACTACGGAAGACCGGGTGGCGCTTTCCCTTTCGAGCTTTTTTATCGGCATCTCCGCGGGGCAGTTCATTTATGGGCCGGTGCTGGACCGCTTTGGCCGCAAAAAGCCCCTGTATATCGGGCTGGCCGGCTACACCCTGGCGTCGCTGGGCTGCGCCCTGGCTTCCTCGGTGGATGCCCTCATCGGGCTGCGCCTGCTGCAGGCCCTGGGCGGCTGCGCCGGCATGGTGGCTTCCCGGGCCATGGTCCGCGACCTCTTCCCGGTGCAGGAAAGCGCCAAGGTATTCTCCACCCTGATGCTGGTGGTGGGGGTCTCGCCCATCATCGCACCCACCGCCGGCGGCTATATCAGCTCCGTCTTCGGCTGGCAGTACGTGTTCGTGGTGCTGACCGTGATCGGGGCGCTGATCCTGGCGGCGACCATCTTCCTGCTGCCGGAAAGCCGTAAGCCCGACCCCCAGTTTTCGCTGAAACCCGCCCCCATCCTGCGCAACTTTTGGAGCGTGCTGCAGGTGCCGCAGTTTTATACGTACGCCCTGACCGGCTCGTTCGCATCGGCCGGCCTGTATGCCTATATTTCGGGTTCGCCCTTCGTGTTTATGCAGCTGTACGGGGTCAGCGAACAACAGTACGGCTGGATCTTCGCGCTGATCGCCGCCGGGTTGATCGGCTCCAGCCAGCTGAACAGCCTGCTGCTACGCTGGTACAGCAGTGAGCAGATCATCCGCATTGCCCTGTTGTGCCAGGTAGCTACCGGCCTGCTGCTGGTGGGGGGCACCTGGTATGGCTGGCTGGGCCTGGCCTCCACCATCCTGCTGATCTTCCTGTTCCTGTGCTGCCAGGGCTTTACCTTTCCGAATTCCTCAGCCTTGTCGCTAGCGCCCTTTAGTCGTACGGCCGGGAGCGCTTCAGCCCTGATGGGCGGTATCCAGATGGGCATTGGCGCGGCCACCTCGGCGGCCGTCAGCCTGCTCAACAACCATACGGCCCTGCCCATGACCGCCACCATGGCGGGCTGCTCCCTCATCAGCTTTTCCACCCTCCTGATCGGCCGGCGGGTTATCCGCTACAAGGAGCGCCTGGACCAGGTGGAAGAGGAAGCGGTAGAGATGATTTTGTGAAGATTTACCCCGTGACGGCTTCATGGTACGGCATTTGGACGGAGCCGGCATAAAACGGAGCTGAAAATGAAGCGATTCCATAAATGGATAAAAACCGTGCTGCCCCTGCTAACGCCAGCGCTTATGCTGACAACGGCCTATGGGCAGGAAGGGAAAAAGGAAAAAGCAGCCCGAACCGAGGAACTGGTGGCAGGGCAGAATTTTGTATTTAAAGCGCAAATGGCCCAGCCCATGGGCGGACGGACCATTCCACTGACCTCCGATTACGACCTGCGGGTGTCGAAGGACAGCCTGGTTTCCTTCCTGCCCTATTTCGGACGCGCGTTCGTAGCCCCGATGAATCCTTCGGAAGGCGGCCTCCAGTTTACCTCCACCCAATTCGACTACAAGGTAAAGGTGCGGCGGAAAGGCGGCTGGGACATTACCCTCATTCCCAAAGACGTCCGCGACCCGCGGCAGCTCAACCTGAACGTTTCCGAACAAGGCTATGCCTCCCTGCAGGTTTTGAGCAACAACCGGCAAAACATTTCCTTTACCGGCGCAATCGAGGAACGCCCCTGAACGGGTGAACTTTCCAAAATCCTATCTTCATCGGATGTATTCAAAACAGGAGGCTTCGCAACTGCGGCAGGAATTCTGGACCGCTTTCGGACATTATATGGCACCCGTGCTGTCGGCGGAAGGGACAAAGGTGAACTGGATCAATTATAAAACCGGGGAAAAGCACCTGTATTTCCGGATGCAGGCCGGCAAAAAGGAGGCGACCATCAGCATCGAGCTGGCACATCCCGATGCTGACATCCAGCAATTGTATTTTGAGCAGTTTACCCAGCTGAGGAGTTTATTGGAGGAGGCCCTGGGGGAGGAATGGACTTGGCACCTGCACGGGCAGGACGAAAATGGTAAGCTGGTCAGCACGATCTGGGCCGACCTGGAAGGCGTCAGCGTTTTCCGGAAGGAAGACTGGCCCGCGCTGATCTCTTTTTTTAAACCCCGCATCATCGCCCTGGATGCATTCTGGAGTTCGGCCCGCTACGCATTTGAAACGCTGCGATAAATCAATTTCGGATGTCGGATGTTCGGATTTCGGAACCTTAATAGAAGAAGGACTCCTACTGCTATCCAGGGTTCCGACACCCGAAATCCCAAATCCGAAATCCCTAGCCGTTTTCTTTCGCCCGGTGGCAGATCAGCTCTACGGAAAAACTGAACGCTAAAGCAAAAGCGATGGATTCCCAGAGGGAATGGTCTTTAAAGACCGCCACCAACATCATGATAAAGCAGAAGAGGCTGACCATCACGGTCAGAGCGTTCTTTTCCGAAAAATATTTTCTCATTATTACTGGATTTTAGGGTGAGGCTTCCTTTATGGCTGCAAAAATATCCCGCACAGCACGAATATCCTTTCTTCTGTCGGTCAAAAGGGCGATTCTGTCGGCCAAAGTTTTGTTAACGAATCCCTTACCCATTACGCTTTATTTAAAAACCGGCGACCGGCGCCCGGAAAAGCTCCTGTTACACAATTTTTTCAATTAATATGTATTTTTTTAAACTAAAAAGGCAACTTTTGGGAATCCTTTCTCTTTTTTCTCTATTTCCTTGTTCAGTTTGAATAGATTAAACATCTTTGCCGCTCCGAAACACAATCATTAACCGTTAAAATTGTTTGTCTCGTGAAACCCAGGTTTTCTGTAGTTCCGTTTTTGCTTCTGGTGACCGTTAGTATATTAGGCGTTCTTATTTCGAAGGTACCCGCCAAACCCATGGTAACCGAAGGCATTGTGGCCGGCGACGTGGCCTGGATGCTGGTGTCCGCAGGACTGGTACTGCTGATGACCCCCGGCCTAGCGCTTTTTTACGGCGGGATGGTCAGCACCCGCAACGTGATCACCACCATGCTGCAGAGCTTTGTCTGTATGGGCATTATCAGCGTGTTGTGGATTGTAGTGGGCTTCAGCCTGGCCTTCGGCGATTCCATCGGCGGCATCATCGGCGATCCCCGCACCTACTTCATGTTTAACGGCGTCCTGGAAAGCAAGCCGTGGCCCCTGGCCAGCACCATCCCCCTGGTGCTCTTTGCGTTTTTCCAGCTGAAATTTGCCGTGATCTCCCCGGCGCTGATCACCGGCTCCTTTTCCGAGCGGATCCGGTTCACTTCTTATATCCTGTTCGCCTGCCTGTTCAGCATGTTCATTTATGCCCCCATCGCCCACTGGACCTGGCACCCCAACGGCATCCTCATGAAAATGGGTGTCCTGGATTTTGCCGGCGGAACGGTGGTACATATTTCAGCAGGCTGCTCGGCCCTGGCCGCCGCCCTCTACCTGCGCAAGCGCAAAACCGGCGAGCTGCACACCAATCCCTCCAGCATCCCCTTCGTGCTGACCGGCACGGGACTGCTGTGGTTCGGCTGGTTTGGCTTTAACGCCGGGTCGGCCGTGGGCGCCAACGACGTGGCCGCCACCGCCCTGGCCACCACCAACACCTCCGCCGCCGCCGCAGGCATTGCGTGGATGCTGTTCGACGCCTTCAAAGGCAAAAAGCCCACGGCCCTGGGCTTTTCGATCGGCTCGGTGGTGGGCCTGGTCGCCATCACCCCGGCTGCCGGCTTCGTCACCATCCCCAACAGCATTTTCATCGGCACCTTTACCAGCATCATCAGCAATATGTTCGTCGCCTGGACCGCAAAATCTTCCATCGACGATACCCTGGATGTATTTCCCTGCCACGGCGTGGGGGCCATGGTCGGCATGCTGCTGACCGGCATCTTTGCCCACCAGGCGGTCAACCCGGCCAATACTACCGGCAACGGCCTGTTTTACGGCGAGACCAAGCTGTTCTTCGCCCATGTGCTGGGCCTGCTGATCGTAGTGGCTTTTTCCTTCATTATGTCTTTTGTACTGCTGAAAATCGCCGACATCATTTCCCCGCTCCGGGTATCCAAGGAAGACGAGATCATCGGCCTCGATATCACCCAGCACGGCGAACAGGTGTCCCTCCGGGCATAAAAAAACATACGTGGCCGGCCCCTTTTGCAGGGGCCGTCACGTATGTTGAAGGCTTTTTAATGTTGATAAATGAAGACGCCACTTCCCTCGGGCGATTCCTCGTAAATGTATTTATGGAACGGGGGGAAGAAGCCGATAGGGACTTCACCTTCGTGAATATCCTCCGGGGGTGGCGGCTCGTCCAGTTCGTAGGTGGTCTGGCCGATATCGATCTCCCTGGTCTTGCCGTCCAGGGGCCCGCCCACGAATTTTGCAGTTTTTGTATGTGACATAGTACACCTGTCAACAAAAGTCATTCCGTGCTGTGCCACGTCATCAGTATCCGGTTGTGCTCCCGGAAACCGACCCTCCCGTACAGCCGGCGCCCGGGGCCATTGTGCAGCTCCACCTCCAGGTGCACCGCCTGAACGCCCTCTTTCCGGGCCTGGCGGCACACAAACGCCACAGCCTGTTTCCCCAATCCCTTTCCCCGGCATTCCGGCACCAGGTACAATTCGTCCAGGAAGGCGGTTTTCCCGCCAAACTCAAAGCTGAAACAAAAGGTCAGCGCCGCATAACCGATCACCTCCTCGCCCCAGAGCAGCAGCCACAGCCTTCCCAATTCCGGGTTCCGGACAAAAAGCTGCAGGTTGGTTTCCGACCGATGGGCATCGAATGCATAGCCGTCAATAGCGTAAAAATCGGCCATCATGGCCGCCACCTCGGGCACATCAGCCTCCGTGGCCGGTTGAAATTGGAGCTCCATAACCCAAAAACTGTTTTAGCATTCCGAATAATCGGACAGGAAGGTGCCGTTGACGGCAACGATGGATTTGAGGGTGATCACCTTGCCGTTATCCAGGTGCACCAGGGTATCCTCTGCCCCCTCCCCTTCCAGCAGGTGGGCCACATATCCTTCCTCGCGGCTGAGGCCGTTTTCATCCACCAGCAGGGAAGCTTTCTGATGGGATTCTTTTAATTGCTTCAATAAGGGGATGAAGCTGGCATGTACCACTAGCGTCTGACGGATGTCCATAAAGGCTGTTTTTATGCATGAAGGAATGATACGGCCCCGGCCGCCCTCAGGCCTGTATCGACAAAGCACAAAGTTACGGCTAAGAGAAAAAAGAGGAGAAAGAGAAAAAGCGGCCCGCACGGCCCGGTTGTGCTCCGGCCAAACGCCAAAAGCGTTCCCCATTTCGATGCCCCGAAAAGATCCCGCGCGAAAAAAACAACTTCTTTGTGGCAGAAAATCAAAGGCAAATGTCAAATCCACCATTTCCTTCTACACAAAAATTTATTTTGATATAACTTCGCGGCCCCAAAGTAAAGCGTACGGAGATTAACGATGAGAAGGAAAATCAAACGCCGGTTGCGGGCCGCCCGCATTGTATTGTATAAAGAAACCCTGGTTGATACCCGCGAACACCTGTGGACGTTCATCGGGTCTTTTATTGGCATTGGCCTGATCGGCCTCCTGAACAGCAGTCACCTTTCTCCGGTCGACAACCTATTCCTGATCGGCTCGTTTGGGGCCTCCTCGGTTTTAATTTACGGCATCATCAACAGCCCGCTGGCCCAGCCCCGCAACCTGGTGGGTGGCCACCTGCTCTGTGCCCTGATCGGGGTGACAGTGCACCGCTTCATTCCCGAGCTCTGGCTATCGGCCGCCCTGTCGGTTTCGCTGGCCATTGTGCTGATGCAGATCACCAAAACCCTGCACCCGCCCGGAGGGGCCACCGCCCTGATCGCCACCATCGGCTCTCCGAAGATCCAGGAACTGGGCTATTGGTATGTGCTGAACCCCGTATTCACGGGGGTGCTCATTTTGTTACTGGTAGCCCTGGTCTTTAACAATATGACGGCGCACCGCAGGTACCCTGCCAACAAAAACTGGTACAAAGTGTGGAAACGGAAATACGGCTGGTCTACAGCGTCAGCGGTAAAGCCGGAGAAAGCCGCTGTAACCGTAACCAAACAGCTTTCCGGTTCCGGCAAGGAAATAACGCAGCCAGCCACCGAACACCGGTAAGCACCTTTTCTCCGGGAATACCGACGCTTTGCTCAAAGCGGCTTACTAATATTTTTGGCATTATCTGTGTTTTTATGATAAAAAAATTAGCATCATGAAAACAAGAAATAATCCGGATAATAACCGTAGCGCTTCCCGGAAGGGAAACAACAGCCGTAAAGCACAGGATTCCCAACAGCAAACCGCTGCCCGCAGCAACCCCGTCAAGGACCCCGACGAGTGGACCACCGGCGACGAGCCCATGACCGGTCCGCAGCAATCCTACCTGCATACCCTGGCCCAGGAAGCCGGCGAACAGCCGGACGACCAGCTTTCCAAAGCAGAAGCTTCTAAAAAGATCGAAGAGCTGCAACAAAAAACCGGCCGCGGAAGGGAAGACAATGGGCAATAAGCAATAAGCAATAGGCAAGCCCTCAGAAAGCAATGAGCAGCATTCCCTGCGCCGGGAACAGCTTCATTACTCTGCTGAGGGCTTGCTCTTTTTGCCCATTGCCCATTGCCTATTGCCGGCAAAGCCGCCCGACCAGGTCGTGCTGGCCGGGGAATTCCTGTTGCAACGGCTCCCGGCGGGCCAGCTCGAAATCGGCAAAGTCGAAACCGGGAGCCACCGTGCACCCCACCAGGGCAAAATCCGTTTCCGGGGCGGGTTCGGCGGCAAACCAGGCGCCCGCCGGCACTACCAATTGAAACTGCTCTCCCTCCGCAATACGGCGCCCCAACCGGTGGCAGGTATAGTTTCCTCCCGGCTCCAGCACGTGCACCAGCAGGGTGCCGCCGGCATAAAAATGCCAGCCCTCATCACTCCGAATACGGTGAAAGGTGGAAAAATCGCCCTGCTGCAGCAGGTAATAAATAGAAGTGGAAAAACTGCGGTCGCCTGTAAAGCCCCCGGGCAGGCAGGCGGCGGCGATTCGCCCCTGCGAACGGTAGGTCTCTTTATAAAATCCTCCTTCGGGATGGGGCTGCAGGTGCAGGTGGCGGATATAGGTTTCGGCGGTCATGCCCATAAAAGTAAAGAGCAAGCGGGAAAAGTTATCCAGAAACAGAACCGGCAGGCAGAACAAAACGGTCCTTCGGGAAGCTCTTGAAAAAAAACGGGCGTTGCCGCTGCCGGAGGAATACTATTTGTTCTCGCCTCTCCCAAAATCCACTCATGCCAAAAGACATCCAGCTTTGGGATTTTAAACGGATCCTTTTAGGGGAGGCACCGCCGGAATTTCTCCTGGAGGTATTTATCCGCGCCCTGATCGTATACCTGCTGGCCCTGGCCGTCACCCGCCTGCTGGGCAAGCGCATGAACGGGCAGCTGACCATCTTTGAATTCGCCATCATCCTGACCATGGGGGCTATCGTATCGCCGCCGATGCAACTGCCCGATCGCGGGATCGTGCCCGGTGTGCTGGTGCTGCTGCTGACCCTGCTGTTGCTGCGGGGCGTTACCTGGCTGGCGTTCAAAAGCGGGAAATTTGAAAAGGTGACCAACGGCGACTACAGCCTGCTGGTAAAAGACGGCGTCCTGCAAATGAACCAGCTTAATGAGGCAAAAGTTTCCCGGAACCAGCTGTTTGCCGCACTGCGTACCAAAAATATCTTCCATCTCGGTAAAGTGAAACGGGTGTACCTGGAAGCCTGCGGCATTTTCAGCGTCTATTCTGAACCGTTGCCCAAACCCGGGCTGCCCCTCTTTCCGATGGAGGATCCCCATGCCCTCCACGACCAGGAAGAAGCGCCCGATCCCATACGGGTGTGTGGAAATTGCGGGCAACTGCACCTGCAGGGCACCGGCGGCACCTGTTCCAACTGCGGAAATACTCACTGGATAAAGGCTATCCAATAAACTCTATGGAACTATGAAAGAACATGAAATTAAATTTACCGACTGGTCGCGGTGGCTTATGGGCGACGTTCCCCCGGCCTTCCTGCTGGAATCCGTACTGCGGGGGGTGATTATATTTATCCTGCTGATCGTCAGCATGCGCCTGCTGGGGCGCCGCATGGCCGCCCAGCTCAGTCGCACCGAAATGGTGGCCCTCTTTTCCCTGGCGGCTGCCGTGGGGGTGCCGCTGCTCACGCCCGACCGGGGCCTGCTGCCCGCCTTTGTCATTGCGCTGGTGGTGGTAGGGGTCGGCCGGCTGGTGGCCAACCGGGCCTTCCACAGCGAACGATTCGAAACCCTGGTACAGGACGAACTGACCATCCTGGTCAGGGAAGGCGTGCTGCTGCTGCCCCGGATGAAAAAAACGAGGCTCTCCCGGCAGCGGCTGTTTTCCGAACTGCGGGGGCAGGGCATCCGCCACCTGGGCGAGGTCAAACGCCTGTATTTCGAAGCCAACGGCTCCTTCACCTTCCTGCGACAGGAGGATCCGCCGCCCGGCCTGAGCGTGATCCCCGAAGACGACACCGACTTTTTCAACGAGCAAACCCACAGCCACAAAAAGGTCTGCTACCATTGCGGCCACTCCCGGCCCTCCCCCCCACCGCCCTCCTGTCCCAATTGCGGGAAGGATCGCTGGGTGACAGCCATTCTTTAATGTTTACGGGTTTACAAGTTTACAGGTTTGCGCGTTGCCCTGGCCCCGGGGGAAAGCCTTTGGAATCAGCAGCCTTCATCCCCTATCTAGTAACAATCCCTTAGAAGGCAAGGAACTCGTAAACCCGTAAACTTGTAAACTCGTAAACTCGTTATATTGTGATCCACAATTAAAACGATATGCATCGCCGAAACTTTATCCAGCAAACCGGCACCGTACTCGCCGGCACCCTACTCTCTTCCCAATTGTTTGCCTCTGCCCTGAACGCCCCCAAAAAACGTGTAGCCATGGTCGGCACCGGCCACCGCGGCCTGGGCATGTGGGGCGTGGACGTCTTGAAAGAACACAATGACCGCATGGAATTCGTGGGCCTGTGCGATATTAACCCCGGGCGGGTGGAAACCGGTAAAAAAATGCTGCAGGTCTCCTGCCCTACCTATACCGACTTCGATAAGATGATGAAGGAAACCAAACCCGATATGCTGATCGTAACCACCGTGGACGGCACCCACCACGAGCAGATCATCAAGGGCATGGAGTACGGGGCCGACATCATTACCGAAAAGCCCATGACCATCGACGAAAAGAAGGTGCAGGCCATCCTGGACGCCGA
Source organism: Huijunlia imazamoxiresistens (assembly GCF_037132455.1). Classification (NCBI taxonomy): domain Bacteria; kingdom Pseudomonadati; phylum Bacteroidota; class Chitinophagia; order Chitinophagales; family Chitinophagaceae; genus Huijunlia; species Huijunlia imazamoxiresistens. The sequence continues at coordinate 445,190 of NZ_JBBBEI010000002.1, read as the reverse complement.
AAAGCGGACCGGCAAAAAGGTCCGGGTAACCTTTAACTACCGCTACTCGCCCCACCGTCAAAAAATATACGAACTGCTGCGCAACGACGCCATCGGAAAGGTTACTTCCGTGGACTTCAACTGGTACCTCGACGTGTATCACGGCTCCGATTATTTCCGCCGCTGGCACCGCCTGCGCAAAAACAGCGGCTCGCTGCTGGTGCACAAGTCCAGCCACCACTTCGACCTGCTGAACTGGTGGCTCGAATCCGAGCCCGAGGAAGTATTTGCCAATGGAGCGCTGGAACATTACGGGAAAAACAATCCTTTCCGCTACACCCACTGCCGCCCCTGCCCGCACAAGGACAAATGCGCCTTCTACTTCGACATGACCAAGGACCAACGCCTGATGAAGATCTACGCCGACAACGAAAAATACGACGGCTACCACCGCGACGGCTGCGTTTGGAAGGAAGACATCGACATCTTTGACAAGATGGCCGTGCAGATCCGCTATGCCAACAAGGTGCAGGTAAGCTATTCGCTCACCACCTATTCGCCTTACGAAGGCTACCGCATTGCCTTCAACGGCACCAAGGGCCGGCTGGAAGCCTGGATCAAGGAGCGGCAGCCCTGGGAAGAGGAAGGTTTTGACGAGCTGCAGCTGACCACCAACTTCGGCAAGCGCGAGATCATCCGCATCCCCAACACCGAGGAAGGCCATGGCGGCGGCGACGTGCGCCTGCGCAAGCACATCTTCAACCCCGACGGCAAGGACCCCTGGCGCCAGGCCGCCGGCAGCCGTGACGGCTCCATGGCCGTGCTGGTGGGCATCGCCGCCCGCAACAGCATCGACTCGGGCAAACCGGTGAAGATCGACTCCCTGACCTCCCTCAAACCCCTGGCGGTCAAGGCCTAGGAAATAACGGCAAAAGCCCGGCGGAAGCGCCGGGCTTTTGTTTGCAGTATTGGGGCAAACGGAATCTGGGGCCACCGAATGTTGCCAGTATTCCCCAAGCCCGGAAGCGAAAAAAGGATAAGGCCCTGCTATTCACCTGAAGACCCGCCCGTAGGTATTTGGCATGCAATTCACACTGGTTAATGTATTCACAAAACAGGTAATATGGAACAAGTTTTAAAAATTCTGGGCCTGGACAAAGAAAAAAGCCAGGAAGTATTTCTCACCATTTCCGCGGTGTTGATCGTCCTGTTGTTTTTACTGTTTGGCGCAGCCGTATTGTATGTGCTGATCAACAGTGCCGCCTAAGCTTTCGACCTTACTCATTTTACTATATGCCGGCGCGGAACCGGATGCCAGGAATGACGGTACCAGGAACAGGTGAAAAAGGTGTTTGAAGGGATCTACCGTCTTCCGGGCCTCCGGCTCCGGCCGCTTTTTTTTATCCCGGCCGCTTACAGCCTTGTTTTCAGTACCGGGATGAGCTCCTTTTTCCAGGCGGCAAAGTCGCCTTCCAGGATATGGCGCCGGGCTTCCTTCACCAGCCACAGGTAAAAGGCCAGGTTCTGGACGCTGGCAATGGTCAGCCCCAGGATCTCCTTCGATTTGAACAGGTGCCGCACATAGGCTTTACTGTAATAGTGGCCGATCTCGCTGTCCAGCCCCTCGTCGATCGGCGAAAAATCGGTCTCCCACTTCTTATTGTCGATATTGATGATCCCTTTGGTCGTAAACAGCATGGCGTTGCGGCCGTTGCGGGTAGGCATCACGCAGTCGAACATGTCCACACCCAGGGAAATGCACTCCAGGATGTTCCAGGGCGTCCCCACCCCCATCAGGTAGCGGGGTTTGTTTGCGGGCAGGTTTTCGCAGCACAGCTGGCAGATCTCGTACATCACCGGCTCGGGCTCGCCCACGCTGAGGCCGCCGATGGCATTGCCGGTAGCGCCTTTGGAAGCGGCATACTGGCTCGACGCGCGCCGCAGGTCGTGGTGCACGCCCCCCTGCACAATGGGAAATAAGTTTTGCGTATAGCCGTATTTATCGGGCGTGGAGCCGAAGCGGTCGAAGCAGCGGTCGAGCCAGCGGTGGGTCAGCTTCATGGAGTCCAGCGCGTATTTATAGGGACTGTCGGCAGGCGGGCACTCGTCGAAGGCCATGATGATATCGGCCCCGATGGTGCGCTGGATGTCCATGACCTTTTCGGGGGTGAACAGGTGCTTGCTGCCGTCGATATGACTTTGAAACATCACGCCTTCCTCGTTGATCTTGCGGTTGGCCGCCAGGGAAAACACCTGGAAACCGCCGCTGTCGGTAAGGATGGGCCGGTTCCAGTTCATGAACCGGTGCAGGCCGCCGGCCGCCTCGATCACCGGCATTCCGGGCCGCAGGAACAGGTGGTAGGTATTGCCCAGGATGATCTGGGCCTGCACGTCCTGCACCAGCTGGGGCTGCGTCACGGCCTTTACGCTGCCGATGGTGCCCACCGGCATGAAGATGGGGGTCTGGATTACCCCGTGGTCGGTGGTGATGGTTCCGGCACGGGCCGCACTCTGGTCATCGGTCTTCAGGAGTTCAAATTCTAAAGCAGGCATAAGAGGCGCAAGTTAGGAATTTGGAATTGGTTAATTGGTTAATTAGGTCTTGACAGTCGGAGGGTCGCTTCCCAATTCCCAATTAACCAATTAACCAATTAACCAATTCCTATATCTTCGTGATCATGGTTCTACATTGGGGCGCCATCACTTTCTGCTTATTCTGCGCCATCACCCTTATACAGGTTTTTTATTATTTGTGGTTCTTTCGGCGGCTGGCCTTTTTCCAGCCGGCAGCGTCCCGGCAGCAAACGCAGCAGCATCCCGTTTCCGTGATCATCTGCGCCAAGGACGAAGACGAGAACCTGGCCCGCAACCTCCCCGGCGTACTGGTGCAGGAATATCCCTCCACGCACGAAGTGATCGTAGTCAACGACAATTCGGTGGACGATTCCAAATACGTGCTCGAAGGCCTGTACCGGACCTTCAAAAAGCTGCGGATCCTGGAATTGCAGCAGGAAGCCAAGCTCATTGCCGGCAAAAAATATCCCCTGTCCATGGGCATAAGGGAAGCCCGCTACGAAGTGCTGCTGCTCACCGATGCCGACTGCGTCCCGGCCAGCGAACAATGGATCTTCAAGATGCAGGACGCCTTTGCCCCCGGCATCGAGGTGGCGCTGGGCTACGGCGCTTACTACAAGCTGCCCGGACTGCTGAATAAACTCATTCGCTTCGAAACCTTTCATACCGCCCTGCAGTATTTCGGCTATGCCCTGGCCGGCCGGCCCTATATGGGCGTGGGCCGCAACCTGGCCTACCGCAAGAAGGTGTTCATGCGCAACAAAGGGTTTTCGTCCATCAACTATATTCCCGGCGGCGACGACGACCTTTTTATCAACCAGGTAGCCACCGGCGAAAACACCGCCGTGGTGATCGATCCGGCCTCCTTCACCGTTTCGCAGCCCAAGCAAACCTGGAAGGACTGGATGCGGCAGAAAAACCGGCACTATTCCACCGGCAAATACTACAAGCCGCAGCACCAGGTGCTCCTGGGGCTGTACACGGCTTCGTTCTTCCTGTTCTACCCGTTTTTCATTTTCTCCCTGCTGCTGTTCGACGGGCAGTGGCCCCTGCTTCCGCTGGCGCTGCGCCTGGCGGTGGTAGGCTTTATCTGGAAAAAGGCCATGCACAAACTGAAGGAGGACGACCTGTTTCCCTGGTTCATCGTGCTCGACATCTGGATGTTCTTTTATTATATCATCTTTGCTCCTGCCCTGTGGAAAAAACCGAAAAAGACCTGGAATTAGAATAAACTTATGGACATCCTTCTCAACTATTTTTCCGAATTCACGGAAACCCAGCTAAAGCAGTTTGCGGCGCTGGAGGCGCTGTACAAGGACTGGAACGCCAAGATCAACGTGATCTCGCGCAAGGACATCGACAGCCTGTACGAAAAGCACGTGCTGCACTCCCTGAGCATCGCTGCCGTCTTCGACTTCCCTGCCGGCGCCGAGATCGTCGACATCGGTACCGGCGGCGGCTTTCCCGGCGTACCGCTGGCCATCTTTTTCCCCGAGGTGAAGTTCCACCTGGTGGACAGCATTGCCAAAAAGCTGAAGATCATTGATGCCGTGGCCCAGGAGATCGGGCTGACCAACGTCACCACCCAGCATACCCGCGCCGAGGAGATCAGGGACCGCAAATTCGACTTTGCCGTTTCCCGGGCCGTCGCCCCGCTCAAAGACCTGCTGAAATGGAGCCGCCCCCTGCTGAAAACGGGCCGCACGGAAGCCACCAGCACCATCGAAAAGGACCCCCTGAAGCCCGGCCTCATCTGCCTGAAAGGCGGCGACCTGGCGCAGGAGATCTCCGAAAGCGCCGCCCGCCCCAAAGTGGTGGAGATCAGCACCCTGTTTGCAGAGGAATATTTTAAAGAGAAATACCTGCTATATACGGCAGGTAAATAAAGCCTTTATATTAAAAAAGCACGCCTTCACCAAAATGAGGGCGTGCTTTTTATCCATTCAGCCACAGGCCTTGCAGGGGCCTACCACTTCAATTCCAGCTTATTGTTTTTCTTGTCCACATCGGCCATGCGTTGCGAAGGATCGATCTCCACGGCGCTGATATCGGCCAGCCGCTTTTTGGTCTGAATTTCATAAACGGCGTTCGTCCAGCGCCAGGCCTCGTATTCGGTACGCGGCTGCTGCCCCTGCTCCGCCGGCTTGCGGCCGAACATCAGGTCCAGGGGAATATAATGCCATTCCGAGGAGCCGTCCTTAAAGGTCACCCGCACTTCGATGGGCATGGGCATCAGGCCCTTGTCGCGCAGGCGCACGCGGGTAAGGCCGCCGGCCTCCCAGAGGCTGTCGATGGCATAGTCGATGGTCTTGGTGGTGTTGACCCAGTATTCGCGGTACCAGTCCAGCTTCATACCGCTTTCCTTTTCGGCAATGCGGAAAAAGTCGGCCACGTCGGGGTGTTTGAAGCGCCACCGGCGGTAGTATTCCAGCAGCATGCGGTCCAGCGTAGCAGCGCCCGTAATATATCCCAGCTGTTCCAGGAACACGCCGCCCTTGGAATAGGCCGCATTGGTGTACGCATAATTGGTATTGAAATGATCGGCATGGGTGGTCAGGGGCTCTTCCCTGCCGCTGGCGGCCAGCCGGAAATAGCTGCCGTAGATGCCGGCATGCATCACGGAGGGCTGCGCCTCCACGGAATCGGCCTTGTGCCGGGCAACGGAGGCCGTCCCGGATGCTTTCCGCAACTGCTGCTGGTAATAGGCTTCCACCCGGTCGGTGGCCCATTCGGTAAACCCTTCGTCCATCCAGGCGTAGAGCGACTCATTGGTGGCCAGCATGCCCTGGTACCAACTGTGCATCCATTCATGGAAAGCCGTACCGAGGCTGGGGCTGGCGATCATGGTGCAATTGGGATACTCCATGCCGCCATCACCGCCATGGATAAACGAATATTGCTTGTAGGGGTATTTGCCAAAGGTCTTTTCGATAAAGGGCAGTACGGTTACCGCGGCATCGGCCACCCGTTCCCATTGCTCGTCCCAGCTTTTCACGTAGGCGGCAAAATCGTTGCTGTAGGTGGAGCGGGTTTCGGCGCTCAGCGATTCAAAAGCATAAGAGGAAGGTTTTGCCTTATAGAGCACATGGATGACCGGCCCGCCGGGAATGGTTCGGGTGATGTGCTTATACTGCGGGTCGGCGGCCCAGGCGAAATCGTGCACATTGGGCGCCACGAAATGCCAGCTGCGCTTCTTCCCCGCCGGGGCGGCCACCTTCACGCCTTTTTCCTCGTAGCCGAAGCCCACGGCAGCCGCATTCTGGAGGTTGCCGGTCCCCCCCACCACATAGGTGGGATCGATGTTGATGGTCACGTCGAAATCGCCCCAGACGCCATAGAATTCGCGGCCTACGTAAGGGGTGGGATGCCAGCCGTCCTTGTCGTATTCGCAGAGTTTGGGATACCATTGCGTCATGGTGTAGCGCACATCGGTATACGGGTTGTCCCTTCCGCTGCGGCGCACCTGCAGCGGCACCTGTGCCTGCCATTCCATATCGAAGGTTGCTTTTGCCCCGGGCGCCATGGGCTTATCGAGCTTCACTTCCAAAATAGTTTCGTGCAGCGTCCATTTCTGGGGGCGGCCGTCCATTTTCAGCGAAGCAATCGTTTCATAGCCCCTTTCCTCCGGCTTGAGTTGCCGGATGCGGTCTTCCACCCGGGGGTCCCAGTCGCCGATGGGATTGCCTTGCAGGTCCTTGCGGAAGACCACGGTGCCCTGGCGGCGGCTGCGTTCGTCCATCATGCTGTTGGGCTGAAAGGCATTCCAATAAAGGTGGTAAAAGACCCGGTCGAGGGTATCGGGCGACTGGTTCCAGTATTCCAGCTTCTGCCGGCCCGCATAGCGGTTGGCCGCCACGTCCATGTCGATGGTCATGGTATATTTTACCTTTTGCTGCCAGTAGCCGCCCTGTGCCCAGAGGCTAAGAGAAAAAAAGAGGGAAAAAAGCGAAAGTGGGTATTTCATACGTGTATGCACAAGGATTTAAAAGAAGAAGATAAACGTTTCGGAACGATATTAAGTGATTATGGGGAAAGCGTCGCCACTTTCCCCATAATCGCAAAAATCTATCCCAATGCGGGTTCAACTAATTTAGAGGGTGGCGCCTTCCTGGATCAGGCGGCCTTCGGCGCTGAACATCAGGTTGCGTTTTTGCAGGTCGCTCTTTTCCACCTTCACGCGGAACCGCTCTTTGCCGTCGGGGCGGTAAAGCACCTTGGTTTCCGTTACTTTCCACTCGGCATATTTACTTTTTTCAAAGCCCACCTTCACGTCAGCGGGCAGCTGTTCGAACGTCCATTCCTTTTCGGTTTCCTTCCACATGCCTTTGTTGTTGTAGGTGGCGGTCAATTTCTCGCCACTCAACTCAAAGCTTATATGGACATTCACCAGGTTGTCTTTGAACGCCACGTTCTCTGCTGCGGGATACTTTTGCTTAAAAGCGTCCTCTACCTGCACCGGGATGGTGCGCAACTGGGCAAATGATGTAGCGCCGAAAAACAGAAATGCAATAAAAACTACGAGCCGTACCATATCCTTAAATTTTTCAATTAAAACTCAAAGTAAGCCGAAAGTTTAAAGCCGGACCGGCTGCTAGTGCAGCAGGGAGGAAAATTAACAATATGCCTAGGGCCAGGAGGAATTGGCTAATTGGGGTATTAGGAATCGGGAGAGCTGGAACTCAGGAACTCGTAAACTACTCCTTCCCTCCTACCACGATCACAATCTCGCCTTTGACCGTTTTGGATTTAAAGTATTCGGCCACTTCCTTCAGGGAGCCGCGTTTGTTTTCCTCGAACATCTTGCTCAGTTCGCGGCTGACGCTGCAGGGGCGGTCTTCGCCAAAATATTGCGCCAGTTCTTCGAGGGTTTTTACCAGCCGCAGGGGCGATTCGTACAGCACGATGCTGCGTTCTTCCTGGGCCAGCTGTGTCAGCAGGGTATGGCGGCCCTTCTTGGGCGGCAGGAAGCCTTCGAATACGAAGCGGTTGATGGGCAGCCCGCTGTTCACCAGTGCGGGCACAAACGCCGTGGCGCCGGGCAGGCATTCCACGCGGATGTCGTTGCGGATGCATTCGCGTACCAGCAAAAAGGCGGGATCCGATATACCCGGCGTGCCCGCATCGGTCACCACCGCCATTTTTTTCCCCGCCAGCATCTGGTCGATCAGGTGCTGCAGCACCTTGTGCTCGTTGTGCTGGTGGTAGGGCGAGAGGGGTTTGACAATATTATAATGATTCAGCAGGCGCGAGGTGTTGCGGGTGTCCTCGGCCAGGATCACCTCCACTTCCCCCAATACCTCCAGGGCCCTCAGGGTGATGTCCTTCAAATTGCCGATGGGCGTGGGAACGAGGTAGAGCATGAGCTATGGAATTGGGTATTGGGATATTAGGAATTGGGAACCCGGGCATCTGCCCGGAATTCATGTTCGGGGATAATAGGGCTGTCTCTAATTGAAGACCTAATTCCTAATTCCCAATATCCCAATTCCTCTTATTGTTGGTTCAGTTCTATTTCAAAGTACTCCATTACCGGGTTGGCCAACAGCTTTTTGCTGGCTTCTTCGGCCACGGCTTTTGCCTCCTCGGCAGAAGCGGCTTCAACCTGCAGGGTGATGTTCTTACCTACCCGCACGTCTTCAATGGCTTTCAATCCCAAATTACTCAACCCGCCCATTACGGCTTTACCCTGGGGGTCCAATAATTCTTTCAAAGGCATTACCTTAACCTGAACTGTAAACTTCATTTTTCCAAAATTTGGCGCAAACCTAAGAAATGATACGGTTATTAAACGGTTCTATCGACGGTTTCTTTGTTGCGGGCCGGGGGTTCGGGCTGCCGGCCAAACTGCGACAGCACCAGGTAGAGCACAAACACCACGGGCACGGCCAGCCATTTTAAGGTGGCGGCGGCCACCAGGGCCACGGCCAGCAGGATGTATTTTACCCGGTTGTTGCGGACCGAAAAGTCGGTGAACTTGATGGCCATGAAGTTATGGTTGCTCACCATCAGGTAGCTCAGCACCGCAATGACGGCATAGAGCAGCCCGGGGGTGATGAAAAACTCCTGCAGCTGGAAATACTCGTACAGGATGATCAGGGGGAAGGAGGCCACGACCAGGCCGGCCGCCGGCGAAGGCACGCCTTTGAAGCTGAAGGACTGGTTGGTGGCGATGTTGAACTTGGCCAGCCGCCAGGCCACGGCGCCGCTGAAAATAAAGGCCGGCAGCAGGGCCAGCAGGGGCACGTCGAGGCCGCCGGTTTCCCGGGCATAGCCCATGCGCAGCAGCTGGTACAGGATCATGCCCGGCGCCACGCCAAAGGAAACCACGTCGCTGAGCGAGTCGAGCTGCTTGCCCATCTCGGAAGAAGCCCGCAGCAGCCGCGCCAGGAAGCCGTCGAGGAAATCCACCAGGGCCGCCGCAAAAATAAACAGCGCCCCCCACCAGATCTTTTCCGGGAGCTGCACCTGGGTGGCCCCGGTATCTTCCAGCACCACGATGGTTTCGCCGGTTTGCAAAATAAAGACGATGGCGATGCAGCCAAAGACCAGGTTCAGCAGGGTGAACAGGTTGGGGATCTGCGCTACGAAACCGCCCGATCGGGGAGGATACTTGTTGGTCGACATCAGAGAAATGAAAATTTTTTAAACTACATTAAAATAAAGGCCCCGGAAAGGATTACCCGTATATCAGCATCGAAGATGCCCTTATTTTTTCATATGGGCCTCGATCTCCTCCACGGTTATGGGAATGCCGTCGAACAGGTCGACGTTGCCCCCTTCGGTGATCCAGAGGTTATTTTCGATGCGGATGCCCATTTGCTCTTCTTCTATATAAATGCCGGGCTCCACGGTAAACAGCATGCCCGGGCGGATGGGTTCGGTACGGGAGCCCAGGTCGTGCACGTCCAGGCCCAGGTGGTGCGAGATGCCATGGTACAGGTACTTGCGATAAGCCCGGTGGCTCGGATCCTCGTTGGCCACGTCCCCCTCGGACAGCAGGCCGATCTGGAGGAACTGCTTCGTGGCTTCCGCGCCCACCTTATCGGTATAATCCAGCACGGAAATGCCGGGTTTTAAAATGCTTTTGGCGTAGTGGTGCAGGTGCAGGCAGGCATTGTACACTTCCTTCTGGCGCGGGCTGAACCGGCCGTTGACCGGGATGGTGCGGGTAAGGTCGGCGGCATATCCGCCATACAAGGCCCCGAAATCCATCAGCACCAGGTCGCCGTCGCGGCACTCCAGGTTGTTGGTGACGTAGTGAAGGGTACGGGCGCTGTCGCCGGAGGCGATGATGCTGCCGTAGGCCGGTCCCTCGGCGCGCTGGCTGAGAAAGGAATGGAGGATCTCGGCTTCCACCTCGTACTCCATCACGCCCGGCCGCATGAACTGCATCACCCGCAGAAAAGCATTGCGGGTGATAGCAACGGCCTGCTTCACCACCTCCACTTCAAAAGGGGTTTTGATGCTCCGGAGCTCTTTCAGCAGCTTGGCCGCCCGCTCGTACTGGTGCAGGGGGTAACGGCTTTTCATCTCCTGTACAAACCGGTAATCCCTCGTTTGCACGAGGCTGGCCTTGCGGTCGTTTTCGTTGGTATCGAGGTAGATGGTATCGGCCAGGTGGATCCAGGGCTGCAGCAACCCCTCGAGGGTGTCGAGCCAAACGATGGTGGTCATGCCGCTGATGGCGGTAGCTTCGTGCTTGCGCAACCGTTTGCCGTCCCACTTCTCCTTGGCTTCGTGGGGGCGCACCAGCACCAGCACCTCGCGGAACTTCGGGTCGGGGTTGTCGGGGAACAGCACCACCATGGTATCTTCCTGGGCGATGCCGCACAGCCAATACAGGTCGCTGTTCTGCCGGAAGGGATAGGTGGCGTCGCCATTGCTGGGAACTTCGTCGTTGCTGACAAAAATGGCGATGGAGCCGGGCTTCATCTTTTCGGTAAAACGCTTCCGGTTCTCAACAAACAACTGAGGGTCCAGGGGAAGATTTTTCATGCGCTCCTTTTTGAAGTACGGCAAAATAAAGCTTTGAAGCCTGTACTTTCAAATAAACATTTAACGGGCAACAGGCAATAAGCAACAGGCAAATTCCTATCCCAGGCTTATTGCCCATTGCGGATTGCCTGTTGCTTATTTTTTATGAAATCGCCATTGAAAATCTTATATTTATCTATCTAAAACACCCGCCTATGTCAGCTCCGCTTTCTTCCATCCCCACCGGGAAGCTGTTCCCATTTTCCCTGCGGCATACCGATAGCCTGCACTACCAGTCCAGCCCGGATGCATTGGTTCAGGACAGCCTCCGGCTGAACGAAGGCACCCTCAGCAGCAGCGGCGCGCTGGTGATCCGTACCGGCGCCTTTACCGGCCGTGCCCCCCGGGACCGCTACCTCATTTACGACCGCTTCACCGAACACACGGTAGACTGGAACGAGTTCAACATCCCCCTGGATGAAAAATATTACCACGTTATCTATAATAAAGTGCTGGAGTACCTCGGCGGCCGGCCCGAACTCTGGATCCGCGATGCGGCCGCCTGCGCCGACGAGCGCTACCGCCTCCGCCTGCGCGTGGTGAGCGACAAACCCTGGATCAGCCTTTTCTGCTACAACATGTTCCTGCGGCCCTCCGAACGGGAGCTCGACACCTTCACCCCCGACTGGCACATTTATTCCGCCCCCGACCTGCAGCTGCCGCCTGAAGAATGCGGCATCCGCCACCCCAACGCCGTGGTGGTGTCCTTCCTGCATAAAACCATCCTGATCGCCGGCACCGGCTACCCGGGCGAAGCCAAAAAGAGCATCTTCTCCATCCTCAACTACCTGCTGCCGCGTGAAAAGGGCGTGCTGCCCATGCACTGCAGCGCCAACAAAGGCCCCGAAGGCGATACGGCCATCTTCTTCGGGTTGAGCGGCACCGGCAAAACCACGCTGAGCGCCGACCCCAACCGCTTCCTCATCGGCGATGACGAACACGGCTGGACCGCCGACAACGTTTTCAACTTCGAAGGCGGCTGTTATGCCAAGATCATCAACCTTTCCGCCGAAAACGAACCGGAGATCTTCGGCGCCATCCGGCCCGGGGCCCTGGTGGAGAACGCCACCTTACAGCCGGGAACAGCCGAAATCAACTTCGCCGACGCCTCCATCACCGAAAATACCCGGGTGTCCTACCCGCTGGACTTTATCCCCAATGCCGCCCTGCCTTCTACGGGCCGCCTGCCGGACAACATCTTTTTCCTGACCTGCGACGCCTACGGGGTGCTGCCGCCCCTGTCGCGGTTAACGCCGCAGCAGGCCATGTACCAGTTCATTTCGGGGTATACCGCCAAGGTGGCCGGCACCGAAACCGGCATCACCGAGCCCAAGCCCACCTTCAGCGCCTGCTTCGGGGCGCCCTTCCTGCCGCTGCACCCCGGCCGCTACGCCGAAATGCTGGGCGAAAAGCTGCGTGAACAACCCGTGTCGGTATGGCTGATCAATACCGGCTGGACCGGCGGCGAATACGGCAAGGGCAAGCGCATGAGCCTTGCCCATACCCGTGCCCTGATCACCGCTGCCCTGGAAGGATCGCTGGACATGACCCAATCGGAAACCGACCCCGTCTTCGGACTGCAGTTCCCCCTTTCCTGCCCCGGCGTGCCGGCCCATTTGCTCAACCCCCGCAACACCTGGGATGACAAAAACGCGTATGACGAAAAGCGGAAATTCCTGGCAGGACTGTTTGCACAGAACTTTGAAAAATATACCGCAGGCGTAACCGCTGAAATCCGCGAAGCAGGTCCCAAACTATAACACTTCTTTAATATCCCTAAAACTCTGGCAGCCACCGGAGTTTTTTATTTTTATTGCTCAGATACCCGGCCTCTGGTCAATAACTGGTTCAATCCTAATATCCCTGATCATGATGTTGTCCAAACTGCTTTCCTTCATATTCCTGGTAGCGCATACCACCTTTGTTACGCCCGACCCTCCGGCGAAGACCGTCACCCTGAAGACAGCTTCCCCCAATGATGAAGGCAGTGATTACCTGCCCTGGCTGATGTCACGAAAACTAACCTGGGACGACTTTCGCTGCGAGCCCCAACGTAATATGGACGCCGTGGCGCTGACCAGCACCTCGCTGGGCATTTCGTACCGGGTGGTCAACGGCCGGCTGTCGTACGAGGTTTCCTGCCACTTTTCCAAAACCCGCTCCTGGGGCATCCTGAAAACGCCCTACATCCTCGCCCACGAACAGGGGCACTTCGACATTACCGAGATCTTCGCCCGCAAGCTGCACCAGCAGTTGCAGGCTTATAAGTACAATAAAAGAACCTTCCGCAAGGACATCACGAAAATTTACAACCAGGTAGTAAAGGAAAAAGAAGCCTTCCAGGAATCCTACGACGAGGAAACCAGCCATAGCCGCAACAAACGGGTGCAGAAAGAGTGGCTGAACCGCATCGAGGAAATGCTGGAGCAAAGCGACCGATTCGCCGACTATCCCTGATAACGCCTTCCTGAACTCATTCCAGCAAAAGACCCTGCCGGCCGGCAGGGTCTTTTGCTTTTGACCGGATCGAAAGAGGGCTTCACCCCCTGTTTTCCCGGCTTTACCCCTCCCAATACCCATTCACCTGCCCATTCGGGGTTTTTAACCCCCGGAAGTCCCCGTTCACCGAATGAATTGGATGAGCTTAGCTCAGCAGTAATAGTTTTGTGTCCACGAACGAAACGAAAGAAAAGAGAAACAACAGGCTGGAAAATAGAATTTAAAGAAGAACTAATTAGCGCCAAAACTAATTATTACATCACTTTTAAAATCTGTTTTTACCCAGATGCTAACGATCAACACCCTACAGAAAGCTACCAGCAGCTCCTTATCGAAAAGGCCGCATCCTTAATTCCGGCTTTTCCCTATAAACGTTCCCGATCCTGCAATCTTCCCTGAACGATCATACCGGTTATATCCTTCATAAGTTTCACGATCAACCATTTTCGCATTTTTCAAGGGCCCGAAAAACACCAAAAACACCAAAGACGGCCCCCTGTTCCATCTGTGTCCTGAAAACACACATTTTCTGTTAACCTAAAAGTCAAACACCCAAATGAAAAAGCAAGGAAAATTCCTTTCCTCCGGAAAGGGTATGCTCTCCACCGTACTCGTTGCCACCTCACTGTTCGCCTGCTCCAAAAAAGACGTGCAGGAACCCGCTTCCTTAGATGAAGCCAATACCGTAGCTTCCGCTTACGCCAGCCCCAGCTCTGCCCTCCACGTGGAGGAAACCATGGAAGGCTCGGATCCTTTTATTACTTTCGGCGGTAACCCCGAAGTGGCTTCCACCGATTATTCCTTTACCTTCCCGACCAACCTGGTATTCCAGGGCAAAAAATCCGTGCGCTTCGAAATCCGCAAGGACCAGCCTAAAGTAGGGTCTTCCTCCAAAATCCGCTCGGAAGTGACCGTGATCCGCGGCTCCGAATGGCCCAACTTCGGCAAGGAAGCCTGGTATTCGTTTGCCGTTTACTTCCCCTCCGTTGGCTTTGAGCCCGATAGCGAGCGTGATTGCATCAACCAGTGGTTCGAGGATGGCTCCGACGAGACCACCCTGCGCTGCCAGGATGACAAAGCGTTTTTGGAAGTAACGCCTCCCTCCGGCTCTTCTACCCTGAAGAAATATGACCTGTTCTCCGCTTCGCTGAACAACGGCAGCAGCGTAGCTACCGGCGCGGTTTCCGGCTTCAACAAGATCTCCAAGGACAAGTGGCATGAGTTCGTGTTCCACTTCATCCACTCCACCGGTTCCGATGGTCTGATCGAAGTATGGCGTGACGGCGTGAAGATCCACACCATCAACGGCCGCAACATTCACATGAAGGTTCCCAAATGGAAGATCGGCCTGTACAAGTCTTCGTTCCTGAACGGCACTTCGGACCGCAACTCCCGTGTACTGTACTTTGATAACGTACGTGTAGGTACTGCCAAGGCTACTTTTGCCGACATGACCTCGGGCAAGACTACGCCGACCACTCCTCCTACACCCCCGGTTGATCAGCCCACTACGCCGGAAACTCCGACTACACCGACCACTCCCACCACGCCGACAACGCCCACTACCCCTACTACGCCTACCACCCCCACCACCGGTACGCAAAAGGTAGTCAGCTTTACGCTGGTAAACTCGGAAACCAATAAGGACATCATGACCCTGGCCCCCGGCGCATCCATCAGCCTGAGCAAGATCAATGCGAAAAAGCTGAACGTACGTGCCAACCTGGCCAACGCTACCGCCAGCGTGGTGAAGATGAACCTGACCGGTACGGCCAGCAAGGAGCGCTTCGATGACAAGCTGCCCTACGCCCTGTTCGGTGATGAGTCCGGCGACTATAACAACTGGACCGCTGTAACCGGTAAGTTTACGCTGAAAGCGGTTCCCTACACCGGCACCAAATCCAAGCTGGGTGTGGTCAACGGACCTGAATACACCATCAATTTCACGATTGTGAAATAACCATGGTGTTCCTCCCGCAAGGGGGAAATAATAAAACAGGAAAAGCAGCTGGTCCACAGCTGCTTTTCCTGTTTTATGGAAATAGAGCCGGCCAAGGGGGGCTGGCTTTCTTATTGCATTTTTTCTTTAAGGATAAAGCGGCATCCCACAACCGGTTCCGGCAACCGTGCCGGAGAAATGGGGGCGGCCCGTTGGGGCACAGGGAAAATCCGGCTTCCGACGCATCGAAGCCGGCCTGATAAACAGAAGATTAAATGCGGAGGGCCTTTGCGTAATAACGCCGGCCCGGCCGAATTAGTATGTAGTAGGTAAAAGCGCCGCTCGCGGTTTTTTATGCCAAGGGCCACCGGCCGGCCGTATGTAGAAAAAAAGAAACAATAGTCGTTGTTCAAATGAGGAATGCCGCCAGTGACCGGCAGCACCTCCCCTACGAAAGACGGGCTGCTGCCCAGGCGTACAGGCGAACAGCTCTTCTTGTGCTCCCATTCCGGCATAGGCAACCCGCTGCAAACAAATCAGGGCAAGTAGTTCGATGCCAATAATTTTGATCCCTTCTTTTCCTGCGGGAAATCCTGCAGCCGGCCACCTAAAAGAAAATAAGTGCTTTTCCCAGTTCCCGGTTGTTCCTCCCCGGTGCTGCCGCCGGCGGCAACGGGTTGCATGGTTTGCTTTTTGACTGCTGTGTACTGAGTGAGTTGGTGATGCAGCGGCGTTATTCGAGGGACCGGTACTATCCTTTTTCAACAATCCAAGTTTCTCCCTTCCCGTACCACATGCAAGGACGATCATAGCCAAGCTTTCTGCCCTAAGTCCACATACCTTATCCTCATTACCGGAAATAAAAACAAGATTCTATGAAGGTCACCATTTACCCTTTTGTGGTTGCGGTCCTACTGGGCCTGTGTTCATGGTCCTGTAATAAGTCAACGGCCGGCGGCATAAGCGACCTGGATGCTGAAAATACCGTTGCGGCAGCAAAGGCAGACAGAGATGAAGTGGTCCCCGCTAATCGCAATCCCTCCAACCCCAACCTGGTTTTCGAAGAAACACTGGAAAACGACAAGCCTTTTAACTGCTATAATCAGAAAAGCCTCGGCGAATGGGAATACGCCATCCGCTACGTAGACAAACCGGCTTTCCGGGGTGAAAGATCGGTACGCTTCGAGATCCGGGAATGGCAACGGCTGGTGCAGGGAGGCAAAAGAGCCGAAGTCGTGATCGTGAAAGGTACGGACAAGGATATTTCCCGCGAAGCCTGGTATTCCTTTGCCGCCTACTTCCCTTCCAGCGGTTATGAATACGACAACGACCGGGAGGTCATCAACCAGTGGTTCCAGGACGGCAGTCCCGCCACTTCCCTGCGCACCCAGCGCGACCGCTTCCTGCTGGAAACCGGCAACAAACGCAGCAAACGGGAACAATACGACCTCGGTCCCATTGAAAAGGACCGCTGGCATGAGTTCGTTTTCCACTTTATCCACGACGACGATTCAAAAGGGCTGATCGAGATCTGGCACGACGGCGAGAAAGTGCTCAAGCGCAGGGGCGGCAACATGTACGAAGGAAACCTGCCCAAATGGAAGATCGGCTTGTACAAGGCCACGTTCAAGTCGAGGTACGGCACCTCCCAGGTCAACCGCAGGGTGATTTACTTCGACAACATCCGCGTAGGGAACCGGAAAGCTTCCTTTGAAGATATGACCACGCTGTACAAAAACACGCCCCCGCCGGATATCGACCCGGAAACCCCGCCGGTAACCGATCCGGAAGAGGGTACCGACCCGGATAACGAGTTCGAAGACCCGGGCCCCAATACGGATAAGTAAACCGAATAAAAAAAGTAGTTAGGGTTACCCACTACATCAGCTGATAGAAAAGAGCCGGACAATAGCACCCCAGGGGATATTGTCCGGCTCTTTTGTATGCAGGACCTTTATAACGCTCATCCACACCTGTAAAAAGAAACCAGCGCAGGGCCGGAAAGGATTCCCGCCCTGCGCTGGTTTGTAAAAGCATGCTTTTCTATCGCCGGATAATCACTTTATAAGTATAGCGCAGCTTGCTGGTGCGCAGCTCGATCAGGTACATGCCGTTCTGCAGCCGGGCCGCCTCCAGGGGAAGGGTATTCAACTGCCCCGCCAGGACCGCCCCCTGCCCCAGCACCGACAGTTTCCTGCCGTTCATATCGTACAAGGTCAGGGTATATTTATCATCTGCCGCCAGGGAAAAGGCAACGGTAATGTTCGCGCCGGGCGAAGG
Source organism: Huijunlia imazamoxiresistens (assembly GCF_037132455.1). Lineage (NCBI taxonomy): Bacteria > Pseudomonadati > Bacteroidota > Chitinophagia > Chitinophagales > Chitinophagaceae > Huijunlia > Huijunlia imazamoxiresistens. The sequence continues at coordinate 427,885 of NZ_JBBBEI010000002.1, read as the reverse complement.
GTTGGGATAAGTCACGAACTGCAACGGCTGCTCCCCTTGAACGGCAATGCCGTGATCGGCCAGGATGACGCCCACCGCCTGCATGGGGTTGGCGTTGATGCCGGTGGCCAATACCACTACTTCGGAACTATAGGTCTGGTGGGTGCTGGTGGCGTAATTGAGCACACCGCTGCCGGTGAATAACGTTTTGGGGGAACCGAAAGAGATGAGGTTGGCCGGCGACTCGCGGTAGAGGATGTCACCGCCGCTGGACGATGAGGTATACAACACCTTCAGCCGGTTCAGCCTTTCGTTCAGCAGCACCACCGGCCGGGTACCATCGCTGCCGGTAGTTACGGTATACAGGCTGTCCCAGTTGCCCGAAGGGCGGCGTACCAGCAGGGCGATATTGGGATAGCCCGGCGTATCGTAGGAAGTTTTTACCGCACAGTACAGCGTACCGTTGCCGGCAACCATAAGGTTCAGGTGATCGTCCACCATGCCTTTTCCCACGTTCAGCGCCGAGGCCCCGGCCGGCACTTCGTCCTCGGACCATTGCGAAGGATCAGCCCCGTCGGTATGCGTTTTAAAGCCGAATCTTTTATCTTTCATATTGGACCAGAACACCCCGATTTTTCCCGGCAGGGCGGCCACGGCGCAAATGTCGTCGTCGTCCGTCCGGGGAGCAATGGAAAGCGGGGCGCTCCAGGTGGTATAGGGGGCATCGCTCCAGCGCACATGCACTTCGCGCTTCGCATCGGCGGCTACCCACATCCTCCCGCTTCCATCCAGGGCCAGCGTGGCGGTTTCGGCGGTAGAGTCCAGGCCCAGGTTCACGGGGTCGGGGCGCTGGCTCCAGAGCTTGTAGGTGCCGGTGGCCGCATCGTACTCGGCGGAAACCAGGTAAGAGTTATTGCCGCCGCGGAACAGCACGATGTGCACCAGGTCGCCTGCTACCTGGCAGTCGGCCTTGGAATTGGGGTTATTGATCAGGGTAAGCACTTCGGTCCAGGCAGTGCCGTCGAGCCGGAACATCTTGGTGCCGGAGGAGGTCGACAGCACAGTCCACCATTTACCGGCATGCGTCCATACCTTGCCCTGGGGCTTATCGGCCGTATGGCTGGAAATGGTCAGGGGCTCCAGCCGGGTGACGGTAGTAAAATCCTTTTGATCCGTGGAGGGTGTGGTACCGGGTGGGGCGGGTTCCTGGGAAAACAACGGAAGGGTAAGCACAAAAGCGCACCATAAAGAAAGGGTAAATTTCTTCATACCAGTATAGATTTTTAGATAGGTTACATAACAACGGTCCTGAATACTGCATTCAGGGCATAGGTCTTGGTCCGGGAAAATGCCCAATAGGATTTTTACAGGTCGGATCTACAGGATAGATAGGATGAACAGGCAACAAAGCGCCACATAGGCTGCGCCCCACCGTGGTTTGAATCCGGTGTGCATGGGCATGTTGCTATAGCTCAACCTTTTCCTTACAAAATGCAGGCCACTCATCAATAAGAAGTGTTTTCCCTACCAAAATTCTATGGACGCACCCCTTCGTTCACGGTCAGCAGATCCTGTGGCGGCGGCAGTACACTGTCGCTGCCGATGATGCTGACGGCCTGCGCGGTCCGCAGGTTGGTGGCCAGGATCACCACTTCTCCCTGCACCACCTGGTGGGTGCTGCTCGGGTAATTCAACACGTGGTTGCCATAGATCAGCGTAATGGGCGGACCAAAAGAAATGGAGGCCAGCGTCGATTCGCGGTACAGGATATCCCCGCCGTTTTCGTGCGAACAGTACACCACCCGCAGCTTGCCGGCCGCCTCGTTCAGCAGCACCACGGGCCGCGTGCCTTCATTAGCGGTGACGGGGTAGAGCCCGTCCCAGGTGCCGGACGGCCGGCGCACCAGCAGCGACACCTTCGGGTAACCGGGCCGTTCATAGCTGGTTTTCACGGCGCAGTACAAAGTGCCGTCGGCGCCCACCATCATGTTGAGGTGGTCATCCGCCAACCCCTTGCCCACCTCCACGGCCGACAGGGCCGCCGGCGCTTCGTCCTCCGACCACAGGGAGGGATCGTCCCCGAGGGTATGGGTGCGGAAGCCGAAAAGCCGCGTATTCTGGTTCGACCACAGCACGCCTATTTTACCCGGCAGGGCCGCAATGGCGCAGATGTCATCGCTCATGATACCGGAGGCGAGCATCAGGGGAGCGCTCCAGGTAGTGTAGGGCGCATCGCTCCAGCGCACGTTCACCTCCGCGGGCCCGTCGGAGGCAATCCACATGCGGCCCCGGGCATCCACCACCATGCTGGCCGTTTCGGTCGAGGGCTCAAACACGATCTTAACGGCCAACCTTCGGGAGGCCCAGGGCTTATAGGTGCCCGAAGCTCTGTCGTATTGCACCGACACGAGGTAGGAGTTATCGCGGCCGCCGCGGAACAGCAGGATGTGCACCACCTCCCCTACCACCTGGCAATCGGCTTTGGAATTGGTATTGCCGATCAGCGTCAGCACATCGGTCCAGGTGGTGCTGTCCAGCCGGAAGATCTTGGTGCCCCCCGCAGTGGGCAAAACGGACCACCATTTGCCGGCATAGGTCCACACTTTTGCCTGGGGTTTGTCGAGGGTATGCCCCGTTATGGCCAGGGGCGTGATATCGGTAAACGAGGAAAAGCCGTGCAAAGGTAGCGGTTGCACCAGGTAGGACTCGCCGCTGGAAAAGCCCTGCCCGAGCAGGTTACCCCGCCGGTCCACGATGCCGGTGCCGCTGTCGGCCAGGTCCAGCCGCAGCAGGCCGCTGCCGGCCAGGGCCCTTACCGACACATCGTAGGTAGTGCCGTCCTCGTCTACAGGCACCACGGCTTCGGTGGCCGCCACTCCTGCGGTTTCAAAGGCCAGGGGCGAGAGCGTGCCCCGGATATTGCCGCTGACGGCCCTGGGAATAAAGTCGTTGGCATCCACGCCGTACACCATTTCCGAAAAGGTTACCCGGAAGGTCACCGACGCCAGGCTGGTGATCTCCTCTGCCGGAAACCGCCGGCTGATGCCCGAAATGGCCGGTGGCGCCTGGTTGTCGGGCACCCGGTCGCCCCACAGCTGCAGGTCGAAGGCCATATCGGAAGTGGAGCGCTTTTGCTGGTGGATTTCCACGGCTATCAGGTTGTTGCCCGCCACCAGCAGCGAACGGTGCAGGGTAAAGGTCTGCGGCTCGGTGCCGTCATCATCGGCGCCATCGGCCAGGGTGGTAAAGGTCAGGGGCACCTCCTCGGGCAGTTGGTCGCGGTACACCTCCGTACCGTTTACATACACCGCCACGCCATCGTCGCGCAGCAGGGAAGCCTTCAGGGTGTCGAAGTCCTCGGGATAATCGATAAAAATGGTCTTTCGGAAGTAGGTGGTGATGTACTTGTTGTCTTTGTCGGGGCCATAGGAGATTTCGGTGCGGTAGCTGCCCTTGCCATAGCCGAATTTGCCGTTGCCGGTTTTCCAGCCGGCGTCGCTGAACCGGGGGAACCGCCAGGCGGTGTCCTGATCGGAGCCATTATCGAGAAACTTCCAGGAATCGTTGAAGGAAACAAGGGTGGTGGGAACTCTTTGGGCGGAAAGGACCGACACCATCAATAGGGAAAACAGCAGAAGGATCCTGTTCATAGCACTGCTACTTTAAATGATTAAGAGGAATCCAGGGTATGGGTCCTGAGCAAGCCCATGAATCAGCTCATCAGCTCTCTTAAGTCATTTGTAGGATATCGCGAACTGCCTACGGCAGCGGCACTGCATCGTTAGCAGGATTCCCTAAAACAAGAAAGAAGCCAGAAGAACCAAACGCGCCTGAAAAAAGCGTTTTGTTCTCCCGGCTTCCCGGTTGGCCGTAGCCGTTATCTTATCTGTAAGCCTCCGTTAAAAGGCGCTGGAATGGGTCTTCTTGCCGAATACGGTCAGGTAAATGATCTTGATATCCAGCCAGAAGTTCCAGTTTTCGATGTACCAAAGGTCGTGAGAGGTGCGCTGCATCCGTTGCTCTTCGGTATCGGTAGGTCCGCGCCAGCCGTTCACCTGGGCCCAGCCGGTGATGCCGGGTTTCACGTAATGGCGGATCATGTATTTGTACACGCTTTCCTGCAGCTGGCGGTCGAGGAACCGGCGGTGCGGGCGGGGGCCCACCACGCTCATGTCGCCCAGCAGCACGTTGATGAACTGGGGCAGCTCGTCGAGGCTGTACTTGCGGATAATGGCGCCCAGGCGGGTGATGCGGGGATCATCTTTCTGGGTGGACATCACGCCGCCGGAAGCATCATCGCCCTGGCGCATGCTGCGGAACTTATACACCTTGAAGGGCTTGCCGTTCTTGCCGATCCGTACGGGGCAGTAAAACACGGGGCCCGGCGAATCCAGCTTGATCAGGGCGGCCAGCGTCAGGAACAGGGGCGAGAGGAAGAGCAGCACCAGGGAAGCGAACGCCTTGTCGAAGCAGTTTTTAAAAAAGGAAGCCAGGGGGCTGTCCATCGGGAACTGGCGGGCGTCCACGGCGTCGATCTGGCCGTAGCGGTTGATCTTGTAGTTCTCGCCGAATACATCGCTGTAGTCCAGCACGCACTTGACGCGGATGCCGTGGTAGTCGGCCACCGAAAGGATGTTCTTCAGCTTTTTGGAACGTTTTACCGGCAGGGCGATCACGATCTCGTCCACCGGGTTTTCCTTTAAATATTCGTGGATATGATCCAGGTCACCGATCACCTTGTCCTGCTCCACGGCCATGGGTTCATTCTTTTTGCAGTGAATGAAGCCCTTGATCTGGTAGCCCGACCCCTGGTGGCTAAAGAGCTGCTTTTCCACGTTCTTGGCCACGTTGCCTACGCCGGCCACCAGGGCCACTTTGGCAGGATCCTTCCGGGCCTTCAGCTTTCCGGACAAGCGGGACATGAGGTAGTACAGGGCAATATCCAGCAGGGGGAACCCGAGGATGATGGCCATTACCCCGCTTCTTTTCAAACCGGGCACGGGCAGGAAGAAGTACACGCCCAGCACCAGAGCCAGGAAGACGGAGTAGGGCTTGATATGACGGGACAGGTATTGGGCAAAACCGCTCTTGGGTGCCGAATGCGCCTGATGCTCACCGTACTCGATCAACGTCCACAGAAGAACGCAACCCGACAAGACCACCCACTCCAGTCGGGAAAAGCGGTAGTCCCTGAAAAAGTAAATGGATACAAGAAGAGTAAGCGTGGCTATGAGTATCCCGCTGCCCATAAAAAGGCTGGGACGTTTCAGGCGTAAACTGATCATAAAACTTAGTTTAAAAAATTAATAAAGCAACAACCGCTTGGGCTGATTCATTCATTCTTTTGCTTTACCGGGAAACGGACGCACGACAGCCTCCGGGCTCCGTAAAGCAAACACACAACAGGTAACAGGAACAACGCTTCAGGGGGAAGGAATCTTCCCGGGGACCAGGGGTCACCGGCGCCAAAGGCAAGCGTTCGGCAATGACGAATTCCAGGGGGGCGGAGGGGAAGGTTCGGTCGGAGCCCACAGGCTCCATTGAGAATAATGTTGGTTCATATGAAAGGTGTTTTAGTGAATTGTTCACGCTACGGGTCGGCATGCCTTGAATTCAAAAGGTGGCGGGCACCACTTCGAACGGCTTGATCTTCAAAAGGGTAATGAGACTCTGGGGCGGGAAGCAAAACGTCAGTTAACAATGAATTAACCCGGGGTTAATCCTGTATTAATTCTGAAAAACATTATGCCAAGAATTGACCTCTTCAATAAAACGTATTTATGAGCTAAACGCATCAACAGGTCGGAAGAATGGGAAAGATTTGTGCATATAAATCTACAAAAAACAATCAACATATCCTCCAAAGAAAATGCACCTGTGACCGACCGTTATATTAAATAATTTTGCCACAGCTCTTTTGGGTGCACCCCGGCCCCGCAAAGGCCGGGCCTTGCCGGGAGGGCACGCAAAAAAGCTATGGCATACAGGCATTTACCGGCCTTACTGGTCGTTCCGGTCTTGCCGTTCACGGGCAACATCCAGGGAAGGGATCATGTCGCGGAAGACCGCCCGTTCACTGCCTACTTTAATATTGTCGAAATAAACCACCCGGCGGTGAACAAGCGAAGTACCCCGCTTGAAGGCGGCTTTATACAGCCCGATCTTCCATTTGGGCAGCACGTCGTCGTACATGTTGCCCCCCCTGTGGGTGAGCACTTTGGCGCCGTCGTGCCATACCTCGATCAAGCCCTCATCGCCATGCGCATGCACAAAGTGAAAGACGAACTCGTGCCACCGGTCCTTTTCAATCGTTCCCAGGCCGAACCGCCGCCGGCTTTCGGGCGTGGGGCCGGTTTCGAGCAGGAAGCTGTCGCCCTGCGTGCGCAGGGAGGTGGCCGGGCTGCCGTCCTGGTACCACTGGTTGATGACCTCCCGGGTCGTATCGTACTCGTAGCCTTCGGAAGGGAAATAAGCGGCAAAGGAATACCATACGTTGCGCCCCAGCTGGCCGTCGCGGCCCTTCACCACCACCACTTCCGAGCGCTTGCCGTGCTTCACCAGGGGCTGGTCGTCGCGGATCTCGAAGCGGGCGGCCCACTTGCCCTGGAACACGGGCTGCGCCACGAACTGCAGGGCATAGTTCCAGTCGCCGGTTTCCAGGCTGCTGGCCCGGGCGAACGGCCGGCCGTTCTCCATCGTTTCTTCAAACAACAGGGGCAGCAGGGCCTTGTCGCCGGGGTCGCCGCCCCGGAACAGCCGCCCGGTACAGGCCGACCAGCTGTTCCACTGGCCGCCGATGCAGGGTGCCACGAACAGCAGCAGCAACACCGGGACGATTATATGGATTCCACTTACTCGCATAAAAGCCTAATCTGAATAAGGTAAATAAACGGTCATCCTCAGGCGTACTTCAGCACCTCGGACACCATAAACTGCGTTGTATCAATGCATTCGTTCAGGAGCCGCTGCCGGATGGCCCGGTACCGGTCCTTGCCCGCGCTGTCCTGCATGATCTCCAGGGCCTTTTCAATGGCTTTCTCCTGGTCGTCGGGACGCTCGGTGAAGTTGAACACGATGCCGTATTTCTTCTGCTCCTCGTCGGTATAGCCCCGGCCGTCGTTATCGATGAAAATGGAGGGCGTGCCCAGGACCGCCGCTTCGGAAGCCATGGTGGCGCTTTCGCCAAACAGCAGGCTGCTGTAGTAAATGGCATCGTGCATCTTGTCGAAGGGGATGCGGATGCGGTATTGCTCCAGTTCTTCGGGCAGCTCACCTTCGGAGGTGATGAACACCCGGGCGTATTTCGACAACAACCGGACCACCCGCTTTTTATTTTCCAGCGACATGCCCGTATGACCGAAATCGTGGGCCGCCGCCCAGGAAACAAAGCGAACGATCACGTACTTCTCCCCTTCCTGCACGCCCAGCAGCTCCAGGATGCCCCGGTCGGGGGTAAAGTAGTTGGGGTGCAGGTAGGCCAGCTCCATAAAGCCGTTGAAGCGCACCTGCTTCTGCCCCAGGTCGATGCGGTAGCACGAAGGGGTAAACACCTTGGTGGCAAAGGGCACCGTCAGCTGGTGGTGCAGGCGGGCATGCTCGGTATCGCTGAATACCAGCGACACCTTGCCCAGCATCCTGGCTACCTGCGAGGGATAGGGGTGCAAAAAGTTCAGGAAAACGTCGGGCTTGAATTTCCGCGAGATCTCCATCAGCTTCAGGTCGGCGTACATCATGTACAGGAATTTGCCCAGCTTGCCGGTCTTGCCCTTTCCCCGGCCGATATAGGGGATGCCGTAAAGGCCCAGCAGCTTGTGCTCCATTTCCTTGTTGCGGGAAACGAACAGGGTGTCATGCCCTTTCTCTTTCATGATGCGGGAAAAGTTGCGGAAATAATGGACGTGCGCCGGGTGGTTGATATCGATTAAGATTTTCATGTTTTCTCGGTTTGGCAGGGAGGAAAATTTCCGGGCGGCGCTTCCCCTGGCGATGCCCCCCGGACGGGTGTGCGGCGGATCAGCCCTTCCGCGCTACTTTTTGGTAGATGTCGATCACCTTATCGGCGATGCTTTCGGAGTCGAGCCCCAGCTCGCAAATGCGCTGGACGCCGTTGGTACGTCCCCGGGTTTGGGAAAACTCCAGGGCCTTTTTCAGCTTTTCGGAAAACTCATGGGCGTCGAAGGACGATACGTAACAGCCCTCGGTTTCGCCCAGCACCCACTTGACGTCGCCGATATCGGTGGCCACGATGGGACAGTTGCAGGCCATGGCCTCTTTCACCACGTTGGGCGAACCTTCCATCAGGGAGGGCACCACCAGCACGTCCGCTGCATTCAGCAGCTTCGGGATCTCGTCGTGGGCGATGGGATATGGATTGATCAGCTCAACGTCGGGCGCGCCCAGCTGCTCCACCGCCGATTGGGCCAGCGGGTAGTTTTTGCGCACGTTGGCGCGGCTGCCCAGGAACAGCACCTGCTTTTTGCGCCCGGTCCGGTCCACGGGCGCCGGCAGCAGCTTCTGCTCGGGCCGGAACTTTTCGCGGTTGATGCCGTTGGGAATGATGTAGGACTTATGCTTCTGGTGCACGAAGTCCTCGATATTCTGCGACTTGGAAATAATGGCTTTTACAAACGGCTGGATCAGCCAGGTCAGGAACATGGAGAACCGGCTTTTGAGCTGCACCTTGCGCACCCCCACGTATTCGCCGTAGGCGTCGCTGCCCATCAGGGAAAGGACGATGGGCGTCTTCCGCCCGCCGATGATCGCCGCCCAGCCCGAAAGGGTAAAATGGGCATGGATGACGTCGTATTTCCGGGTTTTGAGGTATTGGCGCAGCTTCAGGCCGGCCTTGAAATAGCCCGCCATGCCTTTGCCGACAATGGGATAATAATCGATCTCGATCCCTTTCTTCCGCAGCGACTCGCCCTGCTCCTTGATGAAGGGAATAATCTCGAAACTCTTGCTGTTACCGCTGCAAACGAAAAGCACTCTCATAACTAAGTATTTTGTGGATGATGGGTATGTTTCAATGTAGCTGCTGACGCTATCCGTCAGGCCGGGGAAGCCAGGGCCAGCGGCGCCTGCACTTCCGCCTCCGCTTCTTCCTCTTCTTCCGGTTCGGGCAGCGGCTGCGCCTCGTACTTCAGGGTCGTCAGCAACAGGATCAGGAAGGGCGCAAAGGTGAGCGTGCCGATAAAGCGGCCGGGCAGCAGGATCATAAACAGCATGGCCAGAAACGGGTAGAACAGCATCTTGTTGTAGGGGTGCATCCGGCTATTGCGCCGGAAGAAATAAAACTGCACCATCGAGAAAAAGAGCAACTCGCCGAACAGGCCGATGCTGAACAGCATCATGTTGATGTCGCTGTGAATGGGGCGGTCACGCCCGAAATATTTTACCCCGAAATCATAGGAGTCCCAGAGCTTGATGCCGAACAGCAGCTGGGCCAGGTCGCGGTTGCGTTCGTGGTAATCAATGATGTACAGGGTTTCCAGGGCCCGGGGCTCTTCGCCATAGGTATCGAGGTTCTGGATGCGTTCCCGTTTCTCCAGCTGGGCGGTCAGCCGCGCCTCGTAGAGCGGGTAGGCCAAAATCAGCGCCATGATGAGGGCGAATACCAGCATCACCATCTTCACCACCAGCTGCCGGTTGAAATAGGTGTAAATGAAGATGCCGCCCAGCAGCATGCCCAGGGCCGTACGGCGGGTATTCAGCAGCATGATGCAGATGTTCACCAGGATGGCGCCGATGTCCACCGTCTTCATCATCCAGTGCCGGTCCTTGTTGGTCATGGCATAATGGAAGCCCAGGAACACCACCATGGGCACGATATACATCCGCGAAGTAATGAGGTAGCCCGTGGAAAAGGCATCGGTATAATACCCCGCGATGCCGACGATATTGGCCCAGATGATATAGGCCGGCAGGGCAATGAGCAGCAGGCGGTTGTATTTTTCCAGCTCCAGGGTAAAGAAATCGCGTTCGGACAGGTGCTTGCCGATGGGGATCATCATCAGGGTGAGGATCATCGAGAGCATGGTGCGGGCCGTAATGATGGGGTCGCCGGCATTGATGGCCCAGAGCATGAACAGGTAGCCCATGAACGTGACAAAGATGAGATCCAGCTTTTTCAGCACCCCGTACATAAAGCAGTAGGTGAACATCAGCGTCAGCGGCACGATGTACCGGAACACGGAATAGATCTTATCGTCCTTATAAAAGCCGTCGAACATGTCGTAGAAGACAAAGTAGACGATCATTAAGTAAGGAAAATGTTTCGGCTTGACGAAGAAGCCGATGATCAGGCACACTGCTAAAGCAATTAGTATCATACGGGTAGTATTACAGTATAAACTAGGAACTCAGGGAAAACTGCTCCTCCACCTGGCGCATGAAGGAGGCGGCGTTGACCTCGGGCGCCACCCGGGCCGAGTACAGGTGCTTCTGGCGGCAGTTGGACCGCTGGAACAACTCGTACAGGTAGGCGCCGTACTTCATCAGCTCCTCCTCCCTCCTTTCGGCTTCCATTCGGTCGAAGCGGCTCATATTGGTCTTGCGCCAGCCGATGCGGCGGGCGGCGGTGGCCACGTCCAGGTCGAAGTACAGCACGAAGTCGGTTTTGAAATAATATTTCTGCAGTTGCTTTTCCAGCTGGTTCAGGGGACGGCCCTTGAAGATCGTGGCGGACCACAGCTCCTGGATCATCCATTGTTCCAGCAGGATGATGTCGGCCTTTTGCTCCTGCTTCATTTGCTGCAGGGCCAGGTCGAACAGCGTCAGCCGGATAAAGCGGTAGATGCTGTTGCCGCTGTAAATGCGGTTGCGGGCCAGCGAGGCGGTATACGACACCAGCTTGGGCGTGCGGGTCAGCACGGCTTTGGCCACCAGCAGCAGCTTGCGTCCGAGGCTCAGGCGCCGCAGGTAATCCTTGACGTCCTGCAGGATCAGCACCCGGAAGCCTTTTTGCTGCAGCAGGGCGGAAAAGGCACGCGAGCTGGTGGTCTTGCCCGCCCCGGGCAGTCCTACGAATTCGATGGTCAGCGCCCGCTGCGGCGAGCGGCTGCTCTTAGGGTTCAGTACCGGTTTGCTGTTCATTTTTTTCAACGATTAGCGGTAAGCCTTCCAGATTTCTTTTTTCACCAGGGCCAGCACCTCTTCCAGGGGCTGCGACGAATCGACGGTGACCACGTGGCAGCCGGCGCCGAGCTTCATTTGCTTCACGCCGTTGATTTTGGCCACCAGCATTTCCCGGGAGGTTTCTCCCGGTTTGCGGGCCTCCACCACGTCGGCTTCGGCAATGAGCTTGAACAGCAGGTCGGGCGGGGTGTTCACGGCCCGGTGATACACGCCTTCCTCCCATTTGGCCAGGGCCCGGAACAGGGGGTTGCGGGAAGCGGCCAGGTAGTGCAGCAGCGGCCCGTCGTTGTAGCCCTTGATCTGGTTCTGGGGAAAGCGGTCGCAGATCACCAGCATGCCTTTGCTGCGGGCAGCCTGCATGAGCTTCAGGTTCTTGCGCTTTTCATTGGCCACCATCACCGCCTCGATGCATTTGAACATCGTGGCCACAAACCCCTTTTTGCCGCCGGAGCCTTTTTGCAGGGACTGCAGGTCCTGGCCGCCTTTTTTGGGCTTTACCAGCAGCTTTTTGAAGAACAGCAGCGCCTTGCGGGCGGGCGACATGCGGCCGTCGCCGCGGCCGAAATAAATATTATATACGTCCAGCTTCTTGCGGAAGGTGGCTTTGAGGTTGGCCGAAACGGTGGACTTGCCCGAGCCGTCGGCGCCCACCAGGGCGATCACCAGGCCGCCGCGGGGGTTGACCCGCTGGGCAATGATGGGGCGGTGCAGCAGCTTCGACAGCTTGCGGTAGGCCTTCACCGACACTTCGCGGTACCAGCGCACCAGGCGGGCGCCCAGGGCGGAGTACTGGCGGCTGTCCTTGTATTTGGCCTTGATGATCACGGCCAGCTTCATCAGCTGTTTGCGGTTGAAGGGGCCGGTGACCAGCTCGTAAACCGGGCGGTAGTCGGGAAACAGCAGTTGCAGCACGGCGGCCACTTCTTCGTTGGTGCAGCGCTCCCGCAGCCACCGGTATTCGTTCACGCTGTTGCGCGAGCAGTTGACGCGGCCCCGGAGGTAGAGCGAGATCATGTCGCGGGTACGCAGCTTCAGCGCCTCGCGGAAGAACAGCAGCACCAGCTCGAAGGCGGGGCTGGAGCGGTAGATGCCAAAGGTTTCGTCGTACACCTTGGTCGCCAGGATCTGCTCCTCTATGTCCAACTGGTAGCTTTTCAGATACGCCTCGCCCAGGGTCATTCGAAAATGGGCGTGGAGGTGCACCACCTTGCCCGAGCCGAGGTCGATGCCGATAAAATCTTCGATATCCCTGTATTGCTTCTGGGGGATGGAAACAAACCGTTTGAACCCGAGATGGTCGAGCAGTTGCTCGAGCTGTTCCTTCTGGCCCTGGTCGAACAGCACATCCAGGTCGGTATCGGCCGTCATGGAGGCGGCCAGGTGCTCGCTGCTTTTCCAGTGGCAGTAATTGATGCCGTGCTTATGGAACGCTTCCAGCAGGTTATCGATCAGCACCAGCCGGGAGGCCACTATCGGTTGTTCGGATATTGCGGTTACCATACTTGGTTGGGGTTTTCTTGGTTTCGTATTGGGTTAACTTATGCGGCCCGGGCCGGAATTTTTTTAAAACGCTTGACCACCAGCTTATTGAGCAATTCTTTCTGATCGTGGCGGATAAAGAGGTTGGGAAACAGCCAGATGCTGACCACCAGCAGCAGCCCCACGCCCAGTACGGTGCCGGCCAGGGTCAGTACGGGCCAGGTATCCAGCTGGCGGCAGAGGAAGGACATGATCGAGCAGAAAACTACGGTCACCATGCCCAGGAGCAGGCCATGCTTGTGGGCTTCCAGCACCTTGCCCCAGCCGATGCCGGTCAGGCGCAGGCTTAAATGGGTCATCATCAGGAAATTCAGCACCAGGGCGAAGGCGACCCCGCAGGCAACGCCGGGAAGTCCCCAGCGGCTGCCGAAATAAGACCCGCCAATAACGGCGGTGGCGTAGGCGATCTGGCGCCAGGCCCTTTTATAAACGGCCCCGGTTGCCCGGGCCAGGGAATCGCTCATTTTATAGCTCATGCGGAACAGCAGGCTGCAGGCCAGGATCCGGAAGGGCAGGATCACGTCCACCCAGTTCTTACCCAGCAGGATCAGGATGATCTCGGGGGCCATGAACACGAACAAGACGCTGATGGGAATGGCCGCCAGGGCAATGATGCTGGTGCCGGTCAGGTAGCCTTTGATCAGCCGTTCCTTATCGTCCTGCACTTTCGACATGGCCGGAAACAGGCTCCGGTCCAGGGCGTTGCCGAACAATCCGGCCGGCATGACCATGAACTGGTAGGCGCGGCCGTAGATACCCAGGGCGCCGGCGCCCAGCATGCGGCCGACCACCAGGTTATCGCCCTGGTTGGCCAGGAAGTTGCCGATCTTGGCAATGGTAAAGCCGCCGCCAAAGACGAGCAGTTCCTTCATGGCGTCTTTCTCCAGCCCCAGCCGGTGCTTCGAAGGCTGAACGATGGTAACGGCGGTGGCATATAAAACGGCCTGCGCTATATTGGCAATGGCCAGGGCCCAGACGCCATAGCCCAGGTAGGCCAGCAGGATGCCGACGCCCCCATACCCCACCGCGTAGGAAATGACCTCCACGGAGGCAATCACCTTGAACTTCATGGCCCGCTGCAATTGGGCCTGTCCCAGCACGGTCAGCGAATCGATAAAGAAAACCACCGCGATGGTCCGCAGGATGGGCACCAGCCCTTCCATGCGGAAGAAGGTCTCCAGCAACGGTGCGGCCAGCACCAGCAGGCCGGCAAAGAAAAGACCCGTTAAAATGGAAAGGGTAAAGGCGGTGGTCAGGTGGCGGTCTTCCAGTTCCTTCCGCTGCACGATGGCGGGGCCGACGCCCATGTGGGCAAACAGCTTGGAGAATTCAACGATGATTACGGCGATGCCTGCCAGGCCGAACTCCTTCGGACTGATCAGCCGGGCCAGTACGGCCAGGACGCCTATTTTTAATACCACCTGCAGGCCGCTGGCGGACAGAAGATATAGAAAGCCGGAAAAGGTGCGCTTGGTCAGCTGGTTTTCTTGGTTCATGGGTGCATGTTGGTTGGCCGGGTAAATAATCTAATGGGTGAAAGAAACGGGGCCTTCCCCTCAGCCGGCGAAGGCCCCGTTTTCTTCTGGATGCTTAATTTTCAAGCAGCTTGCGGACCTCCTCCTTGCCCGCCGCCTTGTACACGTATTCGTAACCGTAGCCGTAGCCATAGCCGTAGGCGCCCTTGAAGATTCCCCGCGAACGCACGTCGTTGAAGATGATCTGGGGATTTTTCAGCGGTTTCACCTTGCTGTTGTTGTCCATCAGCTGCACGATGGTCTTGGGGGTATAGCCGTGGCGCACGACGAACAGGGTGGTGTCGCACCATTCGGACAGCACGTAGGCGTCCGAAACCGGTCCTACCGGCGAGGAGTCCACGACGATATAGTCGAAGGCGGAGCCCAGCAGGGTCAGCAGGTCTTCCAGCTGGCCGTTGAGCATGGCTTCGCGGGCATTGACCAGCTCACGGCCGGCGCCAATCACAAACAGGTTGAAGTAGCCGGTAGGGCGGGTGATGTCCTCGGGACGGCTGGTGCCGGCCAGGAATTCGGCCACGCCCTCCTGTCCCGACACGCCGAACAGGGCCGATGCCTTGGGATTGCGGATGTCCAGGTCCAGCAGCACCACTTTCTTGCCGGCCAGCGCCAGGCTCATGGCCAGGTTGACGGAGATATAGGTTTTGCCCTCGCCGGGGATGCTGGAGGTCACCAGCAGCTTTTTATAGCCCGCGTCCTTGCCGTACAGGCCGATGGCGGCCCGCAACTGGCGGAACTGTTCGGCCACCAGCGACAGGCGGGAGTTGGCGTTGGCCAGGGTTTCTTTTTTGGCATTGTAGGAGATCTCGCCCACCACCGGCACGGCGGTCATGGATTCGATCTCGCTGCGGAACAGGATGTTCTTGTTCATCAGCTCCTTGGCCGAGATCAGGCCCACGCCCAGGCCGAGGGCCACCACCAGGGCGCCCATGTAGATAAATACTTTTTTGGGACTTACCGGCAGCGCCGAGGTTTCGGCCGCGTCGATGGTCTTGGTATCGGCTACCGAGGAGGAGATGGCCAGCTCGGACTGTTCGCGTTTTTCCAGCAGGAAGTTGTACAGGGTACTCTTGCTGGCCTGCTGACGGCTGATCTCGGCCAGCTCCCGTTCTTTTTCGGGGATAGAGCGCAACAGCGCGTTGAAGGTGCTGCTGTTGGCGGCGAGGTTGTTGCGGCCGGCCTGCAGGTTGCTGCGCTGGTTTTGGAGCTTTTCCATAATATGGGGCTGCATGGCTTCGATCTCCCGGGCCAGGGTAATGGCCATCGGGTTGTTTTCGCCGGTGGTCTTGATCACCTTCTCGTATTCCAGCTTCGAATTATAGAGCTTCTGGGTCAGTTCGGACAGGGCGGGGTCTTCGATGCCCAGGGCCGAAGGCACGATGGCGGCGGAGCTGTCTTTCGAGCGCACGTAGCGTTCCACCTGGTCCAGCACGGCCAGCTGCATGTTCAGGTCCGCCACCTTGCGGTCGTTGATGCCCACGTTTTGCAGGTACAGGCGGCCCTGTTCGCTCAGGTTGACCACATTGTTTTTGGCGCGGTAGTGCTGGATCTGGTTTTCCAGGGAGTCCAGTTCCTGCTGCACCGTGCCCAGGCGTTTTTCCACGAATTCGAGGGTATTGGCCGCCAGGCGGTTCTTATCGTCCACGGACATCTGGTTGTAGTTGGCGATCAGCAGGTTCACGATATCCTCTCCCCTCTTGGGCACTTCGTCTTTCAGCACGATGGTTACGACGGTGGCGAGCTTGTTGGCGGCCCGCACGTCGAGGTTGCCGAGCAGCCCTGCCGCCACGTCCTTGGGATTGAGGAGCCGGAAGAACATCGGGTGCAGGGGGTCCTTTGACTTTTTGAGGTTAGGCGAAAACCGCAATACGCCGTAAGGTGTGGTCACCCACTGGTTCATGGGGTAGGCGGTATCGCCGATCACCACGGCATCGCCCTTGACCCGGAAGAAAATATCCTGGGGCTCCTTGCCCTTGATCCGTTCGGGTTCGCGGGCCTGGATGGTCACCGGGGAGCTGGCGTAGGCGGAGGTCACTTTCAGCTTGCCCTTTTCGAAAATGGGGGCGTACAGGTGCAGCTCGCTCACCACTTCGCGTACCAGCTTGCGGGAGCGGATCACTTCGATCTCGTTTTCCACGATCTTTTTGGCGGCGGGAATTTCCAGGGCTTCCAGCACGTTCGATTCATCCACCCCTTTCTTTTCGTCCTTTACCAGGATCGTGGCGTAGGTTTCGTACAGGGGCGTAGCATACTGCAGGTAGGCCCAGGCGCCTGCGATGCCGATCACGAACAGCACCAGGAACAGGGGCCAGTAGGGCATAAAGCGGAACATGAGCACAGAAATGAAGTTCTGCTCCTTTGTTTCCACTCCTTTCTTCGTATTTTTTACATCCATAGTCTTTCGAGGTTTTGTCGGCTATAACGGTTATTATCGGCTTCTAAAATGGCTACCGGCTCACGCGGTAGAAGATCACGGCGGCTACGGACAGGGCACTCATCACCATAGGCAACCAGATCCGGAGGTTGCTGGAGGAAGAGATCCTGGCCTTGTTCGGTTCCACGTAAACGATATCGTTCGATTTCAGGTAGTAGTAAGGCGAGGTGAACAGTTCCTTGGAGTTGAGGTTCAGGCGGCGCACGATGCGGACGCCTTCCTCTTCGCGGATCACCATCACGTTATTACGCTTGGCGTAGATGGTCATGTCGCCGGCCAGGCCCAGGGCTTCCAGGAGGCTGAGCTTTTCGTCCGGCACGTTGATCACGGTGGGATGGGCCACCTCGCCCAGCACGGTCACTTTAAAGTTGAGGTACCTCACGGTCACCACCGGGTTGGCCAGCAGCTTGCCTTCCGAGAGTTTGGCCGCGATGGTATCGGTGAGTTGTTTTTTGGTAAGGCCGGCTGCCGGGACGCTGCCCAGCAGGGGGAAGTCGATGCGGCCGTCCTGGCCGATAAGGTAGCCGGGGGCCGAAGCTTCCTTGCCCACGGTATTGGGGGTATTGAAGATCTGGGTAGCTACCGGGTTGGGGCTGCTGACGGTAATGCTGAGCAGGTCGTTCTTCTGCAGCACCAGTTCCAGGTTATCCATCTTCCGGGTCATCATCGTGTCGCTGATATTGTCCAGGTAAACGGCTTTCTGGGTGCTGACGCAGGAAGAGCAGATAACGAGTAATAAGACGGCATACATTACCTTAGTAATCATACGTTCGAAATTGGCTTGTAAAAAAATTTGGCTTCATGCATCCCTTCGGTCCGGAAGAGTTTGCTGGTTCATTTTCTAGTGTAGGATTCGAATATTTTCAAGAGAGGAAAGACGAATGCGTGCAATGGGGTACACATGCATGAGGATTTACCTGCCAGCCAGAGTTGATTACCAAAACCACTTGATTTCGTTTGCCCTAAACTGTTAGTCTGGTCGCCCCGCTCCAACGTCACGCCTCCTGCTCCGACAACTGGCTTACCTGCCTGCCCCGCCCCTGGCTTCTTTGCCGTAACGGCAAAGCAGTATTGCCGGGGGGCACCTGCACATGGTAAGCTCAACTGTCTATTACAAGCTCATCCAAATCCCATACCAACTTGAAACTGTAACTGCAGGCCGGAAGTCGGGTGGCCCCACCTGGCCTGGCCTGTCATTTTCTATAAGGAACCGGTTCGAAGAGGGTTTTCCCGTATACTCCTTACACCTGTGTAGTGCCGGGTTACTCCTACCTGCCCGGAGGCAGCGCACACCCTGTTTTGGAAAGAAAAGCAAATCCTGTCGACTTCCGGGAACCGCTGTCCCCGGGTTTCTGCGTGCGGGTGGAGGATCGGGTCACCGGCAGCATCAGCGCCAGATGCCTGGCTATCAACGTCTAATAACGGGTTAACCACTATTTTACTTCGGTTATCCCTCACCTGTGTGCCCATGCGCCGACATCCATCCGGATCGATTATTAAACCGTCCAGCCGATCATATATTGCAATAAAAGTATAATTTTTTTTTCAGCTTTCGGAATTTACGGTAACACACCCTAGGAAAAATACGCAGCAGGCTAAAAAACTTTCCGTAAAAACCACAAAACAAATACGTAGATCAACGGAAGGGCCGGGAAGCGGCAAAATAGGGGAATTGTTTCACCACTTTCCCCACAGCTCATCAATAAAAGAAAATCACCATACGATTTGCTGCCCGGCGGGGGTATGCTACAGGCAGCGGCCGGCGGGGAGGAAGGAAGGGTACTCGTCCCGCTAGGGACGATTGGTGGGTAGCAGCAGTTTCGATCGGAGGATTTCCGTTCCGTTAGGAACGGCTGGTAATTGCAGCCTGCCAGTCGTTCCTAACGGAACGAAAGCTACCAACTAAACCTTTGCTACCCACCAGTTGTGCCTAACGGCACAAAGCAGCCACCGAAGACACGTTAAAGTTTATCCTATACTTCAATGACAATCAATAAAAAACAGCACTTACACAGTCACCGTTCTTCTCAGAACAACCCGTATAACTGCGCATCGATCTTGCTGATGATCTTGCCTAGGTCTTCTTCCTTTTCGGAAAAGCGGTTCTCGTCCACGTTGATGATCAGCAGCGGCCCTTCCACGTAGCCCTCGATCCACTTGTTGTAGTATTCGTTGAGGCGCTTGAGGTAATCGAGGCGGATGTTCTCCTCGTAATCCCTTCCCCGCTTCTGGATCTGGCCGACGAGGGTGGGCACGGACGCCTGCAAGTAAATGAGCAGGTCGGGTGGCTGGATCAGGCTTTTGAGGTTCAGGAAAAAAGAAAAGTAGTTGTCAAAATCACGCTTCGACATCAGGCCCATTTCGTGGAGGTTGGGTGCGAAGATGTGGGCATCCTCGTAGATGGTGCGGTCCTGGATGACGGTGGCCGTGCCGTTGCGGATCTCCAGCAGCTGGCTCAGGCGGCTGTTCAGGAAGTAGATCTGCAGCTGGAAGCTCCAGCGGGGCATGTCCTCGTAAAAATCGTACAGGTAGGGGTTGTGCTCCACGTCTTCAAAATGCGGGATCCACTTATAGTGCTTACTCAGGATCTCGGTCAGGGTGGTTTTTCCCGCCCCGATATTTCCCGCTATGGCTATGTGTTTCGGCTTTTTCATATTCCCTCTCCCCTGCCTGGCCGGCGCCGGGCGCCGGCCAGGCCCTGAAACGGGGGCATTCTGTTTTGATTAAATAATGAATATAGGCTCGTCCGCAAGTTAACGGGTATAGGTCAGCCCCATCATGTCCCGCACGGCTTCGATGGTTTCCCGGGCGCTTTTCTGCGCCTTCTTCGCGCCATCGGAGATCACGTCCTGCAAAAAGTCCCTGTCGTTCTTGATCTGTTCGGCCCGTTCGCGGATGGGCGTAATAAAGGTCACCATGTCCTCGGCCAGCTGCTTTTTCATGTCACCGTAACGGATGCTGGCATGGTTGAAATCCTGGCGGAACTGCTGCACCGTGCCTTCGGGGCTGACAAGGCTCATCAGCTGAAACAGGTTCTGGATGTAGTCGGGCATTTCGGAATTCGGCTCGGTGGGACCGGAATCGGTCTTGGCCTTCATCACCTTTTTGCGGATCAGGGCGTCGTCGTCGGCCAGGTACAGGGTGGCCAGCTGGTTTTCGCTCTTGCTCATTTTGCCGGTTCCGTCCAGGCTGGGCACTTTTACCAGCTCGGCGCCGAAGTTGAAGGCCTGCGGCTCGGGAAACAGTTCGCCGTAGCGGTGGTTGAAGCGCTGGGCGAAGTTGCGGGCCATTTCGAGGTGTTGCTCCTGGTCCTTGCCCACGGGCACGTATTTGGCGCGGTGGATGAGGATGTCGGTGGCCATGAGCACGGGGTAGGTCAGCAGGCCGGCGTTGACGTTTTCGGGCTGCAGGCGCACTTTATCTTTAAAAGTGGTTGTTTTTTCCAGCTCGCCCTTGTAGGCCAGCATGTTCAGCAACAGGTACAGCTCGGGGATCTGGGGCACGCTGCTCTGCACGTACAGGCACACCTTCTGCGGGTCGAGGCCGGCGGCGATGTTTTCGGTCACCACCCGCAGCACGCTTTCGCGCAGCTCCTTGGTATCGGGGTGGGTGGTCAGCGAATGCCAGTCGGCAACGAAAAAGTAGCACTCATAATCTTCCTGCATGCGCACGTAATTGCGCATGGCGCCAAAATAATTTCCCAGGTGCAGAAACCCGGTGGGCCTGATGCCGCTAACAACGATCTCTTTTTTCATAAAGAGGCGAAGATAATCAGTCTTATATTTGCGCCCAATTTACCCTTTCTATTATGTACAGATCGCATACCTGTGGCGAATTAAGGCTTCAGCACAAAGGCGAAAGCGTGACGCTGGCCGGATGGGTGCAAACCGTTCGCAAGTTTGGCTCGATAACTTTTGTTGACCTGCGCGACCGTTACGGCATTACGCAGCTCCTGTTTGGCGAAAGCCTCAATGCCCAGCTCGACGAGGCGCCCCTGGGCCGCGAATACGTGGTGCAGGTGACGGGAACCGTTATTGAACGCAGCAACAAGAACCCCAACCTGCCCACCGGCGAAGTGGAGCTGCAGGTGGAAAGCTTTGCCGTCCTCAATAAATCGGCCGTACCGCCCTTTACCATCCAGGATGATACCGACGGCGGCGACGACCTGCGCATGAAATACCGCTACCTCGACCTGCGCCGCAACGCCGTCAAGCGCAACATCGAGCTGCGCTATGCCGTCAACCGCGCCACCCGCGATTACCTGCACCAGAACGGCTTCATGGACATCGAAACGCCCTTCCTGATCAAGAGCACCCCCGAAGGCGCCCGCGACTTCATCGTGCCCTCGCGCATGAACGCCGGCCAGTTCTATGCCCTGCCGCAGAGCCCTCAGACCTTCAAGCAACTCCTGATGGTCAGCGGCTACGACCGGTACTACCAGATCGTCAAGTGCTTCCGCGACGAGGACCTGCGCGCCGACCGCCAGCCCGAGTTCACCCAGATCGACTGTGAAATGGCCTTCGTGGAACAGGAGGATATTTTGCAAATGTTCGAAGGCCTTATTAAATATATCTTCAAAACCGTCAAGGGCATCGACTACACCGCCACGGTGGAGCGCATGACCTGGGAGGACGCCATGTGGCACTACGGCATCGACAAGCCCGACGTGCGCTTCGGCATGAAGGTGGCCAACCTGAAAGTGCCCGCAACGGTTTACGTGGACAAGCAGGCCGACCTGAAGGCCTCCTCTCCTTTTGCCTCCGGCCCCACCGGCTTTGCCGTTTTCGACGATGTCGAAACCGTCCTGGCCATCGCCGTGCCCGGCGCCGCGGAATACACCCGCAAGCAGATCGACGAGCTGACCGAATGGGTAAAGCGCCCGCAGGTAGGCATGAAAGGCCTGGTCAACATCCGCTGCAATGCCGACGGCTCGTTTAAAAGCAGCGTGGACAAGTTCTTCACTGCCGACCAGCAGAAAGCCATCGCCGCCTACGCCGGCGCCCAGCCGGGCGACCTGGTGCTGATCCTGGCCGGGGCCGAAGAGCGCACCCGCAAGGCCATCTCCGACCTGCGCCTGGAGCTGGGCGAACGCCTGGGCCTGCGCAAGAAGGATGAGTTCCGCCTGCTGTGGGTACTCGACTTCCCGCTGTTCGAGTATGCCGAAGAGGAAAACCGCTGGGTAGCCCGCCACCACCCCTTCACCTCGCCCAAGCCCTCGCAGATCAGCGAAATGATCCACAACAACCCGGTAATCGAAAACGCGGCCGAATACCTGAAACATCCCTATGCCAACATCAAGGCCAACGCCTACGACATGGTGCTGAACGGCAACGAGATCGGCGGCGGCTCCATCCGGATCTTCCAGCGCGAGCTGCAGGAAAAGATGTTTGCGGCCCTGGGCATGAGCGACGAGGAAGCCCGCCACAAGTTCGGCTTCCTGCTCGGCGCCTTCGAATACGGTGCGCCCCCGCACGGCGGCATCGCCTTCGGCTTCGACCGCCTCTGCGCCCTGCTGGGCGGCAGCGAAAGCATCCGCGACTTTATTGCCTTCCCCAAGAACAACAGCGGCCGCGACGTGATGCTGGACGCCCCCTCCGAAGTGGACGAAAAGCAACTGGTGGAACTGAGCATCAAACGCGACCTGAAATAAGCGCCTTTCCGAAATAAGAAACTACAAAAGTCTTGAAGGCTTTTGTAGTTTACCTGAAAACGGCCTGCCCCCTTCCGGGAGCAGGCCGTTTTCTTTTTGCACCCGCCCGACAGGATTTATACTGCTTTGATTATAGTGGGCCGGGACGGGCAGAAGCCCGCAGGGCTTCACTGTGAATAGCCCCGGGTGCAACCCGGGGTCAGCAGTAGTACGCCACCTCAACCCCGGATGGGGTTAACTGTGGGACCCACAGCTAGCGGGTAGTTCGGGATTAGGAAGGTTGTCCGGATAATCCTCCGGCGTTGAAAGTTCTTGTCAATCGAACAGGACACAATCAACCCCATTGGAGTTGTGGTTGTGAACTACTGCTGACCCCGGGTTTCACCCGGGGCTATTCACGGTGAAGCCGTGCGGGCTTCTGCCCGTCCCGGCCCATCCACATGAAAACGGGATTACCTGTTGTTTATTAACACTTTATACTCGCACTTTAAGCGCTCCTTTGCTTTTGCCGGCACAGCTATTGCCCACCTTGGTTATTCATGAAAATCTTTTATTTCCTACTAATAACCATGTCCCTTTTCACTTCCTGTCACAGCAATACCAGCCTGGCACAGCCCGCTACCAGTACCCCCACCCTTTCCGAAGAAACGCAACTCAATATTTCCTATGGCCCGGACTCCCTGCAGCGCATGGACGTCTACCTGCCGGCCGGCCGTTCGGCCGCTACGACCGCATCCCTCGTGCTGATCCATGGCGGCGGCTGGAATTCCGGCTCCAAATCGGACTTTGCCTCCTATATCGATTCGTTTCGCCACCGCCTGCCCGACTACGCCATTTTTAACCTCGACTACCGCCTGGTTTCGAACCAGCACCTGTTTCCCACCCAGGAACAGGACGTGAAGGCCGCCCTCGACTTTATCAGTGCGCAATCGGCAGCTTTCGGCATCAACAAGCACCGGGTGGCGCTGCTGGGCGCTTCGGCAGGGGCGCACCTGGCCCTGTTGCAAGCCTACAAGTATTCCGAGCCGCGGGTAAAAGCGGTCATCGACTTTTTCGGCCCTACCGACCTGACCGAGATGTACCAGCGTCCCTGGCACCACATGATCCCCTACCTGCTGCAAACGCTAACGGGTACTACCCCGGCGGCACAGGCCGAGGTGTACCGGCAATCGAGCCCTGCGCATTTTGTCACCGCCGGCAGCGCCCCTACACTGATCCTGCACGGCAGCAGCGACCCGATCGTTTCGCTGTCGCAATCACAACTGCTGCAAAAAAGGCTGCAAAAGGCCGGCGTTCCCCACGAACTGGTGGTGTATCCCAATGAACGGCATGGCTGGCGGGGCGCCACCCTGCACCATTCCTTTGACCGGATCGAAGGTTTTTTGAAAACCCACCTGCCGTAAGAGCAGGTATATAAAAAATTAATGAAGGCATGCTTCCGGGCATGCCTTTTCTTTTATACATTTCTACGATCGGATCCGGGCCCCAGGAAAACCGGCACCCAAAACAAATTACAAAATTTTCAATGTAATATTTTTAATGACACAAGCCATGTTTTAAAGACTTTTTTACTGAACTAAATAATATTTTCATCAGCCATCATCAATATTAGCCCCTTTTTCCTTAATTTAGCACAAATGAATCGAAGTCACGGATCATCCTCCGTGCTTCTATTTTTAACCCATATCCCTGTCCATGATTACAGAAAACATACTGAGCCGGTACCATTGCCCTCCCGGCATCTGGGATGAAATGTGCGACAACGACCAGATCCGCGACCACTACCGCAACGTTTACCAGGCCCTGCAGCAACTGGAAGTGCCCGACCTGCTGAAAAAGGAGAAAATGGCAGGGGAACTGTTTATGAGCCAGGGCATCACCTTTACCGTCTATAACGAAAACGCCGGCATCGAACGCATCTTTCCCTTCGACATCATTCCCCGCATCCTCACCGGTGCCGAATGGGACCGGATCGAACAGGGCATCAAGCAGCGCCTGAAAGCCCTGAACCTTTTCCTGAAAGACATTTATTCCGAGCAGCAGATCCTGAAGGACAACATCATCCCGGCACAGCTCATCGCCTCCTGCCCTTCCTTTACCCGCGAAGTGTTCGGCATCAAGGTACCCTACGATATTTATGTGCACATTTCGGGCATCGACCTGATCCGCGGCCACGACGGCCAGTTCTATGTACTGGAAGACAACCTGCGCACGCCCTCCGGCGTGTCGTACATGCTCGAGAACCGCCAGGTGACCAAGCGCATCTTCCCCGACATGCTGTCGAACAACCTCGTCCGCCGCGTCAACGAATACCCCCTGCTGCTGAACCAGATCCTGCTGTCGCTGGCCGCCCAGATCTCCAATCCAAGGGTGGTGCTGCTGACCCCGGGCATCTTCAACTCGGCTTATTACGAACATACCTTCCTGGCCCGCCAGATGGGCATTACCCTGGTGGAAGGCCGCGACCTGGTGGTGGACCAGCACAAGGTGTACATGAAGACCACCAAGGGCCTCGAACAGGTACACGTGATCTACCGCCGCATCGACGACGAATACCTCGACCCGCTGATCTTCAACCCCAACAGCGTGCTGGGCGTGCCGGGCCTGCTGAGCGCCTACCGCAAGGGCAACGTCGCCATCGTCAACGCCCTGGGCAACGGCGTGGCCGACGACAAGGCCGTTTACGCTTACGTACCCGACATGATAAGGTATTACCTGAACGAAGAACCGATCTTACCCAACGTGCCCACCTACCAGCTGAGCGACCCCGAAGCCCGCAAGTACGTCTTCGACAACATCGGTAACATGGTGGTCAAACGCACCGACCAGTCGGGCGGCTACGGCATGATCATGGGCAACAACGTCAGCGACGAGGAGTGGCAGCGCGCCAAAAAAGCCATCGAGGAAAGCCCCCGCAGCTTTATCGCCCAACCCATCATCAAGCTGTCCACCGTTCCCTGCTTTATCGACGGCTGCTTCCAGCCCCGGCACGTGGACCTGCGCCCCTACGCCCTCTGCGGCCCCGACGGCATCCAGATCGTTCCCGGCGGCCTTACCCGCGTAGCGCTGAAGGAAGGCTCCCTGGTGGTGAACTCCTCCCAGGGCGGCGGCAGCAAAGACACCTGGATTATCGACTGAGGATGAGTTTACCCGTTTACTTGTTTACAAGTTAACGAGTTGCCGGCGCCTGATTGTCCTTTCTCACTGGAACCATACTACCCAAACGAAAACAATATACCTGTGTTATTAAGAACGAATTCCTCTTCCATGTTAAGCCGAATCGCCGACTCCTTATTCTGGCTCAGCCGGTACATGGAGCGGGCCGACGGCTTGCTGCGCTTAACCTCCACCCATTATATTTTTTCGCTGGACAAGGACCTGAACGGGTACCTGAGCTGGAAACCCGTGCTCGAGCTGTTTTCCGCCGCCGGCGAACACGACATGCCCGCCCTGGAAAAAGATACCGAGGGCGTTCTGCGGCGCCTGCTGATCGACCACACCAACGCCAACTCGCTGAAAATGGTCGTGCACCGGGCACGCGAAAACGCCCGGGGCGTACAGGACCACATTACCATGGAGGTGTGGCGCGAAGTGAACCAGATGTACCATACCATCAACCAGCCCTCCCTGCAGTCGCGCCTCAACACCTTCGACGCCATGGAGGTGATGGAGGTGTTTACCCGCCACTGCCTGGTGTTTGCGGGGGTCACCAGCACCACCATGCCCCGCGGTACCGGCTGGGACTTCATGAACCTGGGAAAATACCTGGAACGCAGCCTGCAAACCATCGCCTTCCTGCAAAACCAGCTGAAGCTGGTACGCAGCGGCGGGGCCGAACCCAACGACATCCTGCACTGGCGCTACCTGCTGCTGTCCCTCTCGGGCTACGAGCTGCACCTGAAATCGTACCAGAACTCGCAGCATACCTTTAACGTGATGCACCAGGTAGTGCTGAACGAAAGCTTTTCCCGTTCCATCATGTATTCGCTCCACCACACCGCCGAATTCCTGCACCGCGTTACCAACAAGGAGGACGGCGACGGCGCCCACCTGCTTCGCTGCTTCGGCAGGCTGCACAGCAAGGTCACCTACATGGACCTCAAAGTGCTGACCGAGCAGGGCCTGGAAGATTTCCTGGAAGAACTGACCCGGGATTTACAGCAATTCAATACCTTGCTGGGGCAATACTTTTTCTCCTACTCTTAAGAAACGGGCATGGCTATATACAAGATCCATCATATCACGAAATACGAATACGACCGACCCATCAAAGAAAGCATCAATGAAATAAAAATCTTCCCGTTTCAGTGCGACTTCCAGGAAGTATTGCAGCACGACGTTTTTATCACCGGCTTCCCCGGCGTCCAGACTTTTACCGACTACTGGGGTAATAAAACCGGCTCCTTCAACCTGCTGCCGCCGCATACCGAGCTGGTGATCGACAGCCGGCTGCTGGTACGCACCACGGCTTCTTCCCAACTGGCCTTCAGCTTCCATACCGGCTTCGACGAGCTGGCACGGGAGGTGAACGGCCTTTTGCCGATGCTGGAACTCTCCACCCCCGACAAAATAAAGGCGCAGGACGAGATCAATAAGATCATCGAAACCATCAACGAGCCCGGAAAGGGCGTGGCGGCGATCGTGGAGCGCTGCTGCGAATACATCTACAAAAACTTCAAGTACCTGAAGGGCATCACCAACATCGAAACCACCATCGACGAGATCCTCGACCACCAGTCGGGCGTGTGCCAGGACTTTGCCCACCTGATGCTGCAGATCCTGCGGACCATGAACATTCCCAGCCGCTATGTCAGCGGCTATATCTGTCCCAACAAGAACGGCATGCGGGGCGAAGGCGCCACCCACGCCTGGGTGGAAGCCTGGATCCCCCAGTACGGCTGGGCCGGCATCGACCCCACCAACAACATCTGGGTCACCAACCGCCACATCAAGCTGGCCGTAGGCCGCCATTTCGTGGACTGCACCCCCGTCAAGGGCACCTTCAAGGGACCGGCCCACCAGCGCCTGTCGGTCTACGTCTCCATCGGCTACGAGGACGGCCACATCTTTGAAGACGTCACCAACGTGGACATGGAAATGACCGACGCCCCTCCCCCGCTCCCCGCTTTCGACGACCAACAACAACAGCAATAGGGTATTAGGAATTGGTTAATTGGTTAATTGGGAATTGGGAAGGAACCGAACTAGGAACATAGGAACTCAGGAACTAACGCGTAAACGCGTAAACTTTTTTCCTACTTTTCAGGTGTGAATGCAACTCCATTAGCCGAACGGCTGCGGCCACGTGCCTTAGACGACCTGACCGGCCAGCAGCACCTTACCGGGAAGGGCAGCATCCTGCGAACCGCCATCGAACAGGGCCGGATCCCCTCCATGATCCTGTGGGGACCGCCCGGCACCGGCAAAACCACTATTGCGCATATCATTGCCAATACCCTGCATGCCCCCTTCTTTACCCTCAGCGCCATCAGCGCGGGGGTGAAGGAAGTCCGCGAAGTGATCCAGCAGGCCCAGCGCACTACCGGCACCATCTTATTTATCGACGAGATCCACCGCTTCAACAAAGGCCAGCAGGATGCCCTGCTGGGCGCCGTGGAAAAAGGCACCGTCACTCTTATCGGTGCCACCACCGAAAACCCTTCCTTTGAAGTGAACAGCGCCTTGCTCAGCCGCTGCCAGGTATACGTACTGAAGGCCCTGACCGAAGAAGACATGGAGGGACTGCTGCAAAAAGCCATCCGGCAGGACGCCTGGCTGCGCTCGAAGAACGTGCAGCTCCAGGAAACCAAGGCCCTCCTCACCCTGTCGGGCGGCGACGGCCGCAAGCTCCTCAACCTGCTGGAACTGGTGGTTTCCATCCTGTCGCCCGGCGGAGCCGAAGCCGTCCCCGGCCCCAGCCCGGCCCCCCAGGCCGGCACCCTCTTCAGCGCGCCGCCGGCCAGCCCCGAAGCTCCCTCCCTTGAGGAGGCAGGAGAGCCTGTTGTGGTCACCGATGCCCGCGTGCTGGAGATCGCCCAGCAGCGCATTGCCATGTACGACAAAAGCGGCGAACAGCATTACGACATCATTTCGGCTTTTATCAAGTCCATGCGCGGCAGCGACCCCAATGGCGCCATCTACTGGCTGGCGCGGATGGTGGAGGGCGGCGAGGACGTCAAGTTCATTGCCCGCCGCATGGTAATCTTCGCCAGCGAGGACATCAGCAATGCCAACCCCAACGCCCTGCTGCTGGCCAACGCCACCTTCGACGCGGTGAACAAGATCGGCTACCCCGAGGCCCGCATCATCCTGGCGCAATGCGCCACCTACCTGGCTTCCTCGCCCAAAAGCAACGCCTCCTACGTGGCCATCGGCGAAGCCCTGGCCGCCGTGGCCCGCTACGGCGACCTGCCGGTGCCGCTGCACATCCGCAACGCCCCCACCGGCCTGATGAAAAAGCTGGACTACGGCAAGAACTACAAATATGCCCACGACTTCGAAGGCAATTT
Source organism: Huijunlia imazamoxiresistens (assembly GCF_037132455.1). NCBI lineage: Bacteria > Pseudomonadati > Bacteroidota > Chitinophagia > Chitinophagales > Chitinophagaceae > Huijunlia > Huijunlia imazamoxiresistens. The sequence continues at coordinate 399,109 of NZ_JBBBEI010000002.1, read as the reverse complement.
CACCGAGCAGGAATTTCTACCCGCGCCCCTTGCCGGCACGAAGTTTTACGACCCGGGAAAAAATGCCCGCGAGGAGGAGCTGCGCCGGTACCTGCGCAACCTCTGGAAGGATAAGTACGATTATTGATCACAGTTGCCACGCATCTGACTTAAAATGGCGATCATGAAAAAGCTTTTGCTCCTTGTTCTGTCCGTTAGCACCCTTTCCTCCCGCGCCCAGGTGCTGGTCCAACGCGACCCCCAGATCGAAGGCATGGTACAGGAGGTATCGGCCGATTCGCTGCGCGCCTACGTGCAGGCCCTTGTGGGCTTCGGTACCCGCAATACCCTGAGCACCCAGGTGGACCCGCGCCGGGGCATCGGCGCCGCCCGCCTGTGGGTGCAGCAGCAGTTCCAGCGCTTTGCGCGGCAGTCGAACGGGCGCCTGACCGCCCTTATGGACAGTACCCGATACCTGCCCGACGGCAAGCGGGTGGATACACCCATCAACCTGGGCAACGTGGTCGCCACCCTCCGGGGCACCGATGGGGCCGACAACCGCATTTTTATCATCAGCGCGCACCTCGATAACATGCGCACCAGCGTCATGGACCGTACGGGCGATGCCCCCGGCGCCAACGACGACGCCAGCGGCGTGGCCGCCCTGCTGGAATGCGCCCGGATCATGAGCCGGCACGCCTTTTCGGCCACCGTGCAGTTCGTAGCCTTCAGCGGCGAGGAGCAGGGCCTGCTGGGCGCCACCTATATGGCCGGTAAGGCCCGCAAAGAGGGCCGCCCCATCGAAGCCGTGTTGAACAACGACATCATCGGCAGCAACAACAGCAACGAAACCAACATCATCAACAATACCCAGGTGCGCGTCTTCAGCGAAGGCCTGCCGCTCTACGAGCTCGAGAAAGCCGCCCGCTCCATCCGGCAGCTGGGCACCGAAAACGACGGCAAGGCCCGCCAGCTGGCCCGCTACGTGAAGGAAACCGGCGAACGCTACGTGGACAACCTGCAGGTGGTGCTGGTCTACCGCAACGACCGCTTCCTGCGCGGCGGCGACCATTCGCCCTTCGTGGAGAACGGCTTTGCCGCCGTACGCCTGACCGAGATGAACGAGAACTTCCACCACCAGCACCAGGACGTTCGCCAGGAAGGCGGCATCCAGTACGGCGACCTGCCCCAGTTCATGGACTTCGAATACCTGCGCAAGAATACCGCCCTGAACCTGGCCACCCTGTCCAACCTGGCCAAGGCCCCGGCAGTGCCCGCGGAGGTGCAGATCGAGGTAAAAACCTTGAGCAACGCCACCTCCCTGCGCTGGAAAGCGCCCGCAGCCGGAAAAGTAAAAGGATATTACGTGCTGCTGCGGGAAACCACCTCGCCGGTCTGGCAGAAAAAGTTCTATACCCCGCAGAACGCTCTTACCCTTCCCTATTCCAAGGACAATTACTTCTTTGCGGTGCAATCGGTGAACGAAAGCGGCAATGAAAGCCTGCCCGTTATTCCGGCCGTGGCCCGTTAACTTTGCGCCATGCAGATCCACTGGCAACTGAAGCGATTCGACGAACTGAACCCCCACGAGCTGTACGCCCTGCTGCAATTGCGCAGCGAGGTGTTCGTGGTGGAACAACACTGCGTATACCTCGATGCCGATGGCAAGGACCCCCACTGCTACCATTTACTGGGCGCCCTGGAAGGTAAGCTGGGGGCTTATTGCCGGATCCTTCCGCCCGGCGTCAGCTATCCCGAGGCCTCCATCGGGCGGGTGGTGTCGTCGCCTTCGTTCCGTGGCCGGGGCCTGGGCGCCAAACTGCTGCAGCAGGCGCTGGACCGCCTTGGCGAGCTGTTCGGCAGCGTGCCGGTCACCATCGGCGCCCAGCTGTACCTGCAAAAATTCTACGAAGGCTTCGGCTTCCGCCGCACCAGCGAAGTGTACCTGGAGGACGGCATCGAGCACATTTACATGCGCCGTCCCTGAGGGGAAAGGGTTCGGAACCCTGGTAACGGCTTTTCGCGCGCCAACGACCTCCCAGGGTTCCGAACCCTACCAGCTCCTAAGAATATTGCTTACTGCCCCAAAAAGAGTAAAAGCCCTCTATGTCTCCTGGATTTCCTTTGCTATCTTTAAGCTATCTATCCGGAATTCCTGAAGAAAACCTGTAAAACCACTAACTACACTTGTCATGAAAAAGCTCTTTACTTCCCTGCTGTTGGCGGCCCTCCTGGGCGCCACTTCGCTGCCGGCAACGGCCGCCTCCCTGCTGCCCACCCCTTCCGCAACCATAGCGCCGGCAAAAGCCCGGATAAAGATCATCCCCGGCACCCTGGCCAAGGGCACGCTGACCGTGCTCACCCACGGAAAAAAATTGCTGTTCTTTTACGTGTTCGACCTCGATGGCAGGCTGGTACACCATTCCCTGCTGAAAGGCAAACAAAAAAAGACCATCACCGGCCTGCCCAAAGGGCTGTATACCTACGATGTTTTTGAAAACAACGAAAGCATCGAACAGGGCAGGATTGCCATTAAATAGTTTGCGGGTTTACAAGTTTACGCGTTCGTTGTTTGCTTGTTTGTTTGTCTGGTTACCATAAAAAGTCAGGGCGTTGCCGGTTCTCCGGTAACGCCCTGATCGTATCGTTTAGGGCCTGCGCCCTCATTTAAAATCCCTATTTCTTCGCCGGCTTCAATTCGTCTTTCAAAAACTTGCCGGTATGGCTTTTCTTCACCTTCAGCAGGCCTTCGGGCGTGCCTTCGAATAAGATCTCGCCGCCGCCGGCGCCACCTTCAGGACCCAGGTCGATGACGTGGTCGGCCACCTTGATCACATCGAGGTTGTGCTCGATCACCAGCACGGTGTTGCCGCGGTCCACCAGCTTGTTCAGCACCTCCAGGAGGTGGTGGATGTCTTCAAAGTGCAGGCCGGTGGTGGGCTCGTCCAGGATATAGAACGTTTTACCGGTATCCTTCTTCGCCAGCTCGGTGGCCAGCTTCACCCGCTGGGCCTCCCCCCCGCTCAGGGTCACGGCCGACTGTCCCAGGGTGATATAGCCCAGGCCTACATCCTCCAGCACCTTGATCTTGCGGTACAGGAAGGGCACGCTCTGGAAGAATTCCACCGCTTCCTCCACCGTCAGGTCCAGCACGTCGGAAATGGACTTGCCCTTGTAGCGGATCTCCAGGGTTTCGCGGTTGTAGCGCTTGCCGTTGCATTTCTCGCAGTGCACGTACACGTCGGGCAGGAAGTTCATTTCGATGGTGCGCATGCCGCTGCCTTCGCAGACCTCGCAGCGCCCGCTTTTGACGTTGAACGAAAAGCGGCCGGCATTGTAGCCCCGGATCTTGGCTTCGGGCAGCGAGGCGAACAGGGTGCGGATCTCGGTAAAGAAGCCGCAATACGTGGCCGGGTTGCTGCGGGGCGTACGGCCGATGGGCGACTGGTCGATCTCGATCACCTTGTCCACGTGCTCCAGGCCGCTGATGGACGCGTACGGCATGGGCGACACCCGCGAGCCGTAGGCGTGCTGCGACAGCAGGGGGTAAAGCGTGTCGGTGATCAGGGTGGACTTGCCGCTGCCGCTGACGCCGGTCACCACGATGAACTTGGCCAGCGGGAACACGCCGTCCACGTTTTTGAGGTTGTGGCCGGTAGCGCCGTGCAGCTTGATGAATTTGCCGTTGCCCGGCCGGCGCTCCTTGGGTACTGCTATCTCCCGCTCGCCATTGAGGAAGGAGGCGGTAAGGGTATTGCTCCGGAGCACCTCGGCGGGGGTGCCCTGTGCCATGATCCGGCCGCCGTGGTAGCCGGCCTTGGGCCCTACGTCCACCAGGTGGTCGGCGGCCAGCATAATGTCTTTGTCGTGCTCCACCACCAGCACGCTGTTGCCGATATCGCGCAGGTTCTGCAGCGCCTTGATCAGGCGGTGGTTGTCGCGCTGGTGCAGGCCGATGGAAGGCTCGTCGAGGATGTAGGTGATGCCCTGCAGCTGCGAGCCGATCTGGGTGGCCAGGCGGATGCGCTGCGATTCGCCGCCGCTGAGGGTGCGGGTGGCCCGGTTCAGCGACAGGTAGGTCAGGCCCACGTCGAGCAGGAACTGCAGGCGTTCGCGGATTTCTTTGATGATCTCGCGGGCAATGACCTTTTGCTTTTCGCTCAGGCGCTTTTCGATGCCGGTAAACCATTTCATCAGCTGCACCAGGTCGAGCTCACTGAGCTCCGAAATATTTTTTTCATCCACCTTGAACCACAGGCTTTCCTTCTTCAGGCGGGTGCCGGAGCAGGTCGGGCAGGTGCTCAGCTCCATAAAGCCTTCGGCCCAGCGCTGGATGGCTTCGCTGGTGCTGGAGGCAAACCAGCGCTTCACCAGGGTGACCACCCCTTCAAACTCGCCATTGACGGGTTCGGTAATCTGCTCGTCGTCGAACTGCAGTTCGGCGCCCGTGGCTTCTTCGGTGCCGTAGAGCAGCAGGTTCATGACCTTTTCGGGCAGGTCGCGGATCGGCTTATCGAGCTTGAACTTATGGCGGCGCGACAGGGTTTGCACCTGGCGGAAGATGTGGGCGTCGCGTTCGGCGCCCAGGGGGGCGATGGCGCCCTCGTTGATGCTGAGGCTATCGTCGGGGATGACAGCCTCCATGCTGATGCTGTACACCTGGCCGAGGCCCTTGCAGACCGGGCAGGCGCCGTAGGGCGAGTTAAAGGAAAACGAGTTGGGCGAGGGCTCTTCATAGGAAATGCCCGTCGTTTCGCACATCAGCTGGCGGCTGTAAGAAGCCTCCCCTGTTTTGCCGGCGGCATCCTCGTGCATCACGAACATCAGGTCTTTGCCCAGCTTCAGGGCCTGCTGCACGCTCTGGCTGATGCGGGTACGCATGTCCTTGGCCACCTTCAGGCGGTCCACCACCAGCTCGATGTCGTGGATCTTGTAGCGGTCCACCTGCATCTTGGGCGCCAGGTCCTTGATCTCCCCGTCCACGCGTACTTTCAAAAAGCCTTTTTTGCGCACTTCTTCAAACAGCTCGCGGTAGTGGCCCTTGCGCCCGCGCACCAGGGGGGCCAGGATGCTGAGCTTTTTGCCGTCGAAGCGCTGGAAGATGTTCTGGACGATCTCGTCCTCGCTCCATTTCACCATCTTTTTGCCGGTATTGTACGAATAGGCCTCGCTGGCGCGGGCAAACAGCAGGCGCAGGAAGTCGTACACCTCGGTGACGGTACCCACCGTAGAGCGGGGGTTTTTGTTGGTGGTCTTCTGCTCGATGGAGATCACCGGCGAAAGGCCCGTGATCTGGTCCACGTCGGGCCGTTCCATCTCGCCCATGAACTGGCGGGCATAGGCACCGAAGGTTTCCATGTAGCGGCGCTGACCTTCGGCATAAATGGTATCAAAGGCCAGGGACGACTTGCCGCTGCCGCTGATGCCGGTAATGACCACCAGCTTATTTTTCGGAATGGATATATCAATATTTTTTAAATTATGCTCACGGGCGCCTAACACCTCTATAACCTCTTCAGGAGCAACCGGTTCCGCTCCATTTTTCAAATCTTTTTTTTCCATGTATTTTCCTCAAAATCTGAGGGTGCAAAGGTAGGTTCCAAAGTTCACAAGTTCACGCGTTCACAGGCCCTGCTGCCGCCGCCGACGTATTAATTAACAAGAAGGAAAGAAAAGGGGCGGCCGAGGGCTGCCGGACAGGGGTAAAATGCTGTTTTCCAACGAACTCGTAAACCCCCAAACCTGTAAACCCGCAAACTTCTGAAACGCAGACTTTCACCACTGAAACGGTTTTTGGCACAATATTGTGTAATAAGGGGCAAAAGCAATTTCTTCACAAAATAATTTGAATGTATGAAACCTACCATCTTGTTAGCCGCTGCTGCAATGGCATTCAGCGTATCGGTTAATGCCCAGTCTACCGTGGATTCCATCCGGGCCAAGTACCAGCTGCAACAAATGCCGGCACCCTTAACTATGGAAAAAACCTTCCCGGCCATTGGTACGTTCCAGGTGAGCAACACCGGCAATGCCGATGAAGCGGCCAGCACCGTGACCATCACCCTGGATTCGGTGAACAAGGGCATGATCTGGATCAGCGGCCTGCCCCAGGGCACCATCAAAGGCTACCTGAAAAGATCGCCTTCCACCTACCGCATCCTCACCCAGAAAACAGAATCCGGCAAACAGATCCCTGAAGGCACCCTGATCTTTGACGAAGCGACCAACACCCTGAACATCGCGCTGGGCCTGCCCTTCAACGATGCCAACCCCGCTTCCGTATTCACCATGAGCAGCATCAGCAACAATGCCGCCCAGGACACCAAGATCAAGGACGACGTAACCAACACCAAGGTGAAATACGACAAAGGCGAGAAGGAGCTGAAAATAAAGAATAAGAATACCGGTACCAAGATCAAGACCAAGCTGGTCGTGTACACCGGATCGAAAAATATTCCTGTGGACCAACAGATGAACACGCAACAGGACAGCACCAACCAGCAGCAAAATGTGCAGCCTGGTCAGCAGCCGTTCAATCCCCAGGATCCTACCAGTCCGCAACAACCTACCAACCCTCAACAGCCCCAACAGCCGCAGCAGCCGCAACAACCGGCCCCGCAGCAGTAAGGAGCGATGGGTTGAATTCGCTTAGTTCTCATTTTCATTTGCATACAAGGGCAGGGACTGCATTCGTGCAGTCCCTATTTTTTTAGGCATAGGTCAAGGGTCATTGGTCATTGGTTAATAGCCGCTTGCAACTGCAGGGCAGAACAAAAAAAGTCAGCTTCGCTCCTAAACCCCACTACAGCTATCTGGTCATAGAATCTTAATACTATGAATCAAGCGTTGGATTAGTATATTAGTAAAAATCTTTTTTATGCTCCATGCGCCAACAGATGACACGAGGATATGGGACAAGATCTGGGTGAGTGAAAAAGTAAAATGGGAACAATGCCGGCTGCAGTACGAAAAAGATAAGAATACCGCCTTCGTGGCCTGGTTCGAAGAAACGTACGAAAAGCTGACGATCGCTTTTTCGTTTTACGGGCTGCCGGTAGAAAATGTTTTCCTTACCCGCCAGGCGCCCCACCACCCGATGCAAAACCGGCCGCTGGTCTTTGCCGAACACTATCCGCTGCGTGCCCGCGAACTGGAGTTCCTGCAGCAGTTTGACCTTCGGGAAGCCCTGTTCTTTTCTTCCCTGGATGAGCCGCTGCTGAAACATTTCGGAAGCGACAAAATCGCCGGCACCATCAAACAATTAGGCACAACCGAAGAAGAATGCCTCGAAGGAGAAACCGTAAGCCATTACCTGCAACACATTCAGGACAAAATTGCAGCTCAGGTAACGGTGGAGCTTAAGGCAGTTTCTGCGGCCGACTGGCTCATGAAAAATCTCACGGCCTGACCCGCAGGATGGCAGACCTTAACGGCCTGCAACGCATAAAGATGACAAAAATTGCAAATCGCAACGCAACCCTTAAGAATTTATCCACGTCCAACAACATGGTATAAAGTTTGAAAACCCCAACCTAAATTTTTTTACGATGAAGACAATCAGGCAATTTGCCATCATTCTGGCCGCGGTAGGCTTCCTGGCCTCCGGGTGCAGCAGCATGAATCGCTCTCAAAAAGGAGCAGTAATCGGTGCCGCCGGCGGCGGCGCTATTGGCGGTGTCATTGGAAGATCTCTTGGAAATACGGCTATGGGAGCCATTATCGGTGCCGCTGTCGGCGGTACTACCGGCGCAGTGATCGGTCGCAAAATGGACAAGCAGGCTGAAGAAATGAAGAAAGTACTGGGCGATGCCGAAGTAAAACGCGTAGGCGAAGGCATCGTGGTGGAATTCAAGGAAAAAATCCTGTTCGGCTTCAACAGCGCCGACCTCGGCGCCAACTCGCAGAACGGCCTCACCAAGCTGACCGAAGTGCTGCAGCGCTACCCCGATACCAATATCGAAATCATCGGCCATACCGACGATAAAGGTACCGATGCCTACAACCAGACCCTGTCGGAAAAAAGAGCCGCTTCCGTGGCTACCTTCCTGAAAGGCAAAGGTATCAGCAGCGCCCGCATCACCACTCTGGGCAAGGGCGAAAGCGATCCCAAAGTGGCCAACGACACCGATGCCAACCGTGCGGAAAACCGTCGCGTGGAATTTGTGATCACCGCCAACGAGAAAATGGTACAGGAAGCTAAAAAAGAAGCTGGCCAATAAAACCTCAAAACCCATTACGAATCAAAAAGTCGATTTATGAAAAAGCAAATGCTCAGTTTCGCGCTGGCAGCCCTCTGCAGCTCCCCCCTCTTCGCCCAGGAAATGACGGCCAATGCCGGCCGCACCACCTTCGGCATCCGCGCCGGCGTAAACTTCCAGAACATCAACGGTAAAGACGCTGACGACGATAAACTGAAAAATGACCTGCTGACCGCTTTCCATGCAGGTATCAACGTAGAGATCCCCGTGGGTACCGGCACCTATATCCAACCGGGCGCCTTGTATTCGGTTAAAGGCGCCAAATGGGAAAACAAATCGGAAACAAAGATTTCCTATGTTGAAATTCCGGTAAACCTGATCTATAAACCTGTGGTAGGAACCGGGAATATGGTGCTGGGCTTTGGCCCCTATGTCGGTTTTGGAATCAGCGGCAAGCAAAAAGATTCGGATGGTGATGAAATGGACATCAAGTTCACCAATGAATATGAAGTGTCTCTGACCAACCCGCAGCCCCAGTACAGACGTATGGATGCCGGTGCCAACTTCCTGGCGGGTTACGAATTCGCCAACAGGCTGTCCTTCCAGTTAAACGCCCAGTTGGGCCTGACGGACATCAACCCCAAAATCCCCGAGAACCTTGGCGGCGACAATATCAACTTCCGCAACACCGGTTGGGGTATTTCGCTGGGATACCGCTTCTAAGCTTACAGGACCGGGAGGTACTCCCGGCTCCGCTTCCCCTACATAAAGGCCTGGTAACAGGCCTTTATGCTTTTCCCTCCTTCCGGTTCTTTCCCCGCAAGCGCTCCCGGCTTTTCCCAAAACTAGGCATTTACCCCTATCACCTATTCCTTTTTCCCCTTGTATCCCTACCCCCTACCCCTAACTTTTAGTCGTAAAAAAGATTTTTTTTATCGTTATTTTTGATTTGCTTCCTGCTTGCAGGCAATAACGATAAACGCTTACCGGAATATGAAAATGATCTTTTGCCATAGTGCTTTGTCGGAAGCCCCGAAAAACCCCCATTTCCGTTTACCCGAAAGGATCTTCCCGGAACTGGTCCCTCTTTTGAAGAACAAACCTGCTGACCCGCACGCCCCCCGGACCCTCACCCGATGGAAGACCTGCTCCCTTTCCGGCAGCCCCTTTCACAGGCAGCTTTGACCCGACTAAAACCAATGCCCTTAACTGAATTCCCTTATGCCTGCCGCAACGCTTCATATCAAAACAGTACCGCTACGGACCGTGTTTTTCCTCGCCGTCCTGCTGCTCCTGTGCCTGTCGGTCCTGCTCCTGACCCGGATCCACAACATGCACCGGGCCGCCACCCTCGTCAACCAGTCCAACGAGGTGCGCCTGGCCCTGTCGGATATCGTGGGCATGCTGAAAGAAGCCCAGGCCGAACAACGCGGCTTCCTGCTCACCAACGAACCTTCCTACCTCATTAACTACAGGGCCAACAATAAAAGCATCCAGCACCAGCTCCTGTATATCCACTCCCAGGTAGCGGACAATGCCGAACAACAGGCAAACGCCCGGGAGCTGGAAAAGCGGGTCAACCTCCGCCTCCAGGCCCTCGACGAAGTCATCAAGCTGCAGCAGCACAACCACAACGGTGACCGCAGCTTCCGCGAGGCCCTGCACCACAGCCGGCTGACCATGCTGGCGGTGGAAAACGAAATGAGGATCATGGTGGCCCTGGAAGAAAAGCTCCTGAAAGAGCGCACAAAAACCAGCCAACACTATATTTTCACCACCCCCATCTACAGCATCATCCTGACCCTGCTGGCCCTGGCCATCATCATTGCCGCCTTCACCCGCCTCACCCGCCAGCTGAAGCTGTCGGATAAATACCTGCAGCAAAGCAAACTGGCCGAAGAAGAGCAACGCAAGACCAACCGGCTCTTCGCTTATGGCGAACAGGCCGCCCGCCTGGGCTCCTGGAAATGGGATGCCGCCGGCAACGAAGTGCTGTGCTCCGACAACCTGTTCCGCCTGTTCGGCTACGAACCGGACGAACGCGATGCCTTCCGCAAAGACCTGATGGCCCGCATCCTGCCCCACGAACTCGCTTCCGGCGAAGAAAGCCTGCTCCCCCCCGCCCCGGCCTCCTCGGAAGAAAAGCTCGTCAAGGAATTCCGTGCCCAGCGCAAAAACGGCCAGGAACGCTTCTTCCGGGCCGTGAGCTGGTTCTTTAAAAACGAAATGGGCGAAAAAACCGGCATCGGCACCGTACAGGACATTACCGAAGAATTTTTGCTGAAGCAGCAACTGCAGCAACGGACCGAACTGTCGGAAGCCCTCGTGGAAAGCAGCGTCAGCATGATCGCCGTGATCGACACCCAGATGCGCTACACCATCTGGAACAAAGCCTGCGAAGAACAGTTCGGCCTGAAGAAGGATGAAGTGATCGGCCGCCACCTGCTGGAGGTGTTTTCCTTTGTAAAGGAAGATAAACGCTGGGAATATATTCAGGCGGCCCTGCAGGAAGGCCTGGCCACCTACAAAAAAGAGCAGCCCTACATGGAAGGCTGCCGGGTGGCCGAATTCAGCTATATCCCCCTGAAAAACGCCGACGGCAACAGCATGGGCCTGCTGATCATGATCCACGACGTGACCGAAAAGATCCAGGCCAACCTCGAACTGAAGCGGCTGAACCGCGAACTGGAACTTAAGATCACCGCCCTGCGGGAAAGCGAAGCCTTTAACCGCCACATCACCGACATGGCGCCAAATGCCATCTATGTGTTCGACTTCAATACCTTCACCAATGTGTACGCCAACAAACAGGCCCTGCAGATCCACGGCTACAGCGAGGAAGAAGTGGCCCGGCTGGGAAAAAACCTGCTGGAACACATCTACCCGCCCGGCGAAATAACCCACCTGCTGCAAAACCACCAGCGCCTCCAACAGGCAAAGGACGACGACATCTTCGACTTCGAATACCAGATGGTCCATAAAAGCGGCGAAACCCGCTACCAGTTTACCCGCGAAGCGGTGTTCAAACGCAATGCCCGGGGCGAAGTGGAGCAGATCATCGGCGTGGCGGTGGACATTACCGAGCTGAAAAAGGCCCAGGAAAAACTCCTGGAACTGAACCGCGAACTGACCGAACGGAACATCGAGCTGCAGCACTCCAACGAGGAGCTGGCTTCCTTCAACTACATCGCCAGCCATGACCTGCAGGAGCCGCTGCGCAAGATCCAGACCTTCAGCAACTTTATCGAGGAACGCGAGGAAGGCCTGTCGCAGTCGGGCAAAGTGTACCTGAAACGCATGCAGGTGGCCGCCTCCCGCATGCGCAGCCTCATCAGCGACCTGCTGTCCTTTTCCCGGGCCCGCGAAGCCAAGGAACACCAGGGCATCGTGGACCTGAACAGCTCCCTGCAAAACGCCCTGACCACCCTCCACGCGGCCATCGAGGAAAAAGAAGCCCTTATCCAGGCAGACCGCCTGCCGGTGGTGGAAGGCGTGGCCTTCCAGCTGCAGCAGCTGTTTGAAAACCTTATCGGCAACTCCATTAAGTACAGCCAGCCCGGCACGGCCCCCTTTATCCATATCACCTGCGCCCCGGTGGCCCCCGAAAGCGTCCCCACCAAACGGGTCCACTCCGCCACCGCTTATTACCGGATCTCCGTCAGCGACAACGGCATCGGCTTCGAACAGGAATATGCCGACCGCATTTTCGAACTCTTCCAGCGCCTGCATTCCAAGGAAGAATATTCCGGCACCGGCATCGGCCTGGCCATCTGCAAGAAGATCGTGCAAAACCACGGGGGCACCATCCAGGCCCGGTCCGAACCCGGCCAGGGCGCCACCTTCGAAGTGTACCTGCCGGCAGTGGCCGATGGGCAGTTGGCGGTGAACGGGCAGGAAGGAATTGGTTAATTCGGGAATTCGGGAATTGGTTAATTTGTTAATTGGGCATCAGGAGGAGCGGTTGAACCGTCAAGACCCAATATCCCAATTAACCAATTAACCAATCCCTTATTGGCCAAATCCAATACCTTTGCGGCTTTCCTTTGCTATGATAGAATTATCCGTTGTAATTCCGGTAATGAATGAAGAAGAGAATATTCAGCCGTTACTGGAAGCTGTCCGCAGTGCGTTGCACGAGTTTGAATATGAGATCATTCTGGTGGATGACGGTTCTACCGACCGCACCCGCAAGAAGGTCCTGGAGTTTTCCGACGAACGCACCGTGCTGGTGGAACTGCGGAAAAATTACGGCCAGAGCACGGCCATGACCGCCGGCATCGACCATGCCCGCGGCGCGTTCATCGCCATGCTGGACGGCGACCTGCAAAACGATCCCACCGACATTCCCTTTATGCTGGAACTGCTGAAGCGCGAGGACTGGGACGTGGTGGCCGGCAACCGAAAGAACCGCCAGGACGGCGTGGTGCTGCGCAAAATTCCCAGCAAGATCGCCAATACCCTCATCCGCCGCATGACCGGCGTCTATATCAAGGATTACGGCTGTACCCTGAAGGTGTTCCGGCGCGAGATCGCCGAAGACCTGGGCCTGTACGGCGAGCTGCACCGCTTCATTCCCGTGCTGGCCAAGCTCCAGGGCGCCCGCATCACCCAGGTGGATGTCAAGCACCATGCCCGCCGCTTTGGCAAAAGCAAATACGGCATCAACCGCACCTTTAAGGTGATGTCCGACTTGGTGCTGATGGTGTTCCTGCGGCGCTACATCCAAAAGCCCATGCACCTCTTCGGCACCCTGGGCTTCACCTCCTTCGGCCTGGGCCTGATCATCAACCTGTACCTGCTGGTACTGAAGCTCCTCGGGCACGATATCTGGGGTAAACCCATCCTTATCCTGGGCCTGATCTTCCTGCTGGGCGGCATCCAGCTCATTACCCTGGGCATCCTGGCCGAGATCGCCATCCGCACTTATTTTGAGTCGCAGAACAAGAAAACCTACAAGGTACGCCACCTGCACCGCCCCAGGATCGAGGACGCCCATCCCCTGGAGATCACCGTTTAAGCGGAATTTACCTGGAAATGATAAAAAAAGAGGCTGCCTGGAAAAACAGGCAGCCTCTTGTGCTATTCGGTATCCGTTACCGGCAACGGTTAATGCACCAGCACTTCGCGGTTTTGTAAAAACCACTGGTAAAAATGGCGCAGGCCCTCGCGGATGTGGGTATGGGGCTGGTAATTGAGCAAGGCTTTTGCCTTGGAAACATCCGCGTAGGTATGGGGTACGTCGCCCGGCTGCTCGGGCAGGCGGTTGATGATCGCCTTTTTCCCTACGGTTTCCTCGATCGCTTCGATCAGTTCTTTGAGGGAAATGGTATCGCTGTTTCCCAGGTTGATGATCTCGAAGGAGGTCTTGTCGTAATGCAGCGCGCCCAGGATGCCCTGCACGATGTCATCGACATAGGTATAGTCCCTGCTGGTCGATCCGTCGCCGAACATCTTGATCGGCTGCTCGTTGTAGACCGATTTGACGAAGTTGTGAATAGCCAGGTCGGGTCGTTGCGCCGGGCCGTAGACCGTAAAGAAGCGCAGGGCGATAAAGGGCAGGTTGTACAGCTTGTTGTACACGTGTCCGGCCATCTCTCCCGACAGCTTGGTCATGGCGTAGGGGCTGATCGGCTGCAGCTTTTCATCCTCCTGCCAGGGTAAATTCTTATTGACGCCGTAGACACTGCTGGAGGAGGCGAACACAAACTTTTTCACCTTCTTTTCCACTGCCAGGTCCAGCAGCCGCTGGGTGCCGACGATGTTGGTCTGCACATAGGCCATGGGATTTTCGATGCTGGGGCGCACACCGGCGCGGGCGGCCAGGTGGATGATGGCGTCCAGGGGCCCGGGAAGCGCTTCTTCCAGGGAATCCTCCGGCTGATCAAGGTCCAGCTCCAGTAAACGGAAGTTGGGATGGTCCTTGAAAGGAGCAATATTTTCCAGCTTGATGGCGCGTTTATAAAAGGGATCAAAATTATCGATACAGGTAACCCTGACGGACTCGTCTTTCAGCAAAGATTTGATTACATGGCTTCCAATAAATCCTGCTCCCCCGGTAACTAAGTAATGCTTTTGGAATTGGTTCATTTTAAATCTTTTTCAAGTGCGGACAATGTATATACAAAATAAGAAATAAAGGTAGTAGCTCCTAACTTTTGACGCTTTTTCAAGGGCTGGGATCAGGGGAGGACGGGGATAGCCGTCCTGTGCCGTAAAAACGTTTCGATGAGCTTAAATATTATAAAAGGCGAAAAATTGCTGAAAGCCGAAGGATTTCGGATGTCGGATCCCCTTGAAAGGAGTAGGAGTCCTTCTTCTGTGAAGGGTTCCGAAATCCGACATCCGAAATTTCCTTTAGGGGTTGGTGGAAAAAATGCTGGCTTCCTTGACAAACACCCGGCGATTGAGCTTTAACTGCGCGATGATCAATTCGGCAAAATCCTCGGGGTGCATCACCCGTTCGGGATCGCCTTTGATCAGGTCGGCGCTGTAGGCCAGGTCGGTCACCACCGTGCTGGGCGCCAGGGCCGTTACCCGGATATTGTGCTTGCGCACTTCCTGCATCAGGCTTTCGGTAAGGCCGAACACCGCGAACTTGGAGGCGCTGTAGGCGCTGGTTTGGGCGGCACCGGTTTTACCGGCCGTGGAGGAAATATTGATGATATCGCCGGTCTGCCGTTCGATCATTTGGGGCAGCACGGCACGGGTGGTATAATAAACGCCGAACACGTTGATCTTTATCTGGGCTTCCCACACTTCGGGCTCCAGTTCCAGGAATTTTCCAAAAGTGCCGGTACCGGCATTGTTGACCAGGATGTCGATGGCGCCCAGCTCGCTTTTGAGCTTTTCCACGGCGCTTTCCACTTCGGCCCGGTTGCTCACGTCGGCCGTGGCATAAGCGGCCTTCACGCCCTTTTCTATGGCTTCCCGGGCCACTGCCTGCAGTTCCTTTTCCGTACGGGCAATGAGGCCCACGTGGACGCCTTCGGCGGCCAGCGCCAGCACGATGGCCCTGCCGATGCCTTTGCCGGCGCCGGTAACGATAGCGATCTTACCTTGTAATGATTGCATAACCTGTCTGTTTGTCTATGGGGTTCAAAAATTAAAGAAAATAGAAAGTGGTCCGGATCAGCACAAAATCTGTTCCAGTGCCGGCTGAAGGGAAGAATATGCAAATTTAAAGCCCCGCTTTTGCAGGCGGTCGGGCAACACCCACCGGCTTTTCAGGATCAATTCGGTTTCCGTACCAATGAACACGGCACCTATTTCCAGCAGCCAGGCCGGGGCCGGCAAACCGATGTTCCGGTGCAGCGCCTGTCGGAGGGAGCGCATGAAGGAGGCATTGGTGACCGGTTCGGGAGCGGAACAATTGAAGACGCCTTCCAGTTCCTCCTGTTCCACCAGGAAGCGAATGATCCGGTACAGGTCCTCGATATGGATCCAGCTGACCATTTGACGGCCCGATCCCTGCTTCCCGCCCAGCCCCAGGCAGGCCAGTGTTTTCAGCGGTTGCAGGGCGCCTCCCCTGCCCAAAACGATGGCCGTACGTAAAGCGATCTGGCGGGTTTGGGGCAAAGCAAAGCCGAAGAACGCCTGCTCCCATTCCCGGGCCACCTGTACGGAAAAGCCCGTTCCTGTTTCGCCCTCCGCTTCCGTCATGGGCCGGTCTTCTGCATGGCGGTAGATGGTGGCGGTACTGGAATTGATCCAAAGTTTCGGCGGATGCGGGCAGGCGGCGATGGCGGTCCCCAGTGCCCTTGTCGTTTCCACCCGTGACTGCAGAATTTCGCGTTTGTTCTTTTCCGTATACCGGCAGTTGACGGATTTGCCAGCGAGGTTAATGACCACATCAGCACGATCCAGGGTATTGATGATGCCTTGCTGGTCGCCCCAATGAACATTGCCGGCCTTCCGCGAAAGGATCACTACCTCATTGCCTTCGGAGCGGAACCGGGACGCCAGGAATTGTCCCAGGAAACCGGTGCCGCCGGCTATAACGATCTTGGACATGCGCAGTTATTTTAAAGTTGAAGAAAACACCCTTGAAGCTTTCGGGAAATGAATGACCGGTGTATTACCTGGGTGCATTTGCCCCATCCCAGGTCCGTTGCCGGGCGGCTCTTTTGCCTCTGAAAAACAGGTAGAGATTAAAGAACAGCATCACGCCCAGGTAAATGCTGAATCCGCCGATCTTCGAGCTTAAAACCTCGATGGTATCCTGCATGCCTGTAAGCGGGTTGTAGATTTCCAGGATGTACAGGGCAAAGCCGATGTTCAGCAAATAAAAGCCGATCTTGAAAAGGGAATTGGTGGCCCTGGCAATTTCTTCCCGCCCGAAAAAAATATCCCGCATGAAGACCATCCCGTTTTTGAACAAATTTTCCGCGACGATCCAGGTTAATACGAGTGCTACGGGGAGGTAAATAAAGTAGGCGGCTACGATGTACGCATTGCTCATAAGTGAAACGATTTATGGGTTATGGAAAATAATTTCGAGCGGGAGAGCAGGTAGATGGCCACCATATTGAAGTAATGGGTGCCTGCCAGGATCAGGATCAGCGTCCCCATGTTGGCCGCCAGGCTGGAAAACAGCCCTTCCAAAGAATCGATCTTTTGCCAGTGCTGCAGCTTGGTGAAGGCATAGCCGATGTTGAACAGGTAATAGGCCACCAGCAACAGCTTGTTGATTGGATCGCCCAGTGCCGTATTCTGGGCCAGGAGGGAATGGCAAAAGACCCGGCCGTTGGTGAAAAAGTATTTTCCGGCAACAACGATGATGACGACCATCAGGACCAAAAAGATGATATAGGCGCCAATGTTATAGTTCATGTCATGAGAACATTTTCAGGAGCTTGAACAATAGCTCTCCTTTCGGAGAGGAAAAGAGCTTGTCGGCCAGGCTGCCCAGCTGGTGGGTAAAGGCATTGAGGTCTTCCATCTGCCGGGCAAATTCCTTTTCTTCCTCTGTTTTAGCGGTCTGCTTGCTGCCGGCTATTTCCTTGAGCAGGTCGAGCACCGGGTTCAGTTCGCGCTGCTTGCGGACGCCGGCGATCTTCAGCGCCCATTTCCAGACATCCTTTTCCGCGATAAAATATTCCTTACGGTCACCAGCAACCGATTTTTTATAGATGATGCCCCAGTCCAGCAGCTGGCGTATGCTCATGTTGGCATTGCCCCGGGAGATCTTCAGTTCTTCCATGATGGCATCCGTCGTCAGGGGCTCGGGAGAGGTCAGCAGCAGTGCCTGGACTTGTGCAATGGAGCGGTTAATGCCCCACTGGCTTCCGAGCGTACCCCAGGTTTCGATGAACTTGCCCTTGGCTTCCGAATAATTCATACACAAAGGTTAACTAATTTTATTGAATTTTCAATACTTACTGAAAATTTAATTTTAGAAGAAACAAAAATGAGCGCTGTCATCAAAGGCGGGTAATGCGGCCTTTTCAGCAGCTGCCCGGCGCCTGTACCTGCCGGGCCTATTGCATCCCAGGCAAATTGAAGTATATTTATGCCTGCTCTTTATTACTGATCCATTTTGGAAGCGGAACCATATGCCCCCTGTTTACCCCACATCCCTGATACGGATCTTCTCCTGGGTCATCATTGCTATTGCCGTGATAGTGCTGATCGGATGGCAATTCGACATTGTTGTATTTAAATCCATTCTCCCCTCCTATGTCCCCATGAACCCCTCTACGGCTATGTGCTTTATGGCGTTGAGCTCCTGGCAGTTGCTTTACCTGCACCAGCTGCGGAGCCCGGGTAGGCTGGTGAAGGGCATCATGCTGGCCTTATTGATTTTCGTGTTGCTCATCAGCGGCCTCCGGCTCCTGGATATCCTCACCGGAAGGGAGCACCAGGCAAAAGACCTGGTGCATGGCCTGCAACAGCGCTACGGCCTGATTTCGCCGATCACCGCTTTTTTATTTGTTACCTTAAGCCTGGCCCTGGGGATGAACGCCTGGCTGAAGCGCATCAGGAACCTGATCCTCCTGTTCATTACCCCCGTCTTTTTGCTTTCGTTCATTTCCTTTTTTGGCTATTTAATCGGCAACAACGACCTGCTGACGATAAAGCCCTTCCGGCCCATGGCCCTGCATACCACGGTTTGCTTTATGGCAATAGCCGCCGCACTGGTGCTGTTATTTCCGAAAAACATCGTCACGCAAATGCTGTTGAGCCAGGATTCCGGGGGGTATGTCTTCCGAAGACTGCTCTTCTATATCGTCGTTGTGCCCCTGGTGCTGGGTTTGCTGAGCTATCACGGCGAACAGCTGGGTCTTTATGATCCGGGGTTTGAGTCGGCGATCACGGTGGTAGGCTTATTGTTCACCTTTTTGGTCGTAGCGCTGCAGCTGTCCCGCAGGCTAAGCTTCACCGATCAACAGCGAAGAGCCGCGGAAAACCAGGTGAGCCAGCATGCCGAAGAAGTGGAAGCCGCCAACCGCCAACTGGAAGTGCGCAACAGGGAACTGGAGCAGTTCACCTTTGTTTCCAATCATGACCTCCAGGAGCCGCTCCGGAAAATTCTTCTTTTTGCAGAGATGATCAAGGCGGATCACCGGGACCGGCTCCCGGAAGCGACGGAAAGAAAACTGAAAAAGATTGAAAGCGCTGCCCAGCACATGAGAACCGTACTGGGCAATGTATTGGAATTCGTCAATCTCCAGGAAGGGGAGCCCTTTACGTTCGTGGACCTGAACCACGTGTTCGCTGCGGTGCAAACCGCCCTGGAAGAGGTGATCCGGGAAAAAGGCGCCCATATACAGGCAGATGCCCTACCCCGGATCACCGCCGCCCCTTCCCAGATGCACCAGTTGTTTTATCACCTGCTGAGCAATGCCCTGAAGTTTTCCAAGGACGGCCAGCCGCCCCGGGTCCGCATCACCTGCAAGCTGCTGGTGGCGGCGGAAGCATTGCAGCAGGAGGGCGTGGATCCGAATAAAAAGCACTACGAGATCGCCTTCCTGGACGAGGGGATTGGCTTCGAGCCGGAAGCGGCGAATAAGATCTTTGTCATGTTCCAGCGCCTGCACGGCAGGGAGACCTATCCGGGGACGGGCATCGGTTTAGCCGTTTGCAAAAAGGTGGTGCAGCACCATAACGGAAGGATATGGGCCGAGAGCAAGCCGGGCGATGGCGCCGCCTTCCGGATACTGTTGCCGGCCGATCCGTAACCCAACGGTCAGTAGTAACCGATAATATAAAGGATAATTAAATTCAAGCAAAAACGTACATGCAGGAGCATAAAAAAAGAGCGACGTTATTCACGTCGCTCTAATTCTTTTGTCGGGAAGACAGGATTCGAACCTGCGACCCCCTGGTCCCAAACCAGGTGCGCTACCGGCCTGCGCTACTTCCCGTAAGTACCATGTCCTCGCTACCGGCTTTGCGCTAATCTGCGGGATCCAAAAAAGGAAGTTGCGGTGAGGGAGGGATTCGAACCCTCGGTACGGCTTTTAAGGCCGTACGACGGTTTAGCAAACCGTTGATTTCAGCCACTCATCCACCTCACCGTTACTCTGTCTTTCCTTTTTACCGTAGCGACTTGTTCGCTATGGGGTTGCAAAAATAGGATTTAGTTTGAAACCACAAAACTTTTGAAAAAAAAACTCGAAATTTTTTTTTCGAGCTTTTTCCCGGCCTAAACGGCCTCCTATTTAAAGAGCTTACATAGCAGCCAGCTGCACCTTCTGCTGCAGTTCCATGACGTTGTCACGGAAAACATTGTCGGTATCCATGAGGTCCTTTACCGTCTGGCAGGAGTGGATAACGGTGGTATGGTCCCTGCCGCCGAAGTGTTCGCCAATCGTCTTAAGCGAGTTCTTCGTAAAGGCTTTTGCCAGGTACATCGTGATCTGGCGGGCCTGCACCACTTCGCGCTTGCGCGTCTTTTGCAGCAGCTTGTCGTACGGCACATCGTAGTAGTCGCAAACCATCTTCTGGATGGTCTCGATAGTGATCTCCTTGCTGGAAGATTTTACAAAGTTGCGCAGCACTTTCTTCGCCAGCTCCAGATCAATCTCCCTGCGGTTGAGGGAGGACTGTGCCAGCAGCGAGATCAGCGCACCTTCCAGTTCGCGTACGTTACTGTTAATATTATAAGCGATATACTTTACTACCTCTTTGGGCATTTCCAGTCCATCGTTCTTCATCTTCCGCTCCAGGATCTCGATACGCGTATCGTAGTCGGGGATCTGGATGTCGGCGCTCAGGCCCCAGCGGAAGCGGCTCAGCAAACGCTCCTGCACTCCTTCCAGGTCCTTGGGCGATTTATCGGAGGTCAGCACCAGCTGCTTGCCCGACTGGTGCAGGTGGTTGAAGATGGCAAAGAAGGCATCCTGCGACTTCTCCGCCCGGTTAAAGAACTGCACATCATCAATGATCAGCACGTCCACCAGTTGGTAGAAATGAATGAAGTCGTTGATGGCATTGTTGCGGCTGTGATCGACGAACTGGTTGATGAATTTTTCCGAGCTCACATACAGCACCACCTTGTTGGGATGCAGGCGCTTCACCTCGTTGCCGATGGCTTGTCCCAGGTGGGTTTTTCCCAGGCCCACGGCACCGTAGATCACCAGCGGGTTGAAGGAGTTGGCACCGGGCTTTTCGGCTACTGTTTTACCGGCACGGCGGGCTACCCGGTTGCAATCGCCCTCGATAAAGGAATCCAAAGTATAGATCGGGTTCAGCTGCGGATCGATGTGCATCTTCTTCAGACCCGGAATGACGAACGGATTCTTTACCGGTGTATTAATGATCAGGGGAAAATCCATTTCGTTATTGGAAAAGGATTTGTATCCATGCGCCGGAACATCCACCGTAACAGGCTTGTTGTAATTATTGCCCCCGTCCACCATGATACGATACTCCAGGCGGGCATCTTTGCCCAGCTCGCGCTTCAGGGTCTTGGCCAGCAGGTTCACATAGTGTTCTTCCAAGTATTCATAGAAGAACTGGCTGGGCACCTGGATGATGAGGATATTCTCTTTTAAGGAAACCGGCTTGATGGGCTCGAACCAGGTTTTGAAATGCTGCCACTCTACAATATCTTTTATTATAGATAAACAATTCGTCCAAACTTGGTCGGCATTCTTCTCCATTTACGTCTTACTGTTTATTGTTTAAATAATAAATATTTCCTGGATTATCTTATTCACAGCCTGTGAATAAAAAGATTTGTTGGGGACAGGGGAGCGAATTTCTATAAAAGAAAATGAAAAAAAATTTTTTCTTAACCTTCTATTTTTGTACTTGATATCAACAGCGAACAGAACAAATTTTTCACCATTCGGAGCGCAAAAAATACCGTTAAATAGTTTGTCCTGTTTTATCCCCACTTCTCCCCTTTTGCCTGTATAAAACTTTTTTGGTGGATTGTCCATAAAAAAAAGTTATCAAGACCGTGAACAATAAAAACAGCCGGATGATGATATGCCTGTATATAGGACCGACCGCTGTACGTAAGTCCGGAAGAGGAAAACAACACTCATAACGACCCTGTAACACACTCATCCATTCGCCTCTTGCATTACTATTAATTCCGCTATGAACCGGGACCGGCAAACTAAGCCATTACTGCAGATTGAATGATCCGGAAATTACCAGCAGATTTTAAGCCATTTTTTAGAAATGATTTTATACACATTGCACCGTTTTCCACAGGTACGCCAGCACAGCCTGCTCTACCCGCCCAAACTGCCGGCCTTAAAAGAAATCCACAACAACAAGGGCAAGGGCCAGATTGTCATACAGGCCAATCCGTCATAACATCGATACGCAAAACACAGGATGATGACATGCACCTGCATGATCCCCGCCCTGCATGCTTGCTGCCGCATATACCGTTTATCCATATACGCAGCAAACCACCTGCAGTCAGGCTATCGAACGATTGCACAGGCACAGCTCCGCTACCGGCGCATCGATAAAAAATTTAATTGTTTGTATGACACCAAAAAATTTGCGTTCGTACCAACGAAAAGAGGCGGACCTGCGGTCCGCCTCTTTGTATACGTGTATGGATAACAATTAATTTACCGGTACTGCCCTTCGCTGCTTTCAGGGCCCTTATCCCTAGCGGATGTCGCTGGCCTGCGGCAGGGGCAGGTTCAGCCCCAGCAGGTCAAAGTAATGCGTCTTTACGGCATTGAAGAACCAGACCACGTCGAAGATGCACCGGTGGCCGTGGGTATCGGCCAGCTTAAACACCAGCAGGTACAGCAGGCCTACGCCCTCGCGGTCGCTGATCTTGTCGTTGAGCTCCCGCCAGCGGGCAAAGCTGGGCATCTGGCCGGTTTGCCGCCACTCCTTGTACAGGCCGTAGGAAACGTCATGCTCCTCGATCAGGGCATAGATGCGCCTTTTCTCCCCGGCGCTCAGCGAAGGCTCGTCACCCAGGATGTCCATGGCGGCAAAAACGCTGACGATCGCATGCTGCTTGCAGGTTAAATACTTGTGTACCGGGTGCAGCACCAGCTTCGTCTTATCATCCTCGATCTTGCCCAGGTCGTGCAGCAGCGAGACGAGCTTCAACTCCTCCCGCACCTGGGCCTTGTCCATCCCCAGCAGGGGGAACAACCCGAACAGCTCGGCCAGGAAGGGACTTTGCCGGTTGCTGAAAATCTTCCGGGTCTTGGCCGTGACGGCATTCAGGTGGTCGGCAAGCATCACACCACTGGCAGCCGAAAAATGACTGTCCACGCAGTGCCCGGCCCGCACCCACCAGGAAGACTGCCGGATTTTTTCCGATAGCCGCGTATCCCGGGAGAGGAGGTTGCGGTAATGCGTTTTCTGGTAGCCGGGTTGCAGGTTTGCCATGTATAATATTAGATTTGTTTTGTTTACAAATACCAACAGCCCAATTGGAACCAGTTAGTTCCGCCTGATCTTTAAAACGTCCGGTGAAAAAATTGTTTTGGAAAAACAAGTACGTAGGGCACTTGCAAAAAAAAGCAGCGACTGCCTTTACCTCTACAAAATACAACAAATTCTGAAGAAACGGCTCAGATAGTTATTAATTTTTTCTGATAAAAAGAAAAAAAATTTGCTTGTCTTTTCGGCCCCTGCACCAGGGCGCCCTTTTTTGCTTCATCTTTGCGGGTCAAACCCAATTTTTCAGGATAACCACCTGACATGCAACAGAAAATTACCCTAAAAGTGCTGCCCTCCGAGGCGGCCGACGACAAGGCGCTGGGCCGGCTGGTGGCCGCCGCCTGCGGCGTAACCGCCGCAAAGATCACCGGCTACTCCATCCTCAAACGGTCCATCGACGCCCGCAGCCGCCAGGTGTGGGTAAACCTCACCCTCAAGGTCTTTATCGACGAGCCGTTTCAACCCACGGAGCTGCTGCCGCTGCACCTGCAGGACGTACACGGTGCCAGCCGGCAGGTCATCGTTATCGGGGCCGGCCCCGCCGGCCTGTTCGCGGCCCTGCGCCTGATCGAGCACGGCATCCGCCCGGTGGTGCTGGAGCGGGGCAAGGACGTGCGGGCCCGCCGCCGCGACCTGGCCGCCATGAACAAGGAAGGCATCGTCAACCCCGAAAGCAACTACTGCTTCGGCGAAGGCGGCGCCGGCACCTACAGCGACGGCAAGCTGTACACCCGCAGCACCAAACGCGGCGACGTGCAGCGCATCCTCAGCGTGCTGGTGCACTTCGGCGCCGACGAGCGCATCCTATACGAGGCGCACCCCCATATCGGCACCAACAAGCTGCCCCATATCATTACCGCCATGCGCGACCAGATCCGCGCCTGCGGCGGCCAGGTGCTGTTCGATTCCAAAGTGGTGGACCTGGTGCTCGAAAACGGCGCCGCCACCGGCGTAAAAACCGCCGCCGGCGACACCCTTTCCGGCGCGGCCGTGATCCTGGCCACCGGCCACTCGGCCCGCGACATCTTTCACCTGCTGCACGAAAAGCAGATCGGCATCGAGCTCAAACCCTACGCCCTGGGCGTACGCATCGAGCACCCGCAGGCGCTGATCGACTCCATCCAGTACCATACACCCGACCGGGGCGACTTCCTGCCGCCGGCTTCCTACAGCCTGGTACAGCAGGTGGAAGGCCAGGGCGTGTTTTCGTTCTGCATGTGCCCCGGCGGCATCATCGCCCCCGCGGCCACCAATGCGGGCGAGATCGTGGTGAACGGCTGGTCGCCCTCCAAGCGCAACAACCCCTTTGCCAACAGCGGCATCGTGGTCACGGCCAACCCCGAAGAGCTGCACGCCTCCGGCGAGCTGAAAAAATACCTCCGCCAGCACGGCCTCCCCGCCACGGGTCCCTTGCTGGGCCTGTACTTCCAGCAGATGGTGGAACAAAAAGCCTTTACTGCCGGCGGCGGCAAACTGGTAGCCCCGGCCCAGCGCATGGCCGACTTCGTCCAGAACAAGCCCTCCCCTACCCTGCCCGACTGCAGCTACCTGCCGGGCATTGCCCCGGCCGACCTGCGGCAGGTGCTGCCCGCCTTTATCCACCGGGCACTGCAGGGCGCCTTCAGGGAATTCGGCAAGAAAATGAAGGGCTACCTGACCAACGAGGCCGTGGTGGTGGCCACCGAGTCGCGCACTTCCTCGCCGGTCCGCATCCCGCGCGACCCCGATACGCTGCAGCACCCCCAGGTGAAAAACCTCTACCCCTGCGGCGAAGGCGCCGGCTATGCCGGCGGCATCGTCAGCGCCGCGATGGACGGGGAACGGCTGGCGAACTTTATCGCGGAGAGATGAGTTTACGGGTTTACGAGTTAGTTCCTGAGTTCCTGAGTTGGGAGTTGGGCGTTTAAGGTTTAAGAGCGTTCGTAATGAGCCGTTTACATTTATCATTAATAATAAAGGCCTGTAATGTACAGGCCTTTATTATTAATGATAATTATAGATCCTTTATTTTTCGCGTTCGTATTTCCGGGAAAGCAGCAGGCCTTTTTCGACCAACTGGTTGTTGCGGTAGGCTTTCTGTTCCTTTTTCCACTTCTTCTTTTGTTCGCGGCCCCAGGGCTGTTGCAATAATGGTTGCAGGTCGGGACGGCCGGCATCTACCCAGCAGGTGTACCAGAAATCCGCTATGGCGGCCGCCGACAGCAGCAGCTGCTCGTTGATGGTGGGACCGAGGCGCTGGTTATAGGCTTCCGCAAAGGCGGGCGTATAGCTGCGCATCTGCCGGCCGTACCGGGTGAGCATCTGGTACTTTACCGTGTCCGCCATACCGCCGGAAGCGGTTCGCTCCTCGCCAAATACACCGGGCAGCAGGCTGTACGACCGCTGCACCGCCTGCCAGATCACCTCCTGAGGACGGCCCAGGTAGGCGGCTTTATGCTTCCGGTACAAGCGGTAGTCGCCGATGGCCAGCTCGGGCACGGCGGATTCCCACAGGTGGTGCAGCCCTTTCTGCCCCGTCAGCTGGCCGTCGTAGTTGACCGAGGTGTGCAGCGGCACGTGGGCGTCGGCAATATAATGGCCCAGGTCGGCGGCATAAAAAAGAATGCTGTCGCGGTGGCCTTGGCGAAAGGCGTTGGTCAGCCGCTCTTTGGTCACCATCACCCAGTAGGGCACATAGCCGTACTTCACCAGGCTGTCGCGGGTAAAGCGGGCCACGGCGGTATTCCAGTCGCGTGGCATTTTCCAGAGCGCGGAATCGCCGAACACTTCGGCATCGATAAAGTGCTTGGAACCTTCGGTGCTGTCGGTATTGCGCCGGACATCGGGCCGGACGGCATTTTCCACCAGGTACGCCATATTCGAAGAAAAGAAAGGCTGCAGCTCGCGGGGCAGCTGGTACACCGCCAGCTGGTGCACGGTGCGGTGCACCAGGAACCCCCAGCCCGTACAAAAAACAAAGGCAACTGCCAGGATACCCAACACACGATAGCGCTTTAACATCATCATTCCCTTCAATTTTTTGCAAAGGTAGCCCCAACCCCCAACCCAGGAACTCAGGAACCCAGGAACTTAGGAACTCTTAACGCGTAAACTCGTAAACTTGTACACTCGTAAACTCGTTTATGCACTTACTGGAAGCCCGGAACGTAAAAAAGTATTTTGCCACGCAGAAGGCGGTGGATGACATCAGTTTTTCGATCGTGGAAGGCAGCATCTTCGGCCTGCTGGGCCCGAACGGGGCCGGCAAGACCACCCTGCTGCGGATGATCACCGGCATTTTTTACCCCGATGAAGGCCAGATCCTGTTTGACGGCCAGCCTTTCGACGCCCTGCGCGACATTGCCCGGATCGGCTACATGCCCGAAGAACGGGGGCTGTACAAGAAAATGAAGATCGGCGAGCAGGCCCTGTACCTGGCCCAGCTGAAGGGGCTGTCCAAAAAGCACGCCCTGCAGCTGATAGGCGAATGGTTCGAGCGCCTGGAAATGCAAAGCTGGTGGAACAAAAGGGTGGAAGACCTTTCCAAGGGCATGTCGCAAAAGCTCCAGTTCGTCACCACCGTGCTGCACCAGCCGAGGCTGATCATCCTGGACGAACCCTTCAGCGGGCTGGACCCGGTGAACAGCAACCTCATAAAGGACGAGATCTACCGCCTGGCGCACCAGGGGGCCACCATCATCTTCAGCACCCACCGCATGGAGCAGGTGGAGGAGATCTGCGACCATATCATACTGGTCAACAAAGGAAAAAAGATCCTGGACGGAACGGTCAAAAATGTAAAGCAGTCCTTCAAGCAGCACCTGTTCCATATCGGTTTTGAAGGCAGCCCCGTTACGGCCGATACCGACGCCTTCGAGGTGGTGCACCAGACCGACGACCATTCCCTGACGGTCAAGATCGCGGGCAGTTATACCCCCAACGACGTGCTCCGGTATTACCTCGACCATAACCAGACCATCGTTTCCTTCCACGAGATCCTGCCCTCCCTCAATGATATCTTTATCCAGTTGGTGGAAGGCACGCCGGCAGCCCGGCAGTTCCAAAAGGTATAATCCCCTACCCTGTGCGGACCCATCCGCGCATAAAAAAAATGCCATGAACAAAACAGCCCTGATCATCAAACGCGAATACCTGAGCCGCGTCCGCAAAAAGACCTTTATCATTTCCACCATACTCACGCCCCTGCTGTTTGCCTGCGTCATCGGGGCCGTCATTTATTTTACCGTCAAGAACGTGCGCAACGAAAAGGTGGCCGTAGTGGACAATACCGGCATTTTAAAGTCCAACCTCGAAAGCAGCAACTCGGTTTCCTACCACTACGATGCCTCCGTGGACACCAGCAATTTTTCCCAAAAGGGCTATACCGCCATTTTGTTCGGCCCGTATTCGGGGGTGAATAAGACCCCTAATTTCGAGCTGGTATCGGAAAAAAGCCTCAGCCGTACTGCCAACGACCGCATGCACAAGGACATCAGCCGCGCCCTGGAAAATAACCTGATCAGCCAGGAACTGAAGGTGGACCCGGCCCTGATCGACTCCATCAAGAACCTGGCGGAGGAAGTGCGGCTGGACGCCGTGAAAAAGGATGAAGTGGGTAACCTCAGCTCCAGCGACTTCAACGTGGCCAGCAGCATCGGCTATGTTACGGCCTTCCTGATTTATATCACGCTGTTCATTTACGGGGTGATGGTGATGCGGGGCGTCATGGAGGAAAAGACCAACCGTATTGCGGAAGTCATGATCTCCTCGGTGCGGCCGTTCCAGCTGATGCTGGGCAAGATCATCGGCATCGGGGCCGTGGGCCTTACCCAGTTCCTGATCTGGATCGTGCTGTTGAGCGGCATCAGCGTGTTATTGAGCTCCATGATCCCCCACGAAGTGCTGCAGCAGGTGCAGCAGGCGCAGGAATATCCCGGCACCACGCCGCAAACCTCCGAAGCTATGCGCACCCTGGCCCATGCCGAACTGTCGCTGACGGCCATTCAGTGGCCGGTGATCGCGGGCTGCTTTATCTTTTATTTCCTGGGCGGCTACCTGTTTTATGCCTCCCTGTTTGCCGCGGTAGGCAGTGCCGTGAACGAGGACATCCAGGATGCGCAAAGCCTGTCGCTGCCCATTACCCTGCCCATCGTGTTTGCCATCATCATCATGATCAATTCCATCACCGATCCCAGCAGCTCACTGGCCACCTGGTCCAGCATCATCCCCTTCTTCTCCCCCATCGTGATGATGTCGCGGATTCCCTTCGGCGTGCCCGATACGGTGCCCTACTGGCAACTGGGACTTTCCATGGCCCTGCTGGTCGGCGGCTTCCTGTTCACCACCTGGCTGAGTGCCAAGATCTACCGCACCGGCATCCTGCTCTATGGCAAAAAACCCTCATGGAAAGAAATGCTGAAATGGATCGGGCGCTAAAGAATAGGCAATAAATAAAAGGCAATAGGCAAGCGGGGAAACCGAACTGGCGAACCCGGGAATTGGGGCACTCGTGAACTTTTTCAATCATAAACCCTTAAACTTGTAAAAGCGTAAACTTTTGAAAAATGAACATGTACTTCCTTGCTGTCGTACTGCCGGAGGAGTTGAACGAAGAAATCCTGGAATGGAAAAGACACATGTATGAAAAATACAAGTGTTGCGTAGGCCTGAAATCGCCGGCCCATATCACCATTGTGCCGCCCTTCTGGATGGAAGCCAACAAGGAAGAACAGTTGCTGTCGGACGTGGATGTGATCAGCAAAGACGTTCCACCCTTTCCCATGGCCACGAGGAATTTTTCGGCCTTCCGCCCGCGGACGATCTTCGTGGACGTACGCCCCAGCGACGAACTGGACCGCCTGAAGAAAGCTGCCGATGATTTTTTCCGGGAAAACGAGTTTTATAACATCAAGGTGGAAACGCGCCCTTTCCATCCCCATATTACCATTGCCACCCGCGACCTGTTTAAAAAGGATTTCTTCGAGGCCTGGCCCTACTTCGAGCAAAAGCAGTTTGAAAGGGAATGGACGGCGGCAGGCCTTTCGGTGCTGCGCCACAATACGAAGAACTGGGACGTTATTTATACGGCCCGATTTGAATAGTTTACGAGTTGCCGACCCTGTAGCGTTTAAAAACTAAAGGTTCCCGGAAGGAAAATAAAATCCTTTTCGCGGATCATTTCCACATCCATCTGGTAGGTTTCGTCGGTTTTCACCACTACCTTTTCTTTGGTCACCTTTTTAAACCCGTCTTTCTCAAACACCAGCTTGTATACGCCGGGCTGCAGGCCGTTGAATGTATAATTGCCGCTGCGGTTGGTATGGGCCACCTGCTCCTTTTTGACTTTGCTGAAGGCGGTGACGCTTACGTTTTCCAAAGGCTTTTTGGACTGGCTGTGGAAAACGCCCCCGTTTACGTCCTTTTTCCGTATGGTTTCGGCAGGAGGCTCTCCGGGCTCAGTGCCATTGGCTTTGACACCGGTACAGGCGGCTATGAAGCAGCCCAAAAGCAGTAACATTTTTTTCATGCACCATCATTGAGGAATGAACAAATAAAAACGGCAAGGGCGAAAAGGTTCGCCGGGAACTGTAAAATTAGATTCTTTTGAAAGGATTTTGCACGGCTTCCAGAAATTCCTCCCAAACGTTTCGCACAATGTCGCCGGCGGGCTGGATACCCGACAGCAGGGCGCTGACCTGCCCGATCTCCAGCTCGCCTTCGTCGAGGTCACCCTCGAACATACCCCTTTTGGCACGGCCCCTGCCCAGGAGCTGCCGGAGCTCGTCGGGGGAGGCGCCGCGGGTTTCGGCCCCGGTCACCTGCTGGTAAAAGGCATTTTTCAGCAGCCGCACGGGGGTCAGCTGCTTCATCACCAGGTGGGTGTCGCCTTCGGCGGCCGCCAGCACGGCCTTCTTGAAGGCCGGGTGGGAGGAAGCTTCGGGGCTGGCCACGAACCGGCTGCCCATCTGCACGCCGGAAGCGCCCAGCACCATGGCCGCCAGCATCTGCCGGCCGGTAGCGATGCCGCCGGCAGCGATAACGGGTATGTCCACCGCCGCACAAACCGCCGGCAGCAGCACCATCGTGGTGGTTTCCTCCCGCCCGTTATGGCCGCCGGCCTCGAAGCCTTCCGCCACCACCGCATCGCAACCCGCCTCCTGGGCCTTCAGGGCAAAGCGGCTGCTGCTGACCACGTGCACCACGGTAATGCCCTCCTGCTTCAGCAGCGGGGTCCAGGTTTTGGGGTTACCCGCCGATGTAAACACGATCTTCACCCCTTCGTCGATAAGGATCCGGAAATGCTTGTCCACGTCGGGGTACAGCAGGGGCACGTTCACGCCGAAGGGGCGGCCGGTAGCCTGCCGGCATTTGCGGATGTGCTCCTGCAGCACTTCGGGGTACATGCTGCCCGCCCCGATCAGGCCCAGGCCGCCGGCATTGCTGACCGCACTGGCCAGCCGCCAGCCGCTGGCCCATACCATGCCCGCCTGCACAATGGGATAGTCAATACCAAAGAGACGGGTGAGCGCACCGGGGATGGGTTTTTCCTCTGGGGTCATAGCGATGGGAATGTAAAATGTAGAATGTAAAATATAAAATGTAAAATAAGGAAAAGAGCAGGCATGCATGCTTCCCTGCAAAAAGCAACTGCCCCTTGGAAGAGGGGCAGTCATGTATGTATCCTTATTTTACATTTTATATTTTACATTCTGCATTTTACATTTACCCGAGGTCAATGTTGGTGTTATCGCCGATGTTCAGGGAGCGGGTTTCGCCGCGGATGCTGGTATCGCTGCCGATCAGGGAGTAGTCCAGCACGATATCAAACAGGTGGGAATACGCGCCGATAATAGATTCCTTGATAATGGACTGCTCGATGGTGGTGTTTTCGCCGATGGACACGTTGGGCCCGATGATCGAGTTCTTGATGTCGCAGTTCTCGCCGATGCTGACCGGCTGGATGAAGAGCGTGTTTTCAAACTGGGGCGCCAGTTGCAGGTGGTCGGCATGCTTTTTCAGCAGCTTGGCGTTGGAATCCAGCAGGCTTTCCTTTTTGCCGCAATCGAACCAGCTGTCCACCTTGAAGGCCTTGAACTTCGCTCCCCGCTTGATCATATAATCCAGGGCATCTGTAATGTTGAATTCGCCGTGCGTCCGCAGGCCCTGCTCGATATTGCTCTCCAGGCACTGGTACAGCAGGTCGGTTTCAATGATTTTATAAATCCCCACCAGGGCCATGTTGGACTTGGGGATATGGGGCTTTTCCACCAGGTGCACCACGTTGCTCTCGGCATCGATCTCGGCCACGCCGAACTCGCGGGGGTCGTCCACCTTTTTCACCCCCAGCATGGAGGTGGGGCTTTCCAGCACCCCTTTCACGTCGTATTCTGACAGGGTATCGCCCAGCACCACGAAAATCTCATCCCCGTTGACCAGCTCCTTGGTCAGCTCCAGCGCATGGCCGACGCCCTGGCGGTTGGGCTGGTACACGAAGTGCGCCTGCAGGGTAGGGTATTTCGTCCGGACATAGTCCTGGATCTTTTCGCCCATGTACCCTACAATAAAGATGAATTCGTCGATGCCGGCCTCGCGCAATTGGTCTACAATTATGCTTAATACCGTTTTGCCCGCCATAGGAATCAGGGCCTTGGGTTGGGTATAGGTATGAGGCCTCAGCTTGGAACCGGCACCTGCTACGGGAATGATTGCTTTCATGAATTATATG
The DNA here is from genome assembly GCF_037132455.1 of Huijunlia imazamoxiresistens. NCBI lineage: Bacteria > Pseudomonadati > Bacteroidota > Chitinophagia > Chitinophagales > Chitinophagaceae > Huijunlia > Huijunlia imazamoxiresistens. The sequence continues at coordinate 367,354 of NZ_JBBBEI010000002.1, read as the reverse complement.
ATTTGATAGCCCTGGTCACGCTTCCGTTCTTCTTTTCTTCCAAATAATGACCCTAAATTAGGCGGCTTCAACAAACCGACGAAATTAAAGATTTTCAGGCATTCAATAACTTAACCGGGACACGCTTATTTTTGTGCCCTGATTTTCGGGTGCGGACGGGTGCAACGGCAGAAAAACACCGTTTTCCGAGGGTCCTGCCTGAACTTTTGTAACTATTATCCACAAATCATGCAAAGAGATTCACTCGTTTTCGACCTCATTCAGAAAGAGCTGCAGCGCCAGCGCCAGGGCATTGAGCTGATTGCCTCCGAAAACTTCACCTCCCTGCAGGTAATGCAGGCCATGGGTACCGTCCTGACCAATAAATATGCCGAAGGCTACCCCGGCCGCCGCTACTACGGTGGCTGCGAGATCGTGGACCAGGTAGAGCAGCTGGCCATCGACCGCATCAAGGAAGCGTTCAACTGCGCCTATGCCAACGTGCAGCCCCACAGCGGCGCCCAGGCCAACGCAGCCGTTTTACTGGCCGTGCTCCAGCCCGGCGACAAGATCCTCGGTCTCGACCTGAGCATGGGCGGACACCTCACCCACGGCTCGCCGGTAAACTTCAGCGGCAAACTCTATAAAGCCCTCTCCTACGGCGTGGAAAAAGAAACCGGCCTGGTGGATTACGCCCAACTGGAAGAAACCGCCCGCCGCGAAAAACCCAAAATGATCATCTGCGGCGCCTCCGCCTACAGCCGCGACTGGGACTACAAGCGCATCCGCGCCGTAGCCGACGAAATCGGCGCCCTGGTGATGGCCGACATCGCCCACCCCGCCGGCCTCATTGCCAAAGGCCTGCTGAACAATCCTTTCGAATACTGCCACTTCGTAACCTCCACCACCCACAAGACCCTGCGCGGCCCCCGCGGCGGTGTGATCCTGATGGGCAAGGACTTCGAAAACCCCTTCGGCCTGAAGGACCTCAAAGGCAACATCCGCATGATGAGCAACCTGCTCGACATGGCCGTGTTCCCCGGCATCCAGGGCGGTCCCCTCGAGCACGTGATCGCCGCCAAGGCCGTTGCCTTCGGTGAACTGCTGACCGATGGTTACACCCAGTATGCTCAGCAAATCCAGAAGAATGCCCAGGCCATGGCTGCCGCCCTGGTTGCCAAAGGCTACAACATCATCAGCGGCGGTACCGACAACCACCTGATGCTGATCGACCTGCGCAACAAGAACATCACCGGCAAGAAAGCCCAGGAAACCCTGGACCGCGCCCATATCACCCTGAACAAGAACGCCGTTCCTTTCGACGATAAGAGCCCGTTCGTTACTTCCGGTATCCGCATTGGCGTTCCGGCCGTAACCTCCCGCGGCATGAATGAAGACCACATGCAGACCGTGGTGAACTTCATCGATACCGTCCTGATGAACATCGACGATGCCGCCCTGGTAAGCAAGGTGGCCGGCGACGTACACGGCTTCATGGAGCAGTTCCCCCTCTACCCCGAGCTGGGCTAAGGGAAAGGCAAAAGGAAAAGGTTTCACTTTAAAAGACAGCATATGATTCAGCGAGTACAAAGCTTATGGTTGCTGCTGGCAACCGCCTGCGACGCCCTCACCTTTCAGCTTCCGTTTTTCCGCGGCGACTGGACGAAGGATACCGTAGTGGGCGATATCAACCTGAATGCCCTCACCACCCCCCTGTTCACAGGGCTGACGGCGGCGGCGGGCGTCCTGGCCTTTATTACCATTTTTCTTTACAACAACCGCAAGCTGCAGTTGCGCCTGTGCTACCTGGGAGTTTTCCTGACCGTTGCCTTACTGACCACGTACTTCCTTGAGCTGGACGACTTTACCACCGGTACGGTGGCCGTCTGGATCATCGTCTACTTTGCCATTCTGATCGGCTATTTCCTGGCCGCGAAAGGCATACGGAAGGACCAGAAACTCATCCGAAGTTTGGACCGGTTACGCTAAAAGCTAAAAAATAAAAAAAGAGGAGCCCCGCTCCTCTTTTTTTATGCCCGGTCTACCGTACCTCCAGTATTCCGGACAGGCACTGCTTCCCGCTTAGTTCCAAAAAGTACCTGCCCGCCGCCAGGGGCCACTGCAGGTGCTGCTGCCACGGCCCTCCGGCATGGGGCAGCCAGGCCGAATAAACCGTAGCTCCGCCGGCATTGTAAACCAACAGCCGGTACCGGCCGGCCGGCAGGTCGGCTACGCGCAAATACAAGCCCCCGCCCGCCGGGGCAGGATTGGGCGCCAGTTGCAACACCGGCGCCGCCCTGGGAACGGTTACCGAAGCGATCCCGGTAAAGGTCTCCTTCCCGTTTTGCTCCACCGCTTTCACCCTATAAGCCACCGCGCCGGCAGGAGCAGCGACATCATTATATATATAGTCCGCCTTCCCGCCATCGTTCTTTATAGGCATCACGACCGCAAGGTCGCTGAAATGCTGCCCGCCGAAAGAACGCTGCAGCGTATACGCCACCACCTCCGCTTCGGAAAAATTCGTCCACCGCAGCTCCGGGCCGCCCTCCCGCACCACCGCCGACAGCCGTGAAAAGAGTACGGGCAGCGGCGCCAGCACATTGGTCAGGGAAAAAGGCGAAAACAGGGTCCGGTTGGTCAATGTTACGGTCCGATGGCCGCCGGGAGCGCCGGAAGGCGTCACCGCTCCGCCGGCCATTTGCCATTTTCCGCCATGAAAGTTCCACACCACCACCGGCTCGCCCGGCTGGAAGCTGCTGTCCACCTGCGAAGCATCGCCATCGTTGTAACCAAAGACCAGGTCGGCGCCGGCCGCGGGTGCAGCCGAAGGCGTGATCGTCCAGGTACGGGCCACGGCCTTGCCCATACCCCCGGCCCGGCCGCTGTCGGCCACTGCCACGCTCCAGTCAAGCCCGCCGCCGTTGCTGATGGTAACGGGATTATAGGTGCGGTTGCCCACAGCAGCGGTTTGGGGGTCCGTGCCGATGCTTTTCAGCGTCAGCAGGCCGGTGCCGTCCGTGCGGATATAGGCGGAGTCCGAGCCGCCCTCCAGGCTAGTGGCGGACAAATGAAAATTTCCCAGCGACAGCCGCCCCGTGCCCAGTACCGCCTTTTCCGAAAGATCGGTATTGCCCGAAAGCGAGGCATTACCGGTGACGTACAACCGCGCATAGCTGCCTCCCGGAAAGGAGGTTCCCTCCGGAAGCAGGCGCGAGCGGCTGTTGCGCAGGTCCACGGCAGTATTTTCTATGGAAACAAAGTCGGTACTGTTGGTATTGCGGTCCACCCCGTCCACGGCTCTTTTCAGGCCGCCCCTGGCCGGCGGCCCCGAAGCAGGACTGCCTTCGCAAAAATCCCCATCCCCTATGCTGCCGTAGGCCACCGCATCCAGCAGGGTGTTATCGGTTTTCCGTACCAGCGCCACCTGCCCGCTGCCGGCGGCAAAGCCATCCTCGAAAAAGCCGTCAGGCACCAGCCCGCCCGTTTTGCCCACGGTCACCGAGGGCTTGGGCGACAGCAGCCAGAAGGCGTAGGGCGGCAGGGTGCCGCCCAGCGTTCCGCCCGCCACCCCTGCCCGGCCGCTGCCGGCCGCATAGCGGATGGCCAGTTCCGAAAGGTCGAAGGTTTTGCCGGTGGTATTGACCAATTCGATGTATTCGTGGGTGGCCGAATCATAACCCGGGCTTAGCTGGTTGATGAGGATCTCGCCGGGACGGGGCATCAGCCGGGGCGTGCCTGTAAGCGAGATGCCGCTGCTCCATGCCGTCCCTCTGCGGGTATAGGCGGTGAAGGTGTAGGCGTTGCCGTCCGTTAATCCTGTTATGGTAACCGGTCCGGAGGTGCCTTTGAAAACCACTTTACCACTGCCCGGAGACGTACCCGCGCCCTCCACGATCAGCACCTCGTCGAAGCAGCCGGCGGGGTTATTCCAGCGCAGGGTCATTTCACCGGTATTGGGCGAAGCGGAAAAGGCCGATATGTTTTTGGCGCCATTGATGATCTCCACCGCACTGCTTTGAATGCCGGTAAGGGAAGGGCCCGTGGCATCGATGCGCAGGTGGTAGGTTTCACCGGAGGCCGTGCCGGCGGGAATGTTGATGGATAGGGTTCCGAAAGGGTCCGTACCCGAAACCTCCAGTTCACCCACCACCGTGGCATGGGTAAAGCTGCCGGCCGCATCGCTTAATAAAACCGTAAACAGGGACCGGGAAAAGGTGCCGGAAGCGGAAAACCGCACCGCTCCGGCAGCGCCCCTGGCTTCGTCCACGCAAAAAGGTTTTGGGGAAATATCGCTGACCACGATATAGGAGCCGTTGCACGGGTGGGAGGTGGCGGCACTGTTGCGGGGACTGGGCGCCACTACGGCAAAATCATAATAATTGTTTCCCAGGTCGGTGCAGCCGTTGTTGATGCGCTGCAGGCCCCGGGCCGGGGCGGGGGAAGGCGCCGGCTGTCCTTCTTTGCAGTCGGCGGCCCCGTAGCCCAGAAAATCCACCACCAGGGCGGCATCGGGGCAATTGCCTGCCAGCGCCGCCGTACCCTGTACCAGCGCCAGCTTGCCGCCCGTGGCGCTGAGGACCATTTCATCGGAAACCAGGTCGGGCGCCGGCAGGTCGCTGCCCGTGGCGCCGTCACTGCTTAGTTGAATCAAATAATACCCGCCCGGGGCTATGGAACCGGACAGCGCAACGCTGTTGGCCGCCCAGCTGCGGCCGGTGGCGGCGGCATACTGCAACGACCAGCCGGACAGCTCCACTGCCGCCCCCGTGGGATTGAACAGTTCCACGAAATCGTTTTTAAAAAGAGCGCCGGCATTGCCGCCGCCCCCGTACACCTGGCTGATCACCAGGTGATGGGCCTGGCCCAAAGAAGAAAGAACAAAGGTGCCTGCAAAGATGAGGGTGAAAAAGAGCCTGTGCATGACCGTTGGTTTGACGACCGGAAATAAAAAATGCAGGGCCGGTAGTTTTCACCAACAGCGCTGCATTTCATTCGGCCTGCAAGATATTCACCTTTTTATTAATTATGAAGAAAATTTATTAATAATTTTTATACTAGGATTTCAGAAGCAGGGAAGCCGTTCGCAACCAGCTGCTTGCCGCCCGGCCGCAAGGCATCACCGTGCCAGGGATTAATTGTCGTAATTCAGGGTTTTCAGTACCCGCGGGGAGGTCTCGCCGCTGTGCAGCGTAACGGACAGGTAGGCACTGCGGATAGAGCCCCACTGGTATGCCTTGAAATCGAAGTTGCTGGAGCGGTCGGTGGACTGTTTAGCCCCGGCGCCCGGGTATTCGTCGAAGGTGTTGTGGTTGCGTTTGTAATAGGCCGTTTGGATGGCATCGAGCGATGCCTTACTGCCGGTCAGGTAGTAGTGATAAGCGGTTTGCTGCCCATATAGATCGCCGGGGTCGCGGCGTACGTGCACCTGCACGTCATTCAACACCTGGGCAGCGGACAGGGTGGCGGCAGCAGTACCGGTTTCGGGAAAGGACCGGGTGGCCGGGCTCATCTGGCCGGGATCGGCGGGCGGGATGCCGGTTTGGGTGGGCGAGGGCACGCTGCCCTGGCCGACATCCATTTGGGAAGGGTTGAGTGGCGCCAGTTGCTCCGGGCTTTTATCGGCAGCAGGGGAAAACTTCGATGGAGCTTCGGGCAAACCCGGTGGAGCACCCGGTGGTGCACCTATGCTGTCTCCTGCCCCATGAACCATGGCAGTGCTGCTCCCGATATCGACCTGGTCGGTCAGGTCGGCTTTGTCAATGGAAAACGTAAACGGGTAGGCGGTTCCATTATAGTTCACCTGGCCCCGGTAGTCCCCCTTGGGAAGGGCGATGGTCAGCCGGGCCCTTATATCGGTGGTGAGGGAATAGTTCCCCTTACCACTTTTTTCGCTGCTGATGGTTACCGGGGTATTTTGCAACAGTACCCGGCCGTTGGTGAAGGTGGCCGTGTATACATGTGTCGGAGGGCGAAGCCAGTCCCGGATGTCCGGCCACATAATGGTGACGATCGCGGAGATCGAAGCCAGAAACAGGGCGCCCAGCCACTTTTGAAAACGAACGATCCAGCCCATAACCAGGAGTTTAACGGGTAAAAACCTGTACGGTTCGTGCCTTCTTATTAAGCTACAACATTTTAGGAAAACTTCCGCCATCTTTTTCAGGTTCGCCCCGGGCCAAACGCAAAAAACCTGGCAGACTTTTAAAACCTGCCAGGTTTGTTATACGGACGGCAACCGCTTTCTACAGGAAACGGCCCGTATGGCTTTCGGCCACCTTCTTCAGTCCTTCGGGCTTGCCGGCATACACCAGGTGGCCGCCGTCGGCCCCGGCTTCGGGACCCAGGTCAATCACCCAGTCGGCGCTGCGGATCACGTCGGTATTGTGCTCGATCACCAGGATGGAATGGCCCTGGGCAATGAGGGCCTGGAAAGACGCCAGCAACTTTTTGATGTCGTGGAAGTGCAGGCCGGTGGTCGGCTCATCGAAAATGAACAGCACCCGGCCGGCGGCCTTGCCCTTGCCCAGGAAGGACGCCAGCTTTACCCGCTGGGCCTCGCCACCGGACAGCGTATCGGACGACTGCCCCAGCTTCACATAGCCCAGGCCCACCTCGCTCAGCGGCTTGATGGCATTGACAATCGCTTTTTCATCCTTAAAGAATTCCAGGGCCTGGTCCACGCTCATCTCCAGCACATCATATACGTTCTGCTCGCGGTAGTGCACTTCCAGCACTTCTTCCTTGAAGCGCTTGCCGCCGCAGGCCTCGCAGGTCAGGTGCACGTCGGCGAGGAACTGCATCTCCACGATCTTTTCGCCCTCGCCCTTGCAGGCGTCGCAGCGGCCGCCATCGACGTTAAACGAAAAATGTTTGGGTTGAAAACCCCGCATCTTGCTCAGGGGCTGGGCCGCAAACAGGTCGCGGATGGTGTCCCAGGCCTTTACATAGGTCACCGGGTTGCTGCGGGAGGATTTGCCGATGGGGTTCTGGTCCACCATCTCCACGGCGGTAATGGATTCCACGTTGCCGGTAACGGCCTTGTGTATGCCCACCTTCTCGGCCGCCTCGCCCTGCAGCTTGCGGAGTGCCGGGTACAGGATATGCTTGACCAGGGTGGTCTTGCCGCTGCCGCTGGGGCCACTAACCACGCAGAGCACGTTCAGCGGGAAGTCGACGGTAATATTTTTGAGGTTGTGCTGGCGGGCTTCCTCCACGCGGATCGCCTCGGTCCAGGGGCGTATTTTCTCGGGGGCTTCAATCTGCAGCTCGCCCTTGAGGTACTTGCCGGTCAGGCTGTCGGGATCGTTGATGATGCCGTCGTAGTCGCCGGCGGCCACCACTTCGCCGCCCAGGTGGGAGGCCAGCGGGCCCATGTCGATAATGTAGTCGGCCTCGCGCATCATCATCTCGTCGTGCTCCACCACCACCACGGTGTTGCCCAGGTCGCGCAGCTCTTTCAGCACGCGGATAAGGTTTTGGGTATCGCGGGAGTGCAGGCCGATGGAGGGCTCGTCGAGGATATAGAGCGAGTTGGTGAGGTTGCTGCCCAGGCTGCGGGTCAGCTGGATGCGCTGGCTTTCGCCGCCGCTGAGCGAATTGGCCAGGCGGTTCAGGGTGAGGTAGCCCAGGCCCACGTTCAGCAGGGTGTTGATACGGTTCTGGATCTCGAGCACCACCCTTTTGGCCACGGTTTGATCGTAGTCGGAAAAATTCGTTACGGCCCCGTCGAACCACACCTTCAGGTCCTTCACCGGCATGTCGCTCAGCTCACCGATATGGCGACCGGCGACCTTCACGTACAGGGCCTCCTTGCGCAGGCGGTAGCCCTCGCAGGCGGTGCAGGTGGTGCGGCCGCGGTAACGGCTCAGGAGCACCCGGTACTGCACTTTGTACAGGTTGGCCTCCACCTCTTTGAAAAAGTCGTCGATGCCGTTGACAAACTGGTTGCCTTTCCAGAGGGTATGATACTGCTCTTTGGTCAGGTCCATTATGGGCTTATGCACGGGGAAGTCGAACTTGCGGGCGGCCCTGACAAAATCCTCCTTCCACTGGCCCAGCTTCTCGCCTTTCCAGGGAGCTACGGCCCCTTCGTATACGCTTAGCCGTTTATCGGGGATCACCAGGTCCTCGTCGATGCCCAGCACCATGGAGAAGCCTTCGCAGACCGGGCAGGCGCCAAAGGGGTTGTTGAAGGAAAAAAGGTTGGGTACCGGCTCTTCGAAGGTCATGCCGTCCAGTTCGAAGCGGTTGTTGAAGTGCAGCAGCTTTTCGCCGTCCACTTCAATATATACGTCGCCCTCGCCCTCGTAAAAAGCGGTCCCGGCCGAATCGGACAGGCGGTGCAGGTCGTCCTCGTCGAAGTCCTTGGCCACGACACGGTCGATGAGCACGTACACGTTCTGGGGGAACTCAAAAGCGGAGGCAAAATCGGGGCTGCCGTCCTGCAGCAGTTCCTCAATGCGGTAGGTAGCACTGTCCTGGACGGGCGTTTCGGCCTGGGTGCGCGAAAGGGCCGAGACGTAGATGCGCGAAAACCCTTTCTGCATCAGGATATTCAGCTCCTCGCGGACGTCGCGGTGGTGCGATTGTTTGAAGGCGGTAAGAATATAAACTTTGCTGCCTTTTTTTAAGGTGTGCAATGCATCCACTACGTCCTTTACATCGTCCTTCTTTACGACACGGCCCGAAACCGGGGAGATGGTCTTCCCTACGCGGGCAAACAGCAGGCGCAGGTAATCGTAAATTTCGGTCATGCTGCCCACGGTACTCCGGGGCGTGCGGGTGATGACTTTCTGTTCGATGGCGATAGCCGGCGCCAGGCCCTTGATGTAGTCCACATCGGGCTTGTCCATGCGGTTGAGGAACTGGCGCACGTAGGCACTAAGGCTTTCTGCGTAGCGCCGCTGGCCTTCGGCGTAAAGGGTATCTATGGTAAGCGACGATTTTCCCGAGCCGGACACACCGGTCACCACAACGAGCTTGTTGCGGGGAATGGAAACGTCGATGTTTTTGAGGTTATGAACTCTTGCGCCTTTAATGAAGATCGGTTCACCGGAATGCAGGCTGTTTGCCGGCGCTTGTTGGATAGCTGTTTTTTCTTTCATTAGAACTCCGCGGCAAAGGTAACGAGGGGCTTGTGTTAACAACTAACAGATTAACATACCTTTAAAAAAAAGGTTGAGTACAAAAGCAAAAAAAATTGTAAATATCACAAAACGGAATTACTTTTACCCCAATAATCTTTCTTTCCAAACCGAACCAAAAACTCCACGCCTATAGCTCCAACTTCTACTCGAATTTAGATTTACTGACATCCATTCCACCACTCTAAACTTGTAGGAGTTTATGACCTCATTTTCTAAACTAACCGATCACGAGTTGATCAACCTGTTTGTAGCCGGGAACGTTTATGCCCTGGAGGCCCTGGTATTACGGCACAAGGACAAGTTATTCACCTCCATCCTGTTCCTGGTCAAGGATAAATACCTGGCCGAGGACATTTTCCAGGACGTATTCATCCGGATCATCGACACGGTACGCAGCGGCCGCTACACGGAAGAAGGCAAATTCCTTCCCTGGGCCATGCGGATCGCCCACAACCTGTGCGTGGACCACTTCCGCAAGGTGAAGCGCACCCCCATGATCAAGAACAGCGAAGACCAGGACATCTTCGAGGTGCTGAACTTTACCGAAGAAAGCGCCGAAGACAAGATGATCAAGAAGCAAAGCCACAACCGCGTCAAGGACATGCTGAACCAGCTTCCCGAAGACCAGCGCGAAGTGATCATCCTGCGCCATTACGCCGACATGAGCTTTAAGGAGATCGCCGCCCTCACCCACTGCAGCATCAATACCGCCCTGGGCAGGATGCGCTACGGCCTGATCAACCTGCGGAAAATGATGGCGCAAAAACAGATCGCCCTCTGACCCATAAACCGCCCGGCAGCCGCGACAGGCCCGGTCCAAACCATTCACAACCGTCCAAGTCCTAACCCATCACCCATTGAAGTAACCACCCGAAACCTCCCGGAAGACTGGCATCAACCCCGTCCGATGGATAACGTATAGTCATTCTCTTTCTCTGACCGCTTAACTTAATAGCCGCTATGCCGCGTACCTGGCGGAAGGCTGAATGAGAATGACGCCCAATTAAAAACGTCCTGTTCAAGCGAACAGGACGTTTTTATTTTAAGGGAATGTCTTAATAAGAAGAAGGTACGAGGTACAAAGTGAGAAGTGCGAGGTAAGGAAAACGGCCTGAGCCGCTTCTCCCCCTAACCACCGTCGAAACAGGAAGCCCGGAGGGCTTCACTATGAATAGCCCCGGGTACAAACCCGGGGGACGACGTTCGTCCGTGAGGGCAACCCCTGCGGGGTTGATTGTGCCTTGGTCGATGGGCAACGACTTTCTATTCGGGAGGATACTTCGAAAATCCTTTTTAATGGGGAACTGCCACCTGGCTGCCGGTCCCACAATCAACCCCGTTGGGGTTGTCTTGATGGATGACCGCTGTTCCCCGGGTTTGCACCCGGGGCTATTCACAGTGAAGCCCTGCGGGCTTCCTGGCTGGGTCTAAAGCAACGACTACTCCCCTACTTCCTAACTTATCCACTTCCCAACGAACCCGTGAACTCGTAAACTCCTGCTTTGATGCACTTACTTCTTAAAAGCGCCGAGCCCACAGCGGAGCCAATCAGCGAACTCATTGGCGCTGGGCGTATAGGCCTTGGTTTTCGTCAGGGCCTTTTCCTCGGGACTGATGATGGCATATTGCGGCTGCGACACGGCATTGAAGTTTTCCGACTGGAAGGTAGCCCATTTATCGCCGATGGTCACGATCGACTTCTCCATCCCGGTCTTGGTGGTGTATTGCACCTGCTGCGCCAGCGGCAGCTTCTGCCGTTCGTCCACGTACAGCGACACCAGCACAAACTCCTCCTTCATCATGCGGATCACGTCGGGGTCGGTCCACACCTTTTCCTCCATGCGGCGGCAGTTGACGCAGGCCCAGCCCGTAAAATCAATCAGGAGCGGCTTGCCCAGCTCCCGCGCCTTTTTCAGCGCCTCGTCGTAGTCGCGCAGGGGCTCCACGCTCCGCTCGCAGTTGACCGGGTGTGGGTACACGCTGTAGCAAAGCGGGGGCGGAAAACCGCTGATCAGCCGCAGGTTGGCCGCCCGGGTGTTGGTCACACCCGGAACCAGGTAAAGCGTCAGGGCAGCGAACAGGCCGATCAGCACCCACCTTCTCGGACTTACCGGCTTCTTCTGGTCGTGCGCAAAGCGGATGACGCCCAGCAGGTACAGCACGATGGCAATGCCGATAAGGACCCAGATGCCGATAAATACTTCCCGCTTCAGCAGGCCCCACTGTTTCACCAGGTCGGCATTGGACAGGAACTTCACCGCCAGGGCCAGCTCCAAAAAGCCCAGCACCACCTTGACGGTATGCAGCCAGCCGCCGGAGCGGGGCAGCGATTGCAGCCAGCCCGGGAACAGGGCAAAGAGCGCAAAGGGCAGGGCTAGGCCCAGGCCGAAGCCGCCCATGCCGAAGCTCAGTTGCACCGCCCCGCCGTTGTTGGTGAGCGCACCGGCCAGCAGCGAGCCCAGGATGGGACCCGTGCAGGAAAACGAAACAATAGCCAGGGTAAGGGCCATAAAGAAAATGCCCCAGAAGTCGGACAGGCCGGCCCGGGCGTCGATCTTGCTGGCAAAGCCGCCCGGCAGCCCGATCTCGTAAAAGCCGAAGAACGAAAGGGCAAAGAAGATAAAAACCACGAAAAAGGCCAGGTTCAGCCAGATGTTGGTGGAAATGTTGTTCAGCACCTCGGGGTTGGCCTGGTCCACGATATGGAAGGGCAGGCTGAGGACCACGTAGATCAGGAAGATGGACAGGCCATAGAGGGCAGCATTGCGCAGGCCCTTGCTCCGCGAGCCTGACCGCTTGGTAAAGAAGGAGACCGTCAGCGGGATCAGCGGGAAGACGCAGGGCGTGATCAGGGCGATCAGGCCGCCGGCAAATCCCAGCAAAAAAATGCCCGCCAGGCTTTTGCCGGCCGTATCGTCGTCGCCGCAGGGGGCGACCGGGTTTTTGATGTCGATAGTGGGAATCAGGATGCGGGTGGCGGCGGCGGTGCCGCCCTCCAGGGGCACGGAAAACTCGTAGGCCGTGGAGGGGTAGAGTTCGTCGGCGCGGCCATAGGTATACAGGAGCGTGCCCTGCAGGGTGGCCGGCACGGTACCGCTGATCTGCACGGTCTGCCGCCAGGTGGCGGCGCCCCGGTACACTTTTACCGGGCTACCGAAGACCGTGCTGGGCACGGTTTGCACGGTGCCCGAATCGCCAAAGGTGCGGACCAGCCGGATGGCGGAGTCGGCAAACTGCAGTTCGGCCGCCGGCACGTCGCCCAGCAGCTGGGTGGGGGCATACAGCTGCCAGCCGGATGCCGCCGGTGTGGAAAAAGCCAGTTCGAACTGGTTTTCCGAGAGCTTCTTACCGCGGACGGTCCATTTAAAAGGGGCGGCACTGTTCTGCGCCCAGGAAAAGAGGGTGGCCAGGAGGAACGCCAAAAAAAGGCCGCCCCGTAGTCTATGCGTCATATATTCACCTGTTAAAACGACAAACGAGTTCTGAAAGAACTCGTTTGCAATATCTGTAATCCGAAGCTTAACTCAATGCGATGGTAAAGTTGACCGTCTTGGGCGGCAGGCATTTTTTATCGTCGCAGGTCTGGTATTCCAGCTTCCCGGTAACGTTGGTCTTCACCTTGCCCTTGATTTTCACCTTTTGCACGAAATCCACCTTCTGGCTGAACTGGTTGGCCGAAATGCCCAGCTTATCGTCCTTGAATTTCTCCAGCTTTCCCAGCTCCTTTACCGTACCGTCGAAGGTCAGCAGGGGGTGCTTGTTAAAGTTGAAGGCCGTCGGCAGGGCGATGGCGTCCTGCGGCTGGTTTTGCGAGTACAGGTGCCAGCCCGGCTGGATGTTGGCCACCAGGTGCACTTCGTAAACCGATTCACTGAGTTTCTTACTGCTGAAGGACCAGGAAACCGGGTTGGGCGCCTGGGCAAAAGCAAAGCCGGCAATAGCTGCAAACAGGATCAGGAACAGAGCCTTCTTCATAAAGGGAGTTTAGAAAACAAATTTCCAGGAAATATACTTTATGCGCTGTTAAAGTAGCCCGGTCCGCTTATGCCAGCTGTTGTACCAGCGGGTAGAGCAATTCGAAGATCTTGCGACCGTCGGTATTGCCCAGGGCGGTAGAGCAGGCCCGTTCGGGGTGCGGCATCATGCCGATCACGTTCCGCTCGAAGTTGCAGATACCGGCAATATTGTTCACGGAGCCGTTGGGGTTGCTTTCGCCGGTCTCGTTTCCTTTCTCGTCGCAATAGGTAAACAGCACCTGGTTATTGGCCTTCAGGCCGCGCAGGGTGGCTTCGTCGGCATAGTAGCGGCCTTCGCCGTGGGCCACGGGGATCTTATAAACGTTGCTTTCGGCATCCTTCAGGAACACGTTCTTGCACAGGAACTTCTGGTGTTCGTTGCGCAGCAGGGCGCCGGGCAGCAGGTGCGACTCGCACAGGATCTGGAAACCGTTACAGATGCCCAGCACCTTTCCGCCGCTCTTTGCAAACTCGATAATGCTTTGCATGATGGGACTGAAGCGGGCAATGGCACCGGTACGCAGGTAATCGCCGTAGGAAAAACCGCCGGGAAGAACGATACAGTCCTCGGTGGTAAATTCCGACAGGTCACTGTCCTTATGCCACAACATTTTAGACTCCTGGTGCAGGTCGTTCTGCAGGGCCTCATGGATATCCCTGTCGCAGTTGGAACCCGGAAAAACAACAACGCCGAATTTCATAAATAAAAATTGAGGCGGCAAAGATAGGAATTGGATTCAGGAATTGGTTCATTCGGATATTAGTTAATTGGTTAATTCGGATATTCGGAATCCGGCGGCGGCCCGCTCCTAATTAACCCATTAACCAATTCCCTCCTACCGCCACATCGTGGTGCCATACTGCTGGTACAGGATATAGCAAAGGGTGAGGGCGAACAGGAGGGTGGGCAGGTGCCGCCGCTGGGGGTACAGGTAGGCGCTGGCATGGAAGGCCGCAAAGGGCGCCGCCACCAGCACCCAGTTGTGAAACGAGTTTTCGGTGTTGATAAAAGGTACCAGCAGGGCCAGCAGCAGGTACAGCAGCAGCAGGGCCCAGTTCTTCCGCACCTGGATCAGCATTTTGCGCAGGTGCACCTGCACATAGTAGCCGCCCAGGAAAAAGGGAACGGCCAGCAGCACCGCGCTGACGGTCAGCCAGACCGTCCGCTTCAGCGCCGGCACCTGCAACCGCACCTGCGGAAAGAGGTTTTCCAGCAGCAGCCGGTCGGACAGGAACAGGTACACGGCATAGAAATAATAAGGTGTCAGCACCCCCAGCACCAGCAGGATGAGGTCGTTGACCCGGAACGGCCGCAGGATCAGCAGCCCCAGGATCATGCAGCAGGCAAAGGCGGCCGAAGGAAAATAGATAAAGGAACTGATGCCCATCAGCAGCCCCAGGTTAAAGACCGGGCCGTTGGCAATGGGCAGGTTATAGAGCCGGAACAGGCGGATAAAGGCCCAGATGATCAGCGTGGCCGCCACCAGCGGGGCCGACAGGATGTTCCATTCCGGCAGCAGGGAGGTGATCAGCAGGTACGACATGGCCGGCAAAAAGGTTTGCCGGGTAGTCATGCGCTGCTCGTTGACGAGGTAATTGACCATCATGGCCTGGCTGTACAACAGCAAAAAGGCAATGAAGGCGCAGGTAAAGCCATTGCCGCCCCCGCCGGCAAAAAGCGACAGGAAATAATGATACAGCTTACCGTCCTGGTCGGTGGCCACGATGTTGCGGGCAGTAAAAAATACCGGCAGCTTGATCAGCATCCCGAAAATCAGCAGCAGTATGATATTGGCAGGGGACTTTTGTTTAAACAGTGCAATCACACGTCAATGCTATTGGTTAAAATCAATTTTTGCAAAGCAAATGTAATTGCGGTAGTAACATGGAATGATAATTTGTTTGCTGCTTACCTGCTTGCCGTACTTGGTCAGGAACTCGTAGCCTTTGTCCAGGTTTTTCAGGGTAGGGTTCCGGTTGATCTGTCCGTCGGGCGACAGCACGTAGTCGTTCAGCAACAGGGTGCGCTTGTCCTCCAGGTTGAAGATAAAATGGATCTGCCCCCCGGTATTGACGATCTGGTAGGAGATCTGGTCGCCGGCCTCGTCGTCGAACTGCTGCTTGTGGATCACGTCGCTCCACTGCAGCTTGCCGGTATTGTCGAAGGACAGGATGGTGATGTTGTCGGCATGGTGGCGCACCGCCTGGTTATTATAATACTGGTTGCGGTACCACCAGCTGCCGTAGGAGGGGTAGAACGAATAATAATCGAACGTATTATAATAAGGCATGCCGTACATGTAGTTCCAGCGGTTCCAGTTGTTATAACGGGAGGTGGTATAGTACGCTTCGCTGCCGATGATAAAGCCGCCGTCCCTTTTGACGATAATGTTGCGGATGAAATAGTCGTTAAAAGCCGATTTCATACCGGCATCGCCGCGGGCCTCGTTGCGCAGCTCCTCGCTCAGGGCGATGGTATTCTGCATGGCCTGGGAGCGGGTTTGCTTGTCCCAGGTATAGAAATAGAAGCCGTCGATGTTGCCGCGGCGCTGCTTGTAGTAAAAGGAGGTCAGGAAATAGCGCTTGTTGGCATTGTCCACTTTAATATGCAGCTCGTCGAGGTAGATCTTGTCCAGGGGCACGTCCACGGTGGTAAAGGAATCGGCCTGGGCGGGCTTCCACACCATCTGGGCCTTCGAAACGGCGTCGTTGGCCGTACGGGAGAACTTGGTAAACACCGCATCGCCCTCATTATCTACAAAGAAGTTGTTC
Organism: Huijunlia imazamoxiresistens; assembly: GCF_037132455.1. Classification (NCBI taxonomy): domain Bacteria; kingdom Pseudomonadati; phylum Bacteroidota; class Chitinophagia; order Chitinophagales; family Chitinophagaceae; genus Huijunlia; species Huijunlia imazamoxiresistens. The sequence continues at coordinate 351,438 of NZ_JBBBEI010000002.1, read as the reverse complement.
AGGTGGTCGTCGCGGCTGTCGTCCATGGGCATATTCAGCACGCTGCGCTTCTTCAGGGCCAGGGCCTCGTCGAACAGCAGGGTGGTAACCACGTAGTTGGAGCGGTTGCGGGAGTTGATCTTGAACACCAGGATCTTGCTTTTATCCTCGCTGGCGACGGAGGAGTAGATCTTGTTGTTGGCGGCAAAGCCGATATGGGTAGTATCGAGGGTAATCACCTCGGACATCCGTTTGCCCGCCCCGTTCACCTTCATGGCCTCGCAATACACCACATTCCGCTTCTGGTACTGGTACACCAGGTACACGAAATCGGGGTAAGCGAAAAAGTCGATGTTAATGAGCCGGTCGCCGGGGATATAGGTTTGCTCCACCCGCTCCACCTGGTTCATATCGTTGTCGTAAAGGGAGATATAGTTCTTGTTGCTGACGTTCTTATATACCAGGAAGTTGCCGGAGATCTTGCCAATGACTTCGAAATTCATCCGGCGGCTGTCGCCGCGGTCGGGCTCGGAATAAACGATCCGTTGCGCGAAAGCCGTACCCGTTCCCAGAAAGCACACCAAAAACAAAAGGCACCTGAAGGACATCATATCATCTGACGGTTTAAGCATTAAAAATAGTTTTTGTACCCGTATAAGACTTATTTTTTTCCCCCTTCGTTGGTTAAAAAATTCATTTTCCACGGCTACGGTTTGTTAAAAGTTTTCCAAAGGGCGGCCAAGGCCCTTTCTTATAAACTTATTTTTCAATCCGTTAGTACCCTGTCAGGCGAAGAAGAAAGTTTCCGGACCTACTTTTAACAATAGATTTAAGACCTACTTTTGCACTCTTGTATTGGTCAAAAACAAATGGCTTAAAGTGAGAATTCCACTTAACAGAGTTACGACAGCCGGCTTATTGGTTGCGCTGGGAATAATTTTCGGCGACATTGGCACCTCCCCTCTTTATGTACTGAACGCCATCACAAAAGGCAAAGTAATTTCCGAAGAGCTTATAGTGGGCACCTTATCCTGCATCATCTGGACGCTGACCCTTCAAACCACCATAAAATACGTAGTGCTGACCCTTAGGGCCGACAACCGGGGGGAAGGCGGCATTTTCTCCCTGTATGCCCTGGTGCGCCGGCAGCGGAAGTGGCTGGTGATCCCGGCCATGATCGGCGGGGCCTCGCTCATTGCCGACGGCATGATCACCCCTCCCATGACCGTAACGTCGGCGGTGGAGGGCCTGCGGCAGGTGCCCTTCATCAACAATATAGGGGAATGGACCATCGTGTACCTCGTCATCGGCATCATCAGCATGCTGTTTTTCGTGCAGCAGTTCGGCACCGCCTCTATCGGCCGGTTTTTCGGCCCCATCATGTCGGTCTGGTTCTTTATGCTGGCCGTACTGGGACTGGTGCACCTGCACGACGACTACCATATTTTCAAAGCCTTCAATCCCTATTACGGCATTAAGCTGCTGCTCACCTATCCCAACGGCTTTTACATCCTGGGGGGCGTGTTCCTGTGTACGACGGGGGCCGAAGCCCTGTATTCCGACCTGGGCCACTGCGGGCGGAGCAATATCCAGGCCTCCTGGATCTTTGTAAAATCCTGCCTGATCCTGAACTACCTGGGCCAGGGCGCCTGGCTGATGAGCCATTACGGCGGCCAGGTGATCACCGCCGAGATGATCGAGACTGCCGGCTTCAACCCCTTTTACGGCATCATGCCCGAATGGTTCCGCCTTCCCGGCATCGCCATCGCCACGGCGGCGGCCATCATCGCCAGCCAGGCGCTGATCTCGGGTTCGTTCACCCTCATCAGCGAGGCCATGCGCCTGAACCTCTGGCCCAAGATGAAGATCGTGTACCCTACCGAAGAACGGGGACAACTGTTTATCCCGGGCATCAACAACCTGCTGTTCGTCGGCTGTATCGGCATCGTGCTGTATTTCAAAAAATCCACCAACATGGAAGCGGCCTACGGCCTGGCCATCACGCTCTGCATGATCGCCACCTCCATCCTGTTTGCCAACTTCCTGGTGTCGCGGCGGGTGAAGCCGGCCCTGATCTGGCTGTACCTGATCGTGTACCTCACCATTGAGCTGAGCTTCCTCTTTGCCAACCTCGAAAAATTCCCGCACGGCGGCTACGTTACCCTGGTGGTGGGCGGCGCCCTGTTCCTGATCATGTTCATCTGGTTTAAAAGCCGCAAGATCAAGAACCGCTACGTGGAGTTTGTACGGCTCGACCACTACATTCCCAAGATCCAGGAGCTGAGCAACGACCGCTCGGTGCCCAAGTACGCCACCCACCTGGTGTACCTGACCTCGGCCGACAACCCCAAGGAAATCGAGCACAAGATCATCTACTCGATCCTGAACAAGAAGCCCAAGCGGGCCGATATCTACTGGTTCATCCACGTGGACACGCTGGACGACCCCTATACGGCCGAGTACAAGGTCGACCACATCATTCCCAACGACATCATCCGCGTGGAGTTCCGCCTGGGCTTCCGCATCGAGCCCCGCATCAACCTCATGTTCCGCAAAGTGGTGGAGGACCTGGTGGCCAACAAAGAGGTCAACATCACCAGCCGCTACGAAAGCCTGGAGCGCAGCAACATCGTGGGCGATTTTTCCTTTATCGTCATGGAAAAGTACCTGAGCCAGGACAACGACCTGCCTATATCCGAGCGCCTGATCATGAAGGTGTATTTCTGGCTGAAAGAGCTCAGCCTGTCGGAAGAGCGCGGCTTCGGCCTGGACGTCAGCAACGTAACGGTCGAAAAGTTCCCGCTGATCGTTGCGCCTGTTACCAACTTAAAGTTGAAGAGACTGGAGTAGTTCCTGAGTTTCTGAGTTCCTAAGTTCCTGCGTTCTTTTGATGGGGATAGCCTGTTCCCTTCAAACAACTCAGAAACTCAGGAACTTTTTAAAGGTTGATCGGAACGATCATCCGCTTTTTATTTTTCTCCATTTTGAGGGGGATGGAGGCGATGACCTCCTGGCGGAGGGCCTGGATGATGCGCTGCTTGACGAAGTCGCGGTGGGTGACGATGCTCACTTCGCGCACCGGGGCGGGCGCCTTGAAGTAGCGCAGGTGCTTTTGCTGGCGGGCGGTCATGTCGAGGGTGGCCAGCTCGGGGATAATAGTGATGCCGTCATTGGTCTCCACCAGGCGCCTGAGGGTTTCGATGCTGCCCGCCTCGTACTCGAAATGGGAGCTTTCCTTGCTCCGCCTGCGCAGCTCGCAGAGGTTGACGATCTGTGAGCGGAAACAATGGCCCTCCTCCAGCAGCCACAGCTTGTCGGGATCGATATCGTTGGCCAGCACATAATTCTTTTTATAAGCCGCATTGCTCTGCGACACATAGGCGATCAGCTCCTCGTAAAACAGCAAGTCCTCCTTGATGCCCGGTTCCAGCAGGGGCGTCACCAGCAGACCGGCATCGATCCGGCCTTCGCGCAGGCGGTTGATGATCATTTCCGTGGTCAGCTCGTTGACCACCAGCTTGACGTTGGGGTATTTCTTGGTAAAGGAGGGCAGGAAGAGCGGCAGCAGGTAGGGGGCCAGGGTGGGGATAATGCCCAGGGCCAGCTGCCCGTGCAGGATACCCTTCTGGGCCTGCACCACCTCGAAGATGGCGCCGCATTCGGCCACGGCCTTGCGGGCCTGGGCGATGATGGCCTCGCCGGCCTCGGTAGGTACCACGGGCTGCTTGCTGCGGTCGAAGATCTTCACCTCCAGCTCTTCTTCCAGTTTCTGGATCTGCATGCTCAGGGTGGGCTGGGTCACATAGCATTGTTCCGCCGCCCGGGCAAAATGGCGGGCATTGTCCACGGCAATAACATATTCCAGTTGGGTCAGCGTCATGTCCTCTCCGAATTTTCGGACAAATAAACTGATTCAATTTGACCCGTCACATGATTTCCCTCAATTTATATGAATTTGGTAATGAGACCATCCTTAATGAACCGGGCCTCCTAACCCAGGAACTCAGGAACATAGGAACTCAGGAACTTCCCCCCAACTCGTGAACCCGTAAACTTCTAAAGGTATTCCCGGAACCAGCCCGCCGTCGCCCCCGCCACCTGGTCGAGGGTGCCCGGCTCTTCGAACAGGTGGGTGGCGCCTTCGATGATCAGCAGTTCTTTGGTGCAGTGCAGGTGGCGGTAGGCGTCGCGGTTCAGGCGGATCACTTCGGTATCCAGGCTGCCAACGATCAGCAAGGTGGGGGCGGCCACTTTTTCCAGGTCGTCCAGGGCTAGGTCGGGCCGGCCGCCCCTCGATACCATAGCGCCCGTACGGGGCAGGGCGGCGGCCGCCTTCAGGGCCGAGGCCGCACCGGTGCTGGCCCCGAAATAGCCGAACCGCAGTCCGCCGGCTTCCGCCTGCCCTTCGAGCCATTGGGTAACGCCTACCAGGCGTTGGGTCAGCAGGCCGATATCGAAGCGGGTCCGGTAGGTCCGATCCTCCTCCCGGCTCAGGAGGTCAAACAGCAGGGTGCCGATCTGTTGGTCGTGCAGGCGGCGGGCCACCAGTTGGTTGCGGGGACTGAAGCGGCTGCTGCCGCTGCCGTGCGAAAACAGGACGAGGGCCTGCGCCCCGTCCGGAAGGATCAGCTCTCCTTCCAGCAGCACGTCGCCCAGGGGTATCTGGACTTCTTTGTGGTAGTGCCGGCTCATATGAAAAAACTTTACACTAAGGTAATCTTTACGGGCGCCGCCTCCAATCACGGCCATGAGCTCCGGCAGGGGTTTCCTTCCCAAATCCCCAATGAACCAATGAACCAATTCCCCTTGCCTACTTGCTTTCCCCCAGCACTACCTTTTCTTCCGACACGTCCAGCTTGTAGCCTACGCCTACTTTCAGGGCGAAGTTCTCGCGTTCGTGGCTGACGGGGAAACCGAAGCAAACGGGGTAGCCGTATTCCTGCACCGCATCGCGGATCAGCTCGAAGGCTTCCTTGCCAAAGGGCCGGGTGGTGTCCTTGCTGCCGGTAAAGCCCCCGATCACCAGGCCGGCCAGTTCGTCGAGGCGGCCGCAGCGCTTGAGCTGCAGCAGCATCCGGTCAATGTTGTACAGGTATTCCCCCACGTCTTCCAGGAACAGGATCTTGTTTTTGGTGACCAGGTCGGAGGGGGTGCCCACCAGGTGGGCCAGCAGGGCCAGGTTGCCGCCTACCAGGTCGCCCTTGGCCTTGCCCGGCCGGTTGAAGGCGTGCGCCGGGCATTCGTAGCGCAGCCGCTCGCCCTCCAGGGCGGCTTTGAGCGACTGTACGTAGGGTTCCCGGGCGCCCCCCTCGTTGAAGGCGGCAGCCATGGGCGCATGCAGGGTGGCGATGCCGAAGTTGGCGTACAGGTGGGCATGCAGCACCGTGATATCGCTGAAGCCGATGATCCATTTGGGATGCTTGCGGAACTTTTTGAACGACAGGCCGTCCACGATGCGGCTGACGCCGTAGCCGCCGCGGGCGCACAGAATAGCCTTGATCTCCTTGTCGTCCAGCATCTGCTGCAGGTCGGCGGCCCGCTCCTCGTCGGTGCCGGAAAAGTAGTTGGCCGAACTGCTGTTGGCGGTAGCCCCGGGCCGGACGTTGTAGCCCCAGCTGACGAGGGTTTCAATGCAGGTCTGCATGTTTTCGAAGGGCATGAAGCCGGCGGGCGCCACGATGCCGATGGTATCGCCTTGCTGGAGGTAGGGAGGAATGGTGATCATACAATCTCTGTTAATGTGACGTTTTCGTTTACGCTTAACCGGTGGCGCAGGCCGCACTTCAGGGCGAAGTTGGCCCGCTGGTGGCCGACGGGAAAGTTAAAGCAAACCGGGTAATCGTACTTTTTTACTTTATCCAGCACGATCTCCTGCAGGCTGCGGCCGAACTCCTCGCCTTCGTCGTCGGGTTTGACATTGAAGCCGCCCACGATCAGGCCTTTGAGCCCTTTCAGCTTGCCGGTGCGCTGGAGGTTCCAGAACATGCGGTCGATGCTGTACAGGTATTCGTGGGTGTCCTCCACGAACAGGATCTTACCGGCGGTGGGGATGTCGGAGGCCGTCCCCGACAGGGTTTCAAAAATTTTGAGGTTGCCGCCGACCAGCACGCCCTCGGCCGTGCCCGGCCGGTTCTGCGGGTGCGGTTCGGCCGTATAAGCCATCGGCTTGCCCGCCAGGGCCTCGTGGATGGACGCGATGGTCTGCACCTGGATGGGCTCGGCCTGGCTCCAGTCGGCCGGAAAGGAGTTGCACATCTTCGAGTGCAGGGTGGCTATGCCGCAATGACGGTGGATGTGCTGGTGCAGCACCGACACGTCGCTGAAGCCGATCACCCATTTGGGCTGTTGGCGGAACTTGGTCCAGTTGAGGCGGTCCACGATGCGGATGCAGCCGTAGCCGCCGCGGGCGCAGAGGATCGCCTGTACGGAGGGATCGTCGAGCAGCTGCTGAAAGTCGGCGGCCCGCTCCTCATCGGTGCCCCCGAAGTTGAAGTCGCGCCGGCCGATGGTGGCCCCGATCTTCACCACGTACCCCCAGCTTTGCAGTACCTGGATGGCCGGCTGCAGCTCGGGCAGGGTGATGTACCCGCCGGGCGAGGTCAGGGCGATGGTGTCGCCGGGCTGGAGGTACGGAGGAATCAGCGCTGCCGCCGGCCCCGGCAGACGGCCCTTGCCGGCCGCCCGTGCGGCGGCAGGCAGGAACGCCAGGGAACCCAGCTGCGACAGCAGCGACAGGAAACGTTTGCGGTTCATGCGGTAAAAGTAGGCCTTGTTGGCGTCAGGCGTAGTGCTCGCGGGCGCCCAGTTGCGTACGCACGTTGGCGTTGCTTTCCACGTCCACCTCCAGGGGAATGTGTTTGCGCTTCGTTTTTTTGAAATAGTCCTTCATGCGTTTATAAAAATCCTCGTTGGCGGCGTGGCCGATGAGGCCGATACAGCCCTCCGTCCAGTTGTTGGGAAAATATTTTTTCTGCACCCATTCGGTGCCCGGCACGGGGTGGATCAGCAGGGCGAAACGCTTGAAGGGGCGTTTGACGTTATCCTCGTCGGCGACATAGGACAGGGGCATTTTATAACCTAAACGGGTGGGCTCGTTGCCTTTTTTGTCGGGGTGCTCCCCTTCCGTCAGGAAATTGGAAGCAACGGGCGGCAGGGCATGGTAGTGGGCGTCGGGAAGGAGCCCGTTGATCTGGGGGCCGCTGAGGGCGTCGTATTCGGCGATGGTTTCCTGGCTGCCGTCGGCGTTGGTCTGGATGATGGCCAGCGTGCCCTGCCCGATCTGGCGGATGACCCGGGCGCGGGTTTTGACTTCACGGACCAGCTCGTCCTGGGCGGTGCCGCTGAAAATAAGCTTCCAGTTTGGTTGGGACATGGTTCAGGTGATTTCCTACAAGATAAATAAATCTGGCGCATTTTCGCCGCCATCCCCATCCCGGCTATGCTACTTCAGCGCCGTTTGGCTATTTTTACACCCCCTTTCCGCACCGGGGCATTAAACTGATTTTCTGATATGAAGCAACCCAAAAGATACTTAGTGACGTCGGCCCTGCCCTACGCCAACGGGCAAAAGCACATCGGCCACCTGGCCGGTGCCTATATCCCGGCCGACATTTACGTGCGCTACCTGCGGGCGCAAAAGCGCGACGTGGTGTTTGTGTGCGGCAGCGACGAACACGGCACCGCCATTCCCATCCAGGCCCGGAAGGAAGGCACCACGCCCCAGGCCATCATCGACAAGTACCACGTGATCATGAAAGAGAACTTCGACGACCTGTCGATCTCCTTCGATATCTACGACCGCACCAGCAACCCGCTGCACCACGAGACCACCCAGGAGTTCTTCACCTACCTGAACGACCGCAACACCCTGGAGGTAAAGGAAAGCGAACAGTACTATGACGAGGAGGCACAAACGTTCCTGGCCGACCGCTATATCAGGGGCACCTGTCCCAACTGCGGCTTCGACGGCGCCTACGGCGACCAGTGCGAAAAATGCGGCACCGCCCTCAGTCCCGACGAACTCATAAACCCGGTAAGCACCCTGAGCGGCAAGCCGCCGGTGAAAAAAGCCACCAGGCACTGGTACCTGCCCCTGAACCGGCACGAAGAATGGCTGCGCAGCTGGATCCTGGACGACCATAAGGAAGACTGGAAGGCCAACGTGCTGGGCCAGTGCAAAAGCTGGATCGACAACGGCCTGCAGCCCCGCGCCGTCACCCGCGACCTTGACTGGGGCGTGCAGGTGCCCCTGCCCGACGCCAAAGGCAAGGTGCTGTACGTATGGTTCGACGCCCCCATCGGCTACATCAGCGCCACCAAGCAATGGGCCCTGAACACCGGCAGGGACTGGGAGCCCTACTGGACGGACAGCGACACCAAGCTGGTACACTTTATCGGCAAGGACAACATCGTCTTCCACTGCATCATCTTCCCGGCCATGCTGAAGCTGCGCGGCTATATCCTGCCCGACAACGTGCCCGCCAATGAATTCATGAACCTCGAAGGCGACAAGATGAGCACCAGCCGCAACTGGAAGCTCGATATGCAGGATTACATCGACGACTTTATCAAAAAAGACAACGGCGGACCGCAGCTGGCCGACGCCCTGCGCTACTACCTCACCACCATCCTGCCCGAGACCAAGGACAGCGAATTTACCTGGAAAGGCTTCCAGGACGCGGTGAACAGCGAGCTGGTGGCCATCTTCGGCAACTTCGTCAACCGCACCTTCGTGCTGATGCACAAGCTGGCCGGCGGCAAAGTGCCCGCTTTCCACAACGACATTATCGACGAGCAGGACAAAGGACTGGTAAAGGAGATCGAGATCAGCAAGCAGAAGACCGAAGACCTGCTGGAGCAATACAAGTTCCGCGACGCCCTGTTCGAAGTGATCGACCTGGCGCGCAAGGGCAACAAATACATGCAGGACAAGGAACCCTGGATCAAGGCCAAGCAGCTGGACGAGAACGGCAAGGTCTCTGCCGCCGCCCAGGCGCAGATCGACAACACCCTGCACCTCTGCCTGCAGCTGTGTGCCAACCTGGCGATCCTGGCCAACCCCATTCTTCCCAACACCGCCCGCAAAATGTGCCACATGATGAAGGTGGTGGACAAAATGCTGGACTGGGAAAATGCGGGCAAGACCAAGCTCCTGAGCGTCGGCTATACGCTGCGCGCCCCCGAGCTGCTGTTCCGCAAGATCGAGGACGCCGAAGTGGCCACCCAGGTGGAAAAGCTCCGTGCCGCCGCCCGGGAGAAAGAACAGGCAATAAGCAATGAGCAATCGGCAAACAGCAATCAACAAGAAGCAACTAAAGAACCAATGAATACGGAAATTACACCTGCAGCCGAAACGGTAATCGAAGGACCGAAGACCGAGATCCAGTTTGATGATTTTGCGAAGATCGACCTGCGCATCGGCACGATCCTTACCGCTGAAAAAGTGGAAAAGGCCGACAAGCTGCTGAAGCTCCGGGTGGACCTGGGTTTTGAGCAACGCACCATTGTTTCGGGCATCGCCCAGCACTTCGCCCCCGAATCGCTGCCGGGCAAGCAGGTGATGGTGGTGGTGAACCTGGCGCCGCGCAAAATGCGGGGCATCGAAAGCCAGGGCATGATCCTGCTGGCCGAACAACCGGACGGCAAGCTGGTATTCGTTACCCCCGAAGCCACCATGACCAACGGTATGGCCGTACGGTAAACGGGGAATCGGGGTATTGGCTCATTAGGATATTGGGAGGGAACTTTCCTTTGGAAAGAAGGAAAACAATCCAACCTTAAGACCTGCAACTACCCGGTTAACCAACCCGTAAACTTGTAAACCCGTAAACTCGTAACCTTTGCAAAGCCGGCAAAGCGGTTGTTGGAACAACCGCCTGCCGGCTTTTTTTAGTTTTTAACGGCCTTTAACCTTTTCTTTAATTCAATTTTAGCATCTTCAATTTTCAAGCATTATGAAGCGAATTCTAACCATTATCATCCTGGTCGCTGTGGTTGCAGGGGGCTGGTATGCCTATAAAAAATTTACCGGTAAAGTCAAAAGCCTGACGGAAGCCCCTACCGATGCCCGCCTTTCGGCGGTGGAGCTGCTGGCTGCCTTTGAAAAAGATTCCGCCGCCGCCAACCGCTCCTACCTGGGAAAGGTGCTGGAAGTGACCGCCCCCGTAAAATCGGTGGAGCAGGAGGAAGGAAGCGCTACCGTGTTGCTGGGTGCCGACGGGGCGCTGTCGTCGATCCGCTGCAGCATGGATTCGGCATTTGTTAAAGAAGCCGCCGGCTTAAACCCGGGCGGCGCCACCACCGTCAAAGGCGTCTGCACCGGCTACAACCCCGATGAAATGGGACTGGGCGCCGATGTGGTGCTGAATCGCTGCGTATTGATCGCTCCTAAAAAATAAGTATGAAAATCAAAACACTGTTGCTCCTGGGCCTGGTAGCGCTGGCTGGTTCTGCCCACGCCCAGAATAAGTTTTATACCAAAAGCGGTAAGATCGACTTTTTGTCCACCACCCCGCTGGAAGATATCGCCGCCAGAAATAAATCGGCTGTGGCCGTGCTGGACGCCCAGGCCGGCACCCTGCAATTTTCGGTGCTGATGAAAGGCTTCGAGTTTGAAAACGAAGAAATGCAGGAGCATTTCAACGAAGACTACCTGGAAAGCGACAAATTCCCCAAGGCCGAATTCAAGGGCCAGATCCTGAACAACGGGGCCATCAATTACGCCAAACCCGGCACCTACACCGCCCAGGTTAAAGGCCAGCTGACGCTGCACGGCGTCACCCGTGAAGTGCAGACCACCGGCGCCATCAAAGTGGAGCCCGACAACCTGAAAGCGACGTCTTCCTTTAATATCCTGGTGGCCGACTACAACATCCGCATCTCCTCCCTGGTTCGCGACAAAATTGCCAAAACAGTAAAAGTGACCGTGGATACGAAGCTGGACCCGCTGAAGTAGCAGGGAATTGGTTCATTGGTTAATTGGGATATTAGGGCGTTAGGTTGAAAATGGCTTCCCCCTCCCAATTAACCAATGAACCAATTCCCCCATTTTTATGGGTCCTTCTTTTCTTTCGGAAGTTCCGTTAACTTCATAGGCGATAGTTGTTTCACTAACTATATTTTTATGAGTAAACGGATCATCAGAAAAGTAGCTGTTTTAGGCAGTGGCGTGATGGGTTCGCGCATTGCCTGCCTCTTTGCCGGCATCGGCGTACAGGTGTTGCTGTTGGACATCGTTCCGGCCGACGCCAGGGAAGCGACCTCCAGGGTGCAACGCAACCGCCTGGTGAACGAGGCGCTGCAGGCCGCCCTCAAAAGCAGCCCCTCCCCTGTTTATACCGCCGACACGGCCAAACGCATCACCACCGGCAACTTCGACGACGACCTCAAAGAGCTGGCCTCCTGCGACTGGATCCTGGAGGTGGTGGTGGAACGCCTCGACATCAAGCAACAGCTTTATGAAAAGGTGGAACAGGTGCGCAAGCCCGGAACGCTGATCACTTCGAACACCTCCGGCATCCCCATCCATTTACTCAGCCAGGGCCGCAGCGACGACTTCAAAAAGCACTTCTGCGGCACCCACTTCTTCAACCCGCCCCGCTACCTGCGGCTGCTGGAGATCATCCCCACAAAAGATACCGACCCCGGTATCGTATCCTTCCTGCTGCACTACGGCGACCTGTTCCTGGGCAAGACCACCGTGCTGGCCAAGGACACGCCTGCCTTTATCGCCAACCGCATCGGCGTTTACGGCATCATGGCCATCTTCCAGCTCGTGGAAAAGCTGGGCCTCACCATCGATGAGGTCGACGCCCTCACCGGCCCCGTGATCGGGCGGCCCAAATCGGCCACCTTCCGCACCGCCGACGTGGTAGGGATCGACACCCTGGTAAAGGTGGCGAAGGGCGTGGCCGACAACTGCCCGGCCGACGAAGCCCGCGACATCTTCCGCATCCCCGCCTGGCTGAACAAGGTGGTGGAAAACAACTGGCTCGGCGACAAAACCGGCCAGGGCTTTTTTTCCAAGAGAAAAGGAGAAAAAGCAGAAAAAGAGATCTATACCCTCGACCTGAAGACCTTTGAATATGCGCCCCGGCAAAAGCCGAGGTTCGCCAGCCTGGAGAGCGCCAAAAACGTGGACGACCTCAAACAGCGGCTGAAAATGCTGGTGGCCGCCCCCGACAAGGCGGGCGAGTTCTACCGCTACTTCCATTACGGCCTGTTCTCCTATATTTCCCACCGCCTCCCCGAGATCAGCGACGAGATCTACCGCATCGACGACGCCATGAAGGCCGGCTTCGGCTGGGAGATCGGCGCCTTCGAAAGCTGGGACGTGCTGGGCCTGGCCCCTACCGTCCAAAAGATAAAGGAAGCAGGCTATAGCGTTGCTCCCTGGGTGGAAGACCTGCTGGCCGCGGGCTTTACATCTTTTTACAAGATCGAAGACGGCCAGACGCTCTGCTATGACCTTGCTGCCAAAACCTACAAGCCGGTACCCGGCAGCAGCGCCTATATTATCCCCAGCAACTTTGCCGGCAGCACCGTCTGGAAAAACAACAGCTGCAGCCTGGTGGACATCGGCGACGAGGTGCTGGCCCTGCAGTGGAATACCAAGATGGGCACCATGGGCGGCGACGTGCTCAGCGGCATTACCAAAGCCGTGGAGCTGGCGGAAAAGAACTACCGGGGACTGGTGATCGCCAACGAGGGCGCCCACTTCAGCGCCGGCGCCAACGTGGGCCTCATCTTCATGTTTGCCGTGGAGCAGGAATGGGACGAGCTGGATATGGCGGTACGGATGTTCCAGGAAACCATGATGCGGGTGCGGTACTCGGCCGTGCCGGTAGTGGTGGCGCCCCACGGGCTGGCGCTGGGCGGCAGCTGCGAGCTGAGCCTGCACAGCGACAAGATCTGCGCCGCCGCCGAAACCTATACCGGCCTGGTGGAGCTGGGCGTGGGCCTGATCCCGGGCGGCGGGGGCACCAAGGAGTTCGTGCTGCGGGCTTCGGACGAAATGCACCCCGACGAGCCGGAAACGATCACGCTGAAAAACCGGTTCCTTACCATTGCCACCGCCAAGGTATCCACCTCTGCCCAGGAGGCTTACGGCCTGGGCATTTACCGCCGCGGGCTGGACGAGGTGGTCCTGAACCCCAACCGCCGTGTCACGGAAGCAAAGCAGTCGGTGCTGGACCTGCAGGCCAGCGGCTATACCATGCCGCAGCCGCGGACCGACATCCGGGTGCTGGGCCGCTCGGCCCTGGGATCACTCTATGCCGGCATCCACGGCATGGGCCGCGCCCGCTACGCCACCGAACACGATATGGTGGTAGCCCGCAAGCTGGCCTACGTCATGTGCGGCGGCGACCTGAGCGAGCCCACCCTGGTTAGCGAGCGCTACCTCCTCGACCTGGAGCGCGAAGCCTTCCTGTCGCTTTGCGGCGAACGCAAAACCCTGGAACGGATCCAAAGCGTGCTGAAGGGCGGTAAACCGGTTCGGAATTAATTTGAATAAATTATGGGCGAAGCAGAACTGAACATAGCGCGGCAGGAACTGGTTATTTCCTCCCACCTGGTCACTTATGGGGATGCCAGCAGCATCGAGCTGGCCGAACAGATGCGGGAGGAGATCGAAACGATGTGGAACGAGCCCCAGGTGCAGATACAAGTCGGGGACACGGCCTGTAAGCTGGCGTTCCGGATCACAGCGGAATGGAACCCCGGGATCAGCGAACTGGAAGTGTACCAGAATGTGGACCCCCGCAACAACTACTTCCGCATCGAGGAGTATGCCCAGGGCAATATTTCGTTCGTGGACGGCGTCCCCTGCAACAGCGGCTATTTCAAACTGGAAAACCTCTATAAAGGCTCCACGACGGCGGCCCACGAATACGGCCATACGATCGGGCTGGACCACCCCGGTATCCTGGATATCCGCGGCCGCGGCATTCCCGGCATCATGTATCCCCGGGGCACGCTGGTGGACCCGCAATTCCAGTACGACCCCTCCAAACCGGCCGGCGTGACCGGCGGCACCTTACACCCCATGCACCGCCGGGTACAACCCCTCGACATTCTGAACCTGAAGCTGCATAAGCTGCGCTTCGTAGCCAACAAAGCCATCGTAGGTGAGTTTACCAACGTGTACCATTGGAAACACTGAAACAGTTTACGCGTTTACAAGTTTACGGGTTTACGAGTTCGGCGTTACGCCCCTAATTCCCAAGGAACCAATGAACTAATTTCCCTCATTGATCGAAAGGTTCTTGACCGCTACGCCGATGTTGGGGAAGCGAAACTGGTAGCCGGCACGTTCGGCCTTTTTGCTGCTGACGGTGGCGCTTTTGAGCACTTCGACGCTCATTTCACCCAGGAGGACTTTCAGGGCGATGCCGGGCGCTTTTACGGGAAGATAAAACCGGTTGCGGGCCCTGGCCATCGCCAGCACCAGCTGCCGGTTGGTGACCGGCTCGGGGGCCACGGCATTGTACACGCCCTGCACCTGTTCGTTTTCCAGGGCAAAGAGGTACAGGCCCACAATATCGCTGATATGGATCCAGCTGACCACCTGGTCGCCGGTACCTAGGATGGAAGCAACGCCCATGTGGAGGGGCTTTTTGAACTCGGCATAAGCGCCGCCGCGGTTGCTGAGGACGATGCCGGTGCGCAGCTTGACCAGGCGGATGCCCAGGCCGGCCACCGGGTCGATGCTTTCCTCCCACTGCCGGCAGGTGGTTCCCAAAAAGGAGCCGTCGGCAGGCGCCCCTTCTTCAAAAGGCCGGCCACCCGGGCGGTCGGCCCCGTACCAGCCGATGGCCGAGGAACTGATCACCGCCTGCACCTTGTTGGGCGTTTCCTGCAGGGCTTTTACCAACAGGCGGGCGCTGCGGGTGCGGCTGTCCACGATCTCCTTTTTGCGGGTGGCCGTCCAGCGGCCTTCCCCTACGTTGGCCCCCGCCAGGTGCACGATATAGTCGGCCGCCTGCAGGGCGTCTTTATCGATGGTGCCTTCATTAATATTCCACCGGGCATATTCCACCGCGGCATTGCGCCGGGCAGTGGCGGGTGGCTGGCTGCGGCTAAGGATGATCACCCCATAGCCGCGGGCCGTCAATTCCTGGGTCAATGCCTTTCCTATAAGACCGGTACCTCCGGTAATCAATACTTTTTTCATATCAGCGGGAACAATGATACGGAGAAATTAGTTGCGGCGGCAAAATCGGCCAGCCCGAGCTGCTAAGTGCTTATGCTTAGCGACTTATAACGATTCGGGGCTAAGAAAAAACCTACACCGATGAAATTGCCGTGTTCATCGAAAAATGGCCTTGATGGCCGGAATTCTCAACAACATCTTGGCCTTTTTAAGCACCTTTACCTAACTGCTCAGCTGGGCGTTCCAATATCCGGTGAAAGTACGGAGGATGATTTCCGTGCCTTTCGCCCGAACTATGTTTCCAAATCCTTTGTAAAAACCTAGAACCATATGGGTCGACTATCTGTAATCGGTGAATCTGCAACAGGGTTCGCTGGCGTTTTAAATTCGGAACTCATGAAAAGCAAAACTAACTCGCTTAAAATAGCCCTCGCTGACGATGACGCAGACGACCAGTTTCTTTTCCAGCTGGCGCTGAAAGAAGCCAGCGGCGAATCGGCTTTGGAAATCTACAACAACGGCGCCCGCCTGATGGAGGCCCTCCTGCAACCCGGCGCCGACCTGCCCCACGTTATTTTCCTGGATATGAACATGCCCCGCAAAAACGGGCTGCAATGCCTCGAAGAAATCCGCCGGCACGAATCCCTGCAACATATTCCCGTGGTGGTGCTGACCACCTCCATCAACCAGGCGGAGATCAAAAAGGTGTACGAAACCGGCGCCAACCTGTACTTCCGCAAACCTTCCGAGTTCCCCAAGCTGGTAGCCCTGATCGAAAAGGTCTGCACGATGGACCTGACCTCGAAGGGACAGATGGCGTTCAATTAGGATGTTTACGGGTTTACAAGTTTACGAGTTGGGTTCTGAGGGCGAAACCGCTTTAGGGGGGTAGCGTTCAGGGCCTTTTTTCATTTCCGCTTTTGCCGGCGGTGCAACGTTTTCGGAAAACGGGGCCTCATATTTCAAATTGTTTCCATGAAGCCTGCAATCCCTTCGCTACCGGCAGCCTGCCTGGCCCTGTTGGTCACTGCCTGTTCGCCCAGCCAGAATCCTATTCAAACCGACGAAAGCCCTCAGAAGCCGGCCGCCAGCGCCCCCGCCGGCCTCCGTTCCTCCTGGAAGGAAACGGCCTCCTACTACAGCATCGGCGACCCTGCCATCCACTGGAAGGAAACCCCTCCGGACAGCGCCGAGATCATCCGGTTCGGAGCCAACGATGTTTTTTACAGCAACCGGCAGCCCGCCCTCAACCGCTACCTGCTGGATACCACCCAAACACCCGCCGCGCTGAAGGTGTTTACGGCCGGCAAAACGGACACCCTGCGCTGGCGCTACTCCCCCATCGGCCCCGACAGCCTGGACATCGGCTTCGCCTGCTTTGAAGCCTGCGGCAAACGGTTCGTGCGCCTCCCGGACTGATGCAGGAACGGAAATTTTGAAAAAGCAAAAGGGTTGAAGGACCGGAAAGCGTGGCTTCCGGTCCTTCAACCCTTTTGCTTCAATATTTTTCCGAAAGGATCTTTTCCTGCCTGGTCTTTACCAGCGGGGCTGGTAAAAAACCCCCGCCGGAAACGGCGGGGGAAACAACTAAAAACAGAAGCCTCATCTCGGCTTATCCTTGGAACAAAGGTTAGTCGGGTTTCTTCCCGTCTAAAAATGTATTGATCGTACTGATTTGCGTGCTCTTACCGTCGGACTTCACCGAGTAATTGCTGTAGAAGTTCTCTACAGACGAAGAATTATTGAACAACTCCATATTGCGGCGAATATAAGCCGGAACCGTTTCGAACTCGTTGTTCGGATCAGCGGCATTTACATTGAACGACAGGTTGCGCAGCTTTTGCAGGCGCTCGGCAGCCCGGCGCTTTTGGTCCACGGCCGCATCCTGCAGGTCTTCCTGCACCAGCATCTGGTTTTGAGCCGCCTTCTGGTCGGCCGCTACCGGGATGTCGTTGCGGATCACCAGCTGCATATCGATGTTCTCTTCTTCTTCCATTTTGGCAACCTCTGCCGGGCGGGCAGCGGCGACGCTGGCCTTCGCCTCGTAAACGGCCGGACGCGATACATAGCTGCTGGTGCTGCCACCACCGTTGCTCACGCCGCCGGTGGGTCCGGACGGGTTCTGGATGATGGTCCGGTGCAGGTTGGCGAACTTCTCCTCCAGCTGGCGCTTCTTGCGTTCCAGCTCCAGCTTTTCCTCGTCCACGGGCACCTGCTGTACTTCCTCCTTCAGGCGGAACTGCAGGCTGAGGGCGGCATTGGCTTCCTGCTCCTCTTCGTCGTGCAGCATCTGCAGGTCGAAGGAGCTGTCGTGCAGGCGGGTCAGGTGGGCCTCGTCATCGCGGTGGATGATCGCCGGCTCTTCGATCAGCTTGGGCGCCAGGGGATCCACCGGTTCGATGGGCTCCGGAGCCTTGGCTTTTTTCTCATCGGCGGGGTCGGCAAGGCGCATCACGATCTTCTCTTCTTTCTTCGGCAGCTGCTGCTCTACCTGGGGCTTCACGGTTTCCTTCTTCATGAAAGGATCGTTGTAGTCGAAGCCGGTGGCGATCAGGGTAATGCCGATCTTCTCGCCCAGGTTATTGTCGTAGCCCAGACCCAGGATGACGTCGGTATTTTCGCCGGCCTGGCTGATCAGGTGATTTTGAATAATATCCACTTCGTCCATGGTGAACTCGTGTTCGCCCTCGGCGGAGTTGATGTTGATGAGGATCCATTTGGCGCCGCGGATCTCGTTGTCGTTCAGCAGCGGCGAGTTGAGCGCTTCCTCGATGGCGCGCTGTGCCCGGTTTTCGCCGTGGCAGGCCGCGTTGCCCAGGATGGCCACGCCGCCGTTGCGCATAACGGTGCAGACGTCGGCAAAGTCCACGTTGATCTGGCCGGTGCTGTTGATCACGTCGGTGATACACTTGGCGGCGGTGGCCAGCACGTTGTCGGCCTTGGCAAACGCATCCTTCATCCGGAGGTTACCGAACTGGTGGCGCAGCTTGTCGTTGCTGATCACCAGCAGGGTGTCCACGTATTGCTTCAAGTTCTTGATGCCTTCTTCGGCCTGCAGCTGGCGCTTTTTTCCTTCGTAGGAAAAAGGCGTGGTCACGATGCCCACGGTC
This sequence comes from Huijunlia imazamoxiresistens, assembly GCF_037132455.1. Classification (NCBI taxonomy): domain Bacteria; kingdom Pseudomonadati; phylum Bacteroidota; class Chitinophagia; order Chitinophagales; family Chitinophagaceae; genus Huijunlia; species Huijunlia imazamoxiresistens. Next base: position 333,198 of record NZ_JBBBEI010000002.1, on the reverse strand, counting down.
AGGATGCCGAGGTCTTTACAGATCTTGGAGATGATGGGGGCGCCGCCGGTACCGGTACCACCGCCCATGCCGGCAGTGACGAAGGCCATCTTGGTGTTCACTTCCAGGATGCGCTTGATCTCCTCCAGCGATTCTTCGGTGGCCTGCCGCCCGATCTCGGGGTTGGCGCCGGCACCCAGTCCCTGGGTGAGGTGCGGACCCAACTGGATCTTGTTGGGCACTTCGCTGAGGGCAATGGCCTGGGCATCGGTATTGCAGATAATAAAGTTCACATTTTCGATATGCTGGCTGTACATGTGGCTTACGGCGTTGCTGCCACCACCGCCAATACCGATCACTTTTATAATGGAGGATTTTTCCTTCGGTAAATCAAATTGAATCATAAAAAATTTTTTGGGTTCTTGGTTAGTGGGATTTCATTCCAGATGGATGAGGGTGGATAAGAGCTTGCGTCTGGTGGTGCCCCAGCGGCGCCAGACGCAAAACGCTTACAGGTGATGATCTTCTTCTTCCTTGAAGATCTCGATCAGGCTGTTTTTAAACTTTCCCCAGAAATTGGTCATCCCTTTTCTGCGTACCGCAGTTTCCTGCCTGCTGATCACTTCCACCGGTTGCTCTTCTTCCACTACTTCACTCTTCAACCCGGGAGGTACCACTACCTGCCGAAATTCTCTTTCAAACTGTTTGCGGTTATGTTCGTAATCGTCGTATCCTTTTAAAATCAAGCCGAGGCACGTGGCGTAGGTTGGCTTGGCCAGCTCTTCGATGTGGCCGGGCGCCAGGTGTTCGTTGGGCAGTCCCAGGCGGCAGTTCAGGCCGGTGGTGTACTCGGTCAGCTGAATGAGATGCTTCAGCTGCGAGCCGCCGCCGGTGAGGATGATGCCGCCGTTCAGCATCTTATTGTCCAGCCCTACCTGCTTCAGGTGGTAGGTGACAAAATCCAGGATTTCTCCCATGCGGGCCTGGATGATGTTGGCCAGGTTTTTCACGCTGATCTCCTTGGCGGGCATGCCGCGGAGGCCGGGGATGGTGATGTAGGCGTTTGCCTTGGCCTCGTTGGCCAGGGCGCTGCCGAACTGCACCTTCATCTGCTCGGCCTGGGTGCGCAGGACGCCCAAACCGGTTTTGATGTCGTTGGTGATGTTCTCGCCGGCGAAGGGGATCACGGCTGTATGCTTCAGGATGCCTTCGTAGAAAACGGCCAGGTCGGTGGTACCGCCGCCGATGTCCACGATGGCCACGCCTGCTTCCAGGTCTTCCGGCGTCATAACGGCGGCGGAAGAAGCCAGGGGTTGTAAAACCAGGTCTTTGGTGATCAGGCCCGACTTCTCCACGGAACGGTTGATGTTGCGGATAGCGTTCTTGTCACCGGTGATGATGTGAAAATTGGCGCCCACTTTCACCCCGCCATACCCGATGGGATCGGGAATGTTCTGGAAGTTGTCCACCGTAAATTCCTGCGGGATCACATCGATGATCTGGTCCCCGGCAGGGATGTACGTCTTGTACTGATCGGCGATCAGCTGGTCCACATCCTTTTGCGAGATTTCGTTTTCGGTGTCCTGACGCACGATATCGCCACGGGTCTGCAGGCTTTTGATATGGTGGCCTGCGATGCCCACATACACCTCGTTGATTTCGAGTTGCGGGTTTGATGCGTAACAATTGGTGAGTGCGGTCCGGACGGCCTTAATGGTTTCGTCAATGTTCAGTACCTGCCCATGCTTTACACCATTGGAGCTGGCACGTCCAAATCCCAAAATTTCCAGTTTGCCAAATTCATTCTTCCTTCCGGCGATCACGGCGATTTTGGTGGTTCCAATGTCGAGGCCAACAATAATGGGTTGCTCGTTGTTCATGTCTTTAAGTTGTTGCTTTTAGTTGTTATGTACTCCGGGAAGCAGCGTGGAAACGTCGCCGCCCGGAAAATTGTTTTTGTCCAAGAGAATTTCAGCTCCCGTCTATCTTTCTGATTCCTGTCTGCGCGGCATAACGGCTTTGGGCTTTCTGTCCGCGGTTTTATGTTCCGGTTGCTTCTTTACAGCCGGTTTGTTCCGGACCGGCTTTTCAGAAGGCTTCTTTTTGACTTCGGTTGTTTTCTTCTCCGGCGCGGGCTTTTTTTCCGCTGCCGTGTTCCGGTCCTCGTCCTGCTCCCTTTGGGCCGGGGGGCTTTGCGGACCGGGGGTTTCCGTCCTTCGGGCGGGCGTTGCTTCGGCTTCCGCCTGCTGAGCGGCGGCTTCGCTTTCCTCCGCCTCCTCCTCGTCCTGCGTCAGGGCGCTGCGGCGCAGCAGCTCGCGGATGTTCTCCTGCAGCTTCAGGGAATCCACCACCGACACCTCGCCCTTATGCACCGCCACCACCTGTCCTTCAAACTGCACGTCCAGTGCGCCGTAGCGATCGAAGCCCGATTTGCTGGCCACCTGCTGGTAAAACAGGAAGAGGCGTTTCAGCTTCTGGTCCAGGTTTTCGGCCGTGCCGATGCGGATGACGTGGTTGCCGATGGTCGGCAGCAGCTCGAAGGTGCGGGCCGGGGTGATGTCGACCTGCGCGATCTGGGCCCGCCAGAAGGGATGCTCGTTGACAAAGGTGGCCACCTGCTTTACTTCGTTCAGCAGGGCGCTGTCCTTCGAAGAGAGCTTCCGTACCGCCGGGAAGTTGCTCACTACCGGCACGCGGGCGCTCATGCCCGGGAGCAGCGGCATGCGTACGCCGCCGCTGTCCAGGTAAAACGACTTGCCCGTGGTGGTGAACACCCGCGCCACGGGAAGCCTTTCGGTGAGGGCTACCTGCAGCACGTCGCGGTGATCGAAAAACAATTCCGCCTGGGCGATCCAGGGATTCTTTTCCAGCTCTTTTTCCAGCATCGCCAGGTCGATGGACGCCACCGGCTTGTCGATCAGCCGGCCGTTGTTGGCAAATTTCAGGGCCCCGGCGATATCGCTCTTATCAAGATACATGTCCTCTCCTTCTCCCCGGATGTTGATGACCACTTTTTTGCAAAAGTGGCTGTTGCGGCCGCTGTTGGCCGCCACCAGCAGGGTGAGTATGCCGCTGGCGATGGTAAACCACAGCCCTGCCTGCACTACTTTTTTTATGGAGATGCCCTTTTTCACTATGCTTGTCCGATAATGGTTTTCAGTTGCGGCAGCAGCGTATCGATATCGCCGGCACCGGCGGTAATGATCACTTCGCCAAATTCCTTGTCGATCGTTTTAACGTACCCGCTCATCCACGCTGCCAGTTCATCCTTGGGCACAATATGTTTGTTTTCGCGCTCCACTTTTTCCAGGATCATCTCGCTGCTGACGCCTTCTATCGGCAGCTCGCGCGCCGGGTAGATGGGCAGCAGGATCACCTCGTCGGCTATGGAGAGGCTTTCTGCAAACCCGTCCGCGAAATCGCGGGTGCGGGTGTAGAGGTGCGGCTGGAAGAGGATGGTGATCTTCCGCTGCGGAAACAGGCTGCGGGCGCTGGTAAGCAGGGCGCGCAGCTCCTCCGGGTGGTGGGCATAGTCGTCTATGAATACCGGGTACACATAAGCGCCTTTTTCCTGCGGCACCGGGGGAATGATGTATTCGAAACGGCGTTTGACCCCTTTAAAGTCTCTGACCGCCGCCTTAATCTTTTCTTCGTCGATCTCCAGGGCGTTGGCCACGGCAATGGCCGCCACGCTGTTCTCCACGTTGTGCATGCCGCCGATCCGCAGCTCCAGGCCGGTGATGGCCTTGCCGGGCAGTTGCACGCTGTAGTGGTAACCGCCGTTGTCGATGCGGATATCGAAGGCGTAAATATCGGCGCTGTCGTTGCCCAGGCTGTACGCGAGCTTGCGGGGCGCCTGGATGTCGCGTACACGTTTCAGGCCGAACTTGGCAATGAGCAGGCCGTCTTCTTTTAATTTATTGCCAAAATCCACAAAGGCATCCTGCACGTTCTTTTCGGTGCCATAGATATCCAGGTGGTCGGCGTCCATGGCGCTGATCACGGCGATGTTGGGCGACAGCTTCAGGAAGCTGCGGTCGTATTCATCGGCCTCCACCACGCATACGTTGTTGGGGCTGCTCCAGAAGTTGGTACCGTAATTTACAGAAATGCCCCCAAGGAAAACGTTGCAGCCATAACCGGTATGCCTCAGGATATGGCCGGTCATGGTGGTGATGGTGGTTTTGCCGTGGGTGCCGGCGATACAGATATTAAAAGAGTTTTCGGTGATCAGCTGCAGCACGTCGCTGCGCTTCACCACCTTGTAACCGTTTTCGCGGAAGTACACCAGCTCGGCATGCTCCTGGGGCACGGCGGGGGTGTACACCACCAGCTGGGCATCTTTGGGAATCACCGACAGGTCTTCGGAGTAATGAATGGCAATGCCGGACTGCTCCAGCTCGCGGGTAAGGTCGGTGGGGGTTTTATCGTAACCGGCCACCCGTACCCCCTGTGCATGGAAATACCGGGCCAGGGCGCTCATCCCTATGCCGCCGATACCAATAAAGTAGACACTCGAAACCCCTAGAGAGGTAGAAGGACCGCCTGTGTTTTTTGTCTCCGTTAGCATTCAAATTTTAATAAACAGTTATCGCTCTTTGTTTCTTTAAAAATCCATCCGGGCACCTTCGGCTTCGCCGCGGCGGACCTTCAGGGCGTTCAGTATTTCACCGGCAATCACTTCATCTGCGTTCCGCACCGCCTGCCTGCCTATGTTTTCTACCAGTTGTTGTTGTTCGTTTTCGTTCTGCGACAGCCGGATGATCGCCGGCACCGCATGTTCCTTTGCTTCGCTGTCCGTCACCATCAGGGCGGCGTGTTTTCGTACCAGGTTCTGGGCGTTGACCGTCTGGTGGTCTTCGGCCGCAAAGGGATACGGCACGAACAGCACCGGCTTGCGCACCAGGCAAAGTTCGGCGATGGCCATGGCCCCTGCCCTCGAAATGACCATATCGGCCGCGGCATAGGCGTTCTCCATCTGGGTGATAAAGTCGTTCACCCATACACCGGTCTTACCCCTGGCCCTGGCCTTTGCGGTTTCGGCATACAGCTTCCCGGTTTGCCAGATCACCTGCAATCCGGCCTGCAGCAGCAGGTCCAGGTCCTTGTCGATGGCCTCGTTGATGGACTTGGCGCCCAGGCTGCCGCCCACCACCAGCACGGTTTTCTTTTCGGCGCCCAGGCCGAAGAACGCCAGGGCTTCGCTTTTCGAAACCGTGGAATGTTCGATGGACTTGCGCACCGGGTTGCCGGTGAGGACGATCTTTTGGGCCGGGAAAAACTTTTCCATGCCGTCGGTGGCAACAAACACACCGGTGGCTTTTTTGCCCAGCAGGATATTCGACTTGCCGGCAAAGGAATTCGATTCGTGGATGAACGTGGCGATGCCCTGTGCCTGGGCATAGCGCAGCACCGGGAAGGACGAATAGCCCCCGACCCCAATGACGGCGTCGGGCCGGAATTCACCTACGATGCGGCGCACCTGCAAAAAGCTTTTAACCAGCTTGAAGGGCAGGGCCACGTTGCGGATCAAAGAGCTGCGGTTAAAGCCCGCGATGTCCAGTCCCCGGATGGGATAACCGGCCTGGGGTACTTTTTCCATTTCCATTTTCCCCTTGGCCCCCACGAACAGGATGTCGCAGGACGGCACTATCTTCCGCAGGGCATTGGCGATGGCAATGGCCGGGAAAATATGCCCGCCGGTGCCGCCACCGGCGATAATGAAACGGGCAGCCCCCCCTGCCCCCCCGGAGGGGGGGGTAGGGGGTACCGTCTGAGAGATATGTTGCTGTCCGTTGTTCATTGTTTCTTTATTAGTTGAATGCTATTATGCTACTTTATTATTGCTTCAGCCATTCCTTTTTGGGGGGCGGCTGTAACAGCGACGCCGGAATGTCCGAGGGTTTGCGTTTTTCGGGTTTTAATTTATTGCCCTGTTCCGTTTGCCCCTCTTCCTCTTCGTCTTCCTCTTCTTCGTCCTCGTCGTCATCCAGGAGATAATTTTTCAGCGGGCCTTCTTCCGCTTCGGCTTCGGCAATGCCGGGAGCACCCGGATCCGGCTTCGGCGCCTCCAGCTGTTCCACGTTGCGGGCCACGCTCAGGATGATGCCGATGGACAGGCAGGTAAACAAAAAGCTGCTGCCGCCCATGCTCACCAGCGGAAGCGTCACCCCGGTCACCGGGAACAGGTTGACGTTCACCGCCATGTTGGCCATTGCCTGGAACACCAGGGTGAAGCTCAGCCCCAGCGCCAGGAACGCCCCGAAGGCATACGGACAGCGTTTGAACAACCCGATGCTCCGGTAGAGGAACACCAGGTAGATAAATATGATAAATGCCCCTCCCAGCAATCCGTACTCCTCGATGATGATGGCATAGATAAAGTCGTTGTAGGCCTGCGGCAAAAAGTTGCGTTGCTCGCTGTTGCCCGGGCCGGAGCCCAGCAGGCCGCCTTTGGCAATGGCAATCTTGGCCTGGTTCACCTGGTACAGGTTGTCGTTATCGGCCTGGTCCTTGGAACCATAAATAAAATGTTCCACCCGGCTGACCCAGGTAGATACACGGGCGGTGAGCCGGGAGGATTTTTCCCGGGGCGCCTCGGCTTCTTCTTCGGGTCCCGACTTATGGCTGATCACGGCCGCCATGACCAGGAAAGCCACCGGCACCAGTGCCAGGCCGATAACGCCCAGCAGGTGCTTGATATGCGCCCGCCCGATAAACAGCATCACCAGGCAACTCGCCCCCAGCAGCAAAGCCGTGGACAGGTTGGCCGGCGCAATCAACAGGCAGGTGATGGCCACCGGTGTCATTACCGGCAGGAACCCTTTTTTAAAATCTTTAATGACATTTTGTTTCCGGCTGAGCAGGCGGGCCAGGTACATGAACAGGGCCAGCTTTGCCAGGTCGGAGGTTTGCATCGTCAGGTTGATGATCGGCAGCCTGATCCAGCGGCTTCCCTCGTTCAGGGTCACCCCGAATAACAGGGTGTACAAGAGCAGGGGAACCGACAGCAGGAACAGGACCTTGGCGATCCGCGAATAAATGGTATAGTTCACCAGGTGGGCGAAGTAAATCACACAGAAGCCAACGGCAATAAAAGCGATCTGCTTGAACAGATACACCTCGGTATTGCCCTTGTACATTTTGTAGGCCAGCGAACCGGTAGCGCTGTAGACCACCAACAGCGATGCCAGCACCAGTAATAACACCAATGCCCAGATCACCTTGTCGCCTTTGGTGCGCTGCCCCAGCCCGCTCAGGGGCTTCTGTATGTTTACCGCTTCACTCATCTGGTAAGGAAAATTTTTCAAACAACTCGATCAACCGTTCGCAAAGGGAGCCGTGGATTATAAGTTCATCACGGCGTCCTTGAACTGCTTGCCCCTGTCTTCATAGTTCTTGAACAGGTCGAAGGAGGCGCAGGCAGGGCTCAGCAGCACGGCATCCCCTACGGTAGCCAGGCTGAAAGCGGCATTTACGGCATCAGCGGCATTGTCGGTATCCACCACGCGTACTTTTTCGCCAAACGCTTCGTGGATCTTCTTGTTGTCCAGGCCCATGCAAACGATGGCTTTTACCTTGTCGGTCACCAGGTCCATCAGCAGCTGGTAGTCGTTGCCTTTGTCCACACCGCCCAGGATCAGTACCGTGGGTTTGGCCATGCTTTCCAGGGCGTACCAGGTAGAGTTGACGTTGGTGGCTTTGGAGTCGTTGACGAATTCCACGCCGCGTACGGTAGCCACGCTTTCCATGCGGTGCTCCAGGCTCTGGAAGGTCTGAACCGCCTCGCGGATCTTGTTTTTGCGGATGTCCATGGTGGAGCCGGCCACGCTGGCTGCCATGGTGTTGAACTGGTTGTGCTTACCTTTCAGGGCAAAGTCATACACGCTCATCGACACCTGCTCGTTGGGCGTATTGCCGGTGTTACCGGTGTTGCCGGTATTGCCGGTGTTCACGTGCAGCTCGTCCTCTTTTATGAAACCGCCTTTGGTTACTTCCTTTTTCATGCTGATTGGTAATTGATTGGTTATAATTGGGTTTCGCTCTAAATAGTTGGTGATCACCTCGTCATCCAGGTTGTAGATGAAGAAGTCTTTTAACGTCAGGTTCATCGCGATCCGGAACTTGCTGGCGATATAGTTCTCGAACTTGTAGTCGTAGCGGTCCAGGTGATCTTCGGTGATGTTGAGCAGCACCGCGATGTTGGGCCGGAACGTTACGATATCGTCCAGCTGGAACGAACTGATCTCGGCCACGTACAGGGGCTTGGGGTCCTCGGCCACCTGTTTGGCAAACGAGTAGCCGATGTTGCCCACCAGGGCGGCGTCCAGTCCCGCCCACTTGCAGATGTGGTAGATCAGCGAAGTGGTGGTGGACTTGCCGTTGCTGCCGGTGACGGCGATGATCTTGCTGTTGCCCTTGTAGCGGTACGCCAGCTCGATCTCGCTGATGACGGGGATGCCCTTGGCCCGGATCTTTTTCATCCAGGGATTCTTTTCGGGAATGCCCGGGCTTTTCACGATCTCGTCCGCCGACAGCAGCTGCTCCTCGTCAATGCCCTTTTCCATAAAGGGAATGCCGGCCGCGGCCAGTTCGTTGCGATAACCTTCTTTCAAAGAACCTTCATCCATCAGCAGCACCTCGTAGCCTTTTTGTTTGGCCAGCAGGGCCGCTCCTACTCCGCTCTCTCCTCCTCCGAGTATGATCAATTTTTTCGTCATCTTAATGGTCATTGGTCAATGGTCCTACGTCAATTCTCATTGACCGCTCTATCTCAGTTTTAATGTTACGATCGAAAACACCACGCACAACAGGGTCACGATCCAGAAGCGGGTCACGATCTTGGATTCGTGATACCCTTTTTTCTGGTAGTGGTGGTGCAGCGGGCTCATTAAAAAGATCCGCCGGCCTTCCCCGTATTTTTTCTTGGTGTATTTGAAATAGCTCACCTGCAGCATCACGCTGAGGTTTTCCACCAGGAACACCCCGCAAAAGATCGGGATCAGCAGTTCCTTGTGGACGATGATGGCCAGGGCGGCAATAATGCCCCCGAGGCTCAGGCTGCCCGTATCGCCCATGAATACCTGGGCGGGAAACGAGTTGTACCACAAAAAGCCGATGCACGCCCCGATCATGGCCCCGATAAAAATGGACAGCTCGCCCAGGTTGGGGATGTACATGATATTGAGGTAATCGGCAAACAGCAGGTTGCCGCTGGCATAGGCAAAGATGCCCAGGCAGACCCCGATCAGCGCCGAGGTGCCCGTGGCCAGCCCGTCCAGCCCGTCCGTTATATTGGAGCCGTTGGACACCGCCGTGATGATGAAGATCACGATCAGGATATACAGCACCCAGGTATACTCGCGCAGCCCTTCGGGCAGCAGCTTCGAATAATTGAACTCGTGGTTCTTCACGAACGGGATGGTGGTCACCGGCTCCTTGGCTTCCACGAAATGCTTCGGCCTTCCGTTCACTTCCCGGGTAATGATGGAGGTGTCGTTGGTCCGGGGCGTACCCTGGTACTCGCGCCAGATCTTTACGTTCGAGTTGAAGTAAAGGGTGGCGCCGACAATGATGCCCAGGCCTACCTGGCCCAGGATCTTGAACCAGCCGGCCAGGCCGTCGCTGTCGCCCTTGCGGTAGGCAACGCCTTTCTGCTGGGCGATCTTCTTGGCCCGCAGCTTCAGGTAGTCGTCGATAAAGCCAATGATGCCCAGCCATACGGTGCTGATGATCATCAGCCGGATGTAGACCTTTTCGAGGTTGGCCAGCAGCAGCGTCGGGATCAGGATGGCCAGGATGATGATAATACCACCCATGGTAGGCGTGCCTTTCTTTTGCTGCTCCCCAGCCAGGCCCAGATCGCGCACACTTTCGCCGATCTGCTTCTTCTGCAAAAACTTTATTAATCGCTTTCCGTAAACGGTAGTGATAAACAGCGATAAAATAACAGCCAGCAGCACCCTGAAGGTAATGAACTGAAACAGCGATGCACCGGGAAACCGGGCGCCTTCAGTCCTTAACCATTCAAAAAAGTGATACAGCATGAATAAACGTTTTACGAATTACGATTATGATTCCTTAGTTATTGACTCCTTTACTTTTCCAGCAGCCGGAACATTTCCAGCAGTACTTCCTTGTCGTCGAAATGGTGTTTCACCCCTTTCACCTCCTGGTACTTTTCGTGGCCCTTGCCGGCGATCAGCACGATATCCTGGGGCTGCGCCATGCTAATGGCCGTTTTAATGGCCTGCCGCCGGTCGGAGATGACCACGTACTTCCGTTTGGAAGCCGTGCTCAGTCCCTGTTCCATGTCGGCCAGGATCTGCTCCGGGTCTTCGCTCCGCGGGTTGTCGGAGGTGAAGATCACCTTGTCGCTGTGTTCGCAGGCCACCTCCCCCATCACGGGCCGCTTGGTCTTGTCGCGGTCGCCGCCGCAGCCCACCACGGTGATCACCTGCTCCCTTCCGGTCCGCAGCTTTTTGATGGTGGCCAGCACGTTCAGCAGGGCGTCGGGCGTATGGGCGTAGTCCACGATACCCACCACGCTTTCCTTCGGCGACACCATATAGTCGAAGCGCCCTTCGGCCCCGGTGATGTTGCTCAGGCACTGCAGCACGTTCTGCTTGTCTTCGCCCAGGCTCACCGCCGCGCCGTACACGGCCAGCAGGTTGTAGGCGTTGAACTCGCCGATAAGGCGGAAATGCACCTCCAGCCCGTTGACGATCATCACCAGTCCGCCCAGGCCGTTCTCCAGGATCTTTCCCTTCACGTCGGCCTCGGTGCGCAGGCTGTAGGTCAGCTTGCGGGCGCCGGTATTCTGCAGCATCACCATCCCGCGCTTGTCGTCGGCATTGGTGAGGGCAAAGGCACTGGCGGGCAGGCCGTCGAAAAAGGCCTTTTTGGCTTTGATGTACTCGTCGAACGTTTTATGATAGTCCAGGTGGTCGTGCGAAATATTGGTAAACAGGCCGCCGGCGAACTCCAGCCCGGCAATGCGGCGCTGGTGCACGGCATGCGAGCTCACTTCCATGAACGCATGGGTACATCCGGCATCCACCATCCGGCGCAGCAGCGCGTTCAGGCTGATGGGGTCCGGGGTGGTATGCGTGGCCGGGACCACGTTGCCGGCAATGCGGTTCTCCACGGTGCTCAACAAGCCGCAATCGTACCCCAGGCAGGTGTATAGGTTGTAGAGCAGGGTGGCGATGGTGGTTTTGCCGTTGGTGCCGGTCACCCCTACCAGCTCCAGCTGGCGGGAAGGCTGTCCATAAAAATTATGGGCCGCCACTCCGGCCGCCTCGGCACTGTTGCCGGTCTGGATGTAGGTGACGCCGGGCTGCTTCTGGGCCGGCAGGCGCTCACAGAGCACTGCGGCAGCGCCCTGCTCCACCGCCTTGTCGATAAAGGCGTGGCCATCCACAGCAACGCCCTTCACGGCTATGAACAAGCTGCCCTTGCCGGCTTTGCGGGAGTCCATCTCCACGCCGGCAATGTCGCGGTCCATACTGCCGTTGACGGCAATAAGGTTCACCTTATACAATATGTCGGATAGCTTCTTCACTTAATTCAATACCAGGGTTATACGTTGGTTCCGGGTGACGGGCGTGCCGGGCAGGATATCCTGCGCCACCACTTTTCCGCGGCCCTTCGCTACTACTTTTATATCCATATTCTCCAGGATGTACAGGGCATCCCGGAGGGTCATGTTGTGCACATCGGGAATGGTTTTCTTTTTCACCACTTCCGCCTTTACCACCGGCCGCGAGGGGCGGGTCACCATCACGTTCCACACGCCCTTGCTGCCCGAGTCGGTGTAGCGCATGTTCATCGTGTTGAGGATGTTCTTCACATCCTCGCGGTAACCTGCATAAGCGGCCACCGTACTGTCGGGGGTCAGCCGCAGCGGGTTCTTCCGCTTCCGCTGCACGTACATGGCGTACAGCTTGGTAGCCACTTCCTTGAACACCGGGGCGGCCAGTTGTCCGCCGTAGTGGGCCAGGGCGTGCGGCTTGGTCTTGATCACCACGATGCAGCTGTATTCCGGCTTGTCGGCGGGGAAATACCCGCAGAACGAAGCCTGGTACACGCCATCGTAATATTTCACATTGCCGCCGGCTACGTGGGCGGTACCGGTTTTGCCGGCCACCGGAAACGGGCAATCGGCAAAAACTCCTTTTGCCGTTCCTTCCGTCACCACTGCCTCCATGCAACGGCGGGCAGCTTTCACTACCGCCGGCTTGCACAGGTTATTGGTCACCACCTCCGTGGTAAAGGTCTTTACCGGGATGCCGTTGTTCTGGATGCTGTTGACCAGGTAAGGGCGCACCATGGTGCCCCCGTTGGCAATAGCATTGTACAGCATCAACGTATGAAACGGGCTCACCTCGATGGCATAACCAAAGCTCATGGTCAGCATCGCGTGCAGGCCCTCCTTGTTTCTTCTCCAGTGCGGCAGCCGCGGCTGCTCTTCACCGATCAGCCCCACCCCTACCGGCCGGTCCAGGTGAAACCGGTGCAGGTAGCCCTTGAAGCGGTCGGGGTTGGAGGCAAAGGCCTTGTAGGCCAGCTTGCTCATGCCCACGTTCGAGCTGTGTGCGAAGCATTCCTCCACCGACAATACCGGACGGGGGGCCCGTTCGGCATCGGTAACGTTGCGCACGCCCACGAAGGCGTTGCCGGTAGAACCCACCTCCACATAATCCGTTACCCGGCTCGACCCGGCATCCAGCACCGCCAGCAGGGTCGCCAGCTTGATGGTGGAACCCGGCTCGTTGGTCTGCAGGGCGAAATTCTGGTTCTCCTCGTAGCGGCCCGACTTCCCGTTCCAGCCGAGGTTGGCGATGGCCTTGATCTTGCCGGTCTTGGTTTCCATCACCAGGCAGGTGCCGTACTGCGACTCGCTCTGCTCCATCATCTTCAGCAACGCACTTTCCACCACGTCCTGGATGTTCACATCCAGGGTGGTGACCACGTCCCTGCCGTTTTCGGGGTCGAGCTGGCTGCCTTCCACCGGCACCGCGGCGCCCCCGGCGATAAAGCGTACCAGGCGGCGTCCGTCCCTTCCCTTCAGCATCTCATCATAGGTCCGCTCCAGGCCCACCTTCTGGGCGTTCTCGCGCAGCAGGCCGATGGTACGGCGCGCCAGGATCCCATAAGGGTTCAGGCGCTTGGTCTTTACCTCGGCGATGATCCCGCTGCGGTTGCGGCCCATCCGCACCAGGGGAAAATCCCGGAAACTTTTGTACTGGTCGAACGACAGGCCCTTCCGGATGAGGTAATACCGGTTGCGGGCATTGTACGCCACCTGCAAATCTTTTTTATACTCGCCCTTGGACCGGTCGCCGAAAAAGTGCGACAGGGCATAGGCAAACGAGTCGATATTTTCACGGAAACGCTTTCCGTTCTTATCCCTCAATCCTTCCGCCCCGAAATCCATATAGATATCGAAGTAAGGAATGGAGGTGCTGAGCATCTCGCCGTCCTCGCTGAAGATGGTGCCCCGCTCCGCGCGGAGGGAATCGATCTTCAGGTGCAGGTCGTCGGATACCTTCAACCAGTGTTGTCCTTCTACCCGTTGAATAAATACCGCCCGGCCCAACACCAGAATACCGAGCACCACAATTCCTATGAAGCTCAGGTAAACTCTCCACAATATGTCGCGCTTGATCTCCACTGGGGCTGTCGCATTTAAGGGTTATGGTTTTCCGGGGCGGTGCTGTCGACCAGGACCATCGGCGCTACTGACATTTCTTTCAAACCCAACGGCTCCACCGCTTTTGCCAGTTCGCTCTGTTTGCTCCTGAACAACACCTCTCCCTTCACCGTTTTGTATTCATGTTTCAACTCTTTCAGCTCTCTTTCTGTCCGGCTGATCTCCCGGACGGCCTTGTCGGCAAAGTGCCCGTTATAGATATAGAGCACCGCCAGCACCGTCAGGAAAAGAAAGAAAGGAATCTGCTTCACTATATTCTGGTAATTCAGCATCCGCTTCCAGCGAATGCGCAACCACTCTTTCTCTTTTTTTTGCACCCCCATGAACGCTCCGTTTTTGGTTTTTGTCGTTTCACAGCTTTTCCGCCACTCTCAGCTTGGCGCTGCGGGAGCGCGGGTTCCGCCTCATCTCCTCCTGCGTGGCCACCAGCGGCTTTTTATACACCACCTTCAGCTCGCGCTTCACTTTCGCTCCCGGTTCAAAAGGATGCTGCTCCTCCTGCTCAAAGACGCCGTCGCGGAAAAACACTTTCACCAGGCGGTCTTCCAGCGAATGAAAGGTGATGAAAGCGGCTCTTCCTCCTTCGCGCAACACCTGGGGTACTTGTTCCAGCAACTCCTTCAGCGCTCCCAGCTCATCGTTGACCTCTATGCGCAGCGCCTGGAACACCTGTGCGAAATACTTATGCGGGTTGCCTTTCACCACTCCCTGTACGGCCGTCTTGAACGCGTCGATGGTCTGCAGCGACATCGTTCGCCGGGCTTCCACCAGGGTGCGGGCCAGGGTTTTGGAATTCGTTACCTCGCCGTACCGCTCGAACAGCTTGTGCAACTGCGCTTCGCTATAGGTGTTCACGATATCCACCGCTTTCCGCTCCTGCCGCTGGTCCATGCGCATGTCGAGGTCCGCATCGAAGCGGGTGGAAAACCCGCGGGAACCTTCGTCAAACTGGTGGCTGCTGACGCCCAGGTCGGCCAGGACACCGTCCACCTCCCGGAGGCCGTGCAGTTGCAGGAACCGTTTCAGGTGGCGGAAGTTGTGCGGCACAAACAACACCCGGCTGTCGTCGGGCAGGTTGCGCTTTGCATCCTCATCCTGGTCGAAGGCGACGAGCTTTCCCTTGTCTCCCAGCTGCGCCAGGATCGCCCGGCTGTGTCCGCCGCCGCCAAAGGTGCAGTCGACATACACACCGTCGGGCCGGATGTCGAGGGCCTCGATCACTTCCTCCAGCATCACCGGTACGTGGTAGCCGACAGAGGTTTCCTCCTCTCCTACCCCTTTCTGCTGTTTCTCTTTTTTCGCTTTCATCTCTTTTTTCTCTTAGTCTACCATTACCGATTTTGCCAGGTCGCTGAAGTTGTCCGGCGAATAGGAATCAAAGAACTGCTGGTATTTTTCTTTTGACCAGATCTCAATTTTATCTACGGCCGAGGCCAGCACAATGTCTTTCTCCAGGCCGGCGTATTCTTTCAGGTTGGCCGGCAGCAGGATGCGCCCGGCCGAATCGGGCTCCACGATGGTGGCGCCGTTCAGAAAGAACCTCCGGAACTCCCGCACCTTCGGATCGAAATCGTTGAGGGTCCTGATCTTGGCGTACAGGGGCTCCCAGCTTTCCATCGTGTACAGGCTCAGGCATTTTTCAAACCCCCGGTTAATGACAAAGCGGGTATTATCACCTCCCGGCAGTTGCTTTTTAAAGCCTGCCGGCAGGAGGAAGCGACCTTTGGCGTCCAGAGTAGCTTCAAATTCGCCGAGAAAGCCTGTCATTCCGTTTTTTTATGGGGAAAAGCGCCCTGATTTGACACAAAATAACACCTTTTCCCACTTCGGCTTGAGATAATTGATTTAATAATTTTTTCCACATGGCGATTCTTTCTAAAATGCTTGCCTGTCAAGGCTTCCAGGGGTACACCTCCGAGTGGGAGGAATATGCTGTGAATTGAGGTGAAAAAACTGTGGAAAACTTGTGCGCAGAAAACCGGGCACGAATATACTTTTTTCCAACCATGAGGCAGGGGGAATGAATACTTTTGTACCTCCTGCTGCAGTCAGCCGCAGTCGTACACATGAACATACAACCCGCCAACATCTACATCCAGGAGTACAGCTACTCCCTCCCCGCCGACCGCATCGCCGACCACCCTTTGGCCCAGCGGGATGAATCGAAACTGCTGATCTTCCGGGACGGGGACCTGGAAGAAGACCGCTTCAAAAACGCCGCCCGCCACGTGCCGGCCGATGCCACCCTTATATTAAATAATACCAAGGTCATAGAGGCCCGGCTGTTTTTCCAGAAAGCCACCGGCGGCGTGATCGAGATCTTCTGCCTCGAGCCCGACGGCCCCTACCAGAACATTGCCCAGACCATGGCCCAGACAGAAAAGACGCAATGGCAATGCCTGATCGGCGGCGCCTCCAAGTGGAAACCGGGACAGCTGTTGCACAAGGAGATCGTCCTGGAGGGAACACCGGTACAGCTCACCGCACGCTATGTGGAAAAGCGGGCCGACTGTTTCGCCATCGAGTTTTTTTGGGCCCCCTCCCACTATGCCTTTGCCGAGGTGCTGCATGCCGCCGGCGCCATTCCCCTCCCTCCTTATATCAAGAGAGCCGCCGAGGTGGAAGACGCCGACCGCTACCAGACCATCTTCGCCCGCCACGAGGGATCGGTGGCCGCGCCGACGGCCGCCCTCCACTTTACCGAACAGGTGATGGAAACGCTGAAGGACAAGGGCGTTTTGCCGCAATACATTACCCTGCATGTGGGCGCCGGCACCTTCAAGCCGGTGAAGTCCGAAACCATAGCGGACCATGCCATGCATGCCGAGCATTTTTCGGTCAGCAAAGCCACGTTGCGCGCCCTGCAGCAACCACGGCCGATCGTAGCCGTAGGCACCACCTCGCTGCGCACGCTGGAAAGCCTGTACTGGATCGGCATAAAACTCCTGCACAACCCCGAGCTGTCGCCCCAGGAACTGGTCTTGCAGCAATGGGAAGCCTATGAACTGGAATCAAAAGGGATCAGCTATGCCGACAGCCTGCAGGCCATTTTAAATTATATAGAAGGACAAGGTGCCGACGAGG
Source organism: Huijunlia imazamoxiresistens (assembly GCF_037132455.1). Classification (NCBI taxonomy): domain Bacteria; kingdom Pseudomonadati; phylum Bacteroidota; class Chitinophagia; order Chitinophagales; family Chitinophagaceae; genus Huijunlia; species Huijunlia imazamoxiresistens. The sequence continues at coordinate 316,421 of NZ_JBBBEI010000002.1, read as the reverse complement.
TATTCTGCCAGACCAGCCTGCTGATCGTTCCCGGCTATACGTTCCATTCCGCCTCGGCCCTGTTCACCAACTTTCACCAGCCGCAATCCACCCTGCTGCTGCTGGTAGCCGCCTTTATTGGGGAAAAGTGGCGAAAAGTGTATGACCATGCCCTGGCGCACGACTACCGCTTCCTGAGCTATGGCGACAGCAGCTTGCTGTTTCGGGCCGACCTCCCTCCTATCCCTTCCAATGAAGAGAACCCGTAAACAAAAAAGATTGCAACAGCTATTTGATTGGGCTGCGGGAAGGAAGCCTGAAGGGCTTCACTGTGAATAGCCCCGGGTGAAACCCGGGGGCAGCCGTAGTTTCTTCCCTCAACCCCGAATGGGGTTGATTGTGGGACCTGCGGCCAGGAGAAAGGTTCCCCATAAAAAGAATTTCCGAAGTGTTTTCCATAACAGGAGACTAGTGTAAATCGAACAGGACACATTCAACCCCTTCGGGGTTGCGGTAGCGAACTACGGCTGCCCCCGGGTTTCACCCGGGGCTATTCACAGTGAAGCCCTCCAGGCTTCTTTTCCCGACAACAATTCTTTCCCTTTTCTTAAAAGATTATGTCCTAACATTAATTTATAGCAGGGCTACCTATGGCGCTTAGCCATTTCGGGCAGGCTTTGCAGGGGGAGCTCGATGGTAAAGCAGCTGCCCTTGCCCAGGGCGCTTTCCGCCTTGATGGTGCCGTTGTGGGCTTCCACCACGCTTTTCACATAAGTGAGGCCGAGGCCAAAGCCTTTTACGTTGTGCACATTGCCGGTATGCGCCCGGTAGAATTTTTCAAAAATGCGCTTGAGGGTTTCGCGGCTCATGCCGATGCCGTTGTCCTCGATGCGGATCATGATCTTTTTATTGTTGGAAGAGGTGGATATGATCACCTGGGGCGGTACGTCGTCCCGGGAATATTTGACAGCATTGTCGAGCAGGTTGTTGATCAGGTTGGAGAAGTGCACCTCGTCCGCCTCGATCAGGTCGTTATGGGCGCCCAGCCGCGTTTCGAGCTCGCCGTTCTTTTCGTCGAGCCGCAAAATAAAGTTGTCGGCCACGTCCTCGATCACCTGGTGCACATGGATCGGCTTCAGGTTGAGCTGCACCTCCTGCTTCTCCAGCAGGGCCGACTTGAGGATGGTTTCCACCTGCCGGTTCATCCGCTGGTTCTCTTCCTTGATGATGCCGCTGAAATACGAAATCTTTTGCGGGTCCTTAAACACCTTTTCGCTCTTCAGCGCATCCACGGCCAGCGAGATGGTGGCCAGCGGCGTCTTCAGCTCGTGGGTCATGTTGTTGATAAAGTCGTTCTTGATCTCGGTGAGCTTCTTCTGGCGCAGCATGGTGCGGATGGTGAGGTAAAAGGCCGTGATGACGATCAGCAGCAGCAGGGCCGCAATCAGCATGCGGGGCAGCAGGCTCTGGGTCACGATGTTCTTGGTCACCGGCGTGATGACGATCAGCATCTCATCGAAGGCCAGGTTCTCGGAAGCCGAGCCGCTGGGCGAACTCAGCAGGTTAAACCAGGATTTGTATTTTTCCTTGTCTTCGGACCATTCCACGAAGTTATTGCTCTGGCGCTCCATATGCTCCACCAGGCCGCTGCTGATGGTGGTCAGGCCGAATTCGAAGGGGACGTGCTCGAGGTTCTGGGTAATAAAGGAGCGCTTGATCTTGTCGTAGATTTCCTGGGCGGTGAACCGCTGGCCTACGTTATAGGGGCGGGCCAGCTCCAGGCTAAAGTCCTCGCTGAGGCCGGGAAGCACCTTGTGCGGCGAAGCGGGCAGGCCCTTGTATTGTGCCAATTCTTCCGCAACCTTGCTGGTAGCGTCAAAGATCTTCTGCTCTATCTGTTCGTGACGCAGCAGCACCATGTTGTTCAGCCAGGATATCTGAATGAGGATAATTCCCAGCAACGAAATGGTGATCAGGACTATTATTATGGGAAATGTGCGTTTCACCGGCAAAATGCTAAGATAAGGATGTGTAAAAATATTGAGCCAATTTAACTTAGGATGGCACACATTTGTTATGACTATTGTTAACGATTTTTTCACCACCAACAAATCCTAGTTTATGATTAAGCCTGCAGGAGGAGTGTTGCTGATAGCCGATCCCTTTTTAAAGGACCCAAATTTCATGCGTACGGTGGTGTTCCTGACCGAACACCGCGAAGAAGGAACCGTTGGCTTTGTCATCAACCGGCAATACGAAAACACTTTGGACGAGTTGATCCCCGAGATCCAGGGCCACAAGATCCCCGTGTATTACGGCGGCCCGGTCCAGATGAACACCATTCATTTTCTACACCGCTACCCCGAGGAAGTGCCGGGCGGCGTGGAAGTGCTGAAAGGCGTTTACTGGGGCGGCGACTTCGAGCGCCTGATCCAGTTGATCAACAGTGGCCAGGTGGAGGAAAACAAGATCCGTTTCTTTATCGGCTACTCGGGCTGGAGCGCCGGCCAGCTGGAAATGGAGATGAGTGAAAAGACCTGGCTGACGGCCCCCGCCACCCGGGCACTGGTATTCCATGGCAATGCCGAGGAGATCTGGAAGGACTCGCTGAAACACCTGGGCGGCGAATACGAGATCATGATCAACTTCCCTATCGACCCGCAGTTGAACTGAGAAAGTTAGCGATGGAATACACCGAAGTAAAGATCAACGGGCAAAAAAGGCTATACGGCTCCGCCCGTTTCAAAATTGTATTAAATATTAAGGAATCGTACCGATTTCCAGCGATTTTATGGAATTTTGCGCCATTATTCTCCCTCCCCCGATAAAAATTCCGGCATGCAAAACTACTCTTATGTGAGTACGACCAAGGAAACCCTTTCTTCCTCTGACCATCCCACAGTTTATGCTGACTTTTGGGAACGCCTGGCGGCCTTCCTGCTCGACGCGGTAGCGCTGGTGGTTTCCTACCTTATCCTCACCTTCCTGCTACCGGTAAACGGACCGGTGTTCGGCACGTTGCTGGCCTGGCTGTACTCGGCCTTCCAGGAGTCCGGCACCGCCAGGGCTACCCTGGGCAAAAAAGCAATGGGACTGCAAGTCACTTCCCTCCTGGGCCGCCGCCTCACCTTTGGACAGGCAACCCTCCGGCATTTCGGCAAGCACCTGTCCAGTTTCCTGCTGTGCATCGGCTACCTCCTGATGCTGACCAATGAGCAAAAGCAAACCCTCCATGATAAGATTGCCCGCTCCCTGGTAGTCAGGCGCTAAGCCCCTACCGCAGGGCAAAGGAAAAGCCCGCCTTGATCACGGCATGGCTCAGGCCATCGACTTCATGATAGCGGAACGGCATATAATTATAGCCGGCAGCCAGGTAAAAGCCGGAGCTTTTATTGATGCCCACCGGCAGGCGCACCCCCAGCTCTGGCTGGGCGGCAAAGCCTACCTTGCTGCGCTGGTCGGCGGTCACCTCGCCGTACAACTGTTGATAGCTGATCAGGCTTCCCCCTACCGCCAGGGCGGCATAAGGCTCCACGGCACCTGCTGTCGTAAAGCGGTAACGCCCTTTCGCCATCAGGGGAATGACCTGCACCGAATTGGAAATGACGGCCGATACATCCGAACCGGGCGAATGGAGCAGCTGCCGGGGAAATTTCTGGTAAAAATCCTGGAAGCCTGTTTGGGCCCCTACCGACAGGCGATCGCTCACCCCATACTGCAGGTGCACTTCGAAGCCGCGGCCCGAAGGCTTATTGGTAATTTCCCTGAAATTCCCGGCCGGGATGCCGGTGGTATGGCCGATACCGGCGGTCAGGCGGCGCTGCTGGGCGCTGGCACCGGTCTGCATTCCCGCCAGCAGCAACAGGAGAAAACTGTATTGGAACACCTTCATAAAGGAATCTTTAAAATCGGTTATTGGGTTTGGAGGTAGGACGACTGTTGCAGCAGGGCGGCCACCTGGCTGTCGACATTGGCCAGGGTAAAGATGCCCGAACCGCGGATCATGCCGCTCCAGACATCCTTGATCTGGTTGTTCTGGCTGCTGTTTTTCAGGTCGAACATATCGATGGCCAGCACGGTCTCGCTGGTCTGGTAGGTTCCGTAATAAGTGGGGAAATAATAATTGTACCCGGGATAATCCCAGTAGAAGGGATCCCAGTAACCGCCGTAATAGTTGCCGTAATCATTATAGCTGATCAGGTTGGTGGTCGTGTTGGTGATCTGGCTAAGCGCGATGCCCAGGTCGGGGTTCGCCTCGCGGGCCACCCGTACATAGCCCCTGGCCTCCAGGGACTGGGCAAAGGCCGCTATAAAGCGGGTATATACCTCGTCCACGCGCTTGGCAAGCAACTGGTTGTTGCGCACCAGGGCTACCGAGTCGGAGATGTAGAAGGTGCGGTAGGTGTGGAAGTTGGCGGTCGTATCGTAATTGGTAATGTAAATGCGGCTTTCTTCCGTAGTCAGGTTATCGATTGCGTTCTTGGTGCAATTACTCAACAGGAACCACAAAGCGGGAAGACACCACAGCCATATTTTTTTCATTGATAGGGGTTTAAACGAATGTGACGATACGCAACCCTTACAAATTCAATACCCGTCGCTGTTGCAGAGAACTTAAAATTAAGGGGCACCCTTAAAAAAAATAACCCCCGGCGCATGCCAGGGGTCATTTTCAAAAAAATTCAAAACGGTTATTCCACCTCGGTGGCGCCTTCCACGAGGACGGTCACCTTGTTGTTCAGTACTTCTACGAAACCGCCCTGGATGTTGAAGTAAGCCGAATGGCTTTGACGGTCGCGGAGCACTTTCACCCGGCCGGCCTTGAGGGCGCTTACCAGGGGGGCGTGTTTATCCAGCACTTCAAACGAGCCGCTGATGCCCGGCATTTGCACGCCGTACACTTCGCCACTGAATAATTTACGTTCCGGGGTCAATATTTCTAAAGTCATATAGAAGGTTTGTGGTTTGTGGTTCATGGTTCGTAGTTGGGCTGCAGGCAACCGCAAACTACAAACCACAAACTAAAAACTAGATTATCCCTGAGCCTGGGCCAGCAGTTTTTTGCCTTTCTCAATTGCGTCATCGATGTTACCTACCAGGTTGAAGGCTGCTTCGGGATACTCGTCCACTTCACCGTCCATGATCATGTTGAAGCCGCGGATGGTTTCCTCGATGGGAACCAGTACGCCTTTCAGACCGGTGAAGGCCTCGGCCACGTGGAAGGGCTGCGACAGGAAGCGCTGCACTTTACGGGCGCGGGATACGGTGAGTTTATCTTCGTCGCTCAGTTCATCCAGACCCAGGATGGCGATGATGTCCTGCAGTTCCTTATAACGTTGCAGGATCAGTTTCACGCGGTTGGCGGTGTTGTAGTGCGCGTCACCAACCACCTGCGGCATCAGGATCCGGGAAGTGGAATCCAGGGGATCCACCGCCGGGTAGATACCTAAGTCGGCGATTTTACGCGACAGTACGGTAGTGGCGTCCAGGTGGGCAAAGGTAGTGGCGGGAGCCGGGTCGGTCAAGTCATCCGCAGGTACGTAAACGGCCTGTACGGAGGTGATGGAACCGTTCTTGGTAGAGGTGATACGCTCCTGCATCAGACCCATCTCGGTAGCCAGCGTGGGCTGGTAACCTACCGCGGAAGGCATCCGTCCCAGCAGGGCCGATACTTCGGAACCAGCCTGGGTAAAGCGGAAGATGTTGTCTACGAAGAACAGGATGTCGCGACCACGACCGCTGCCGTCGCCATCACGGAAGTATTCGGCGATGGTCAGACCGGACAGGGCCACACGGGCACGGGCACCCGGGGGTTCATTCATCTGGCCGAACACGAAGGTGGCCTTGGAGTCGGCCAGGTCGGTCAGGTTCACCTTGGTAAGGTCCCAGCCGCCTTCTTCCATGCTGTGTTTGAAAGCGTCGCCGTATTTCATGATACCGGCTTCGATCATTTCACGCATCAGGTCATTACCTTCACGGGTTCTTTCACCCACGCCGGCAAATACGGACAGACCGGAGTAGGCCTTGGCGATGTTGTTGATCAGTTCCTGGATCAGTACGGTCTTACCTACACCCGCACCGCCGAACAGACCAATCTTACCACCTTTTGCGTAAGGTTCGATCAGGTCGATTACTTTAATACCGGTATATAATACTTCAGTAGCTGTAGAGAGGTTTTCAAAAGCCGGGGGTTTGGCGTGGATGGGGCGGCCATTCACCTTGGGAACCGGGGGCAGACCGTCGATGGGGTCTCCGGTTACGTTGAACAGGCGGCCTTTGATTTCTTCGCGGGCGGGCATGGTAATGGGAGCGCCGGTATCCACAGCGTCCAAACCACGGGTTAAGCCTTCGGTACCGTCCATCGCAATGGTACGTACGCTGTCTTCACCCAGGTGCTGCTGCACTTCGAGTACCAGCGTATCGCCATTTTCTTTTTTGATTTCTAATGCATTGAAGATTTCGGGTAACTGTCCGGAGAACTGTACGTCCACCACAGCGCCGATGATTTGTTTAACCTTGCCGACTTTTGCCATAAATAGCTTTTGTAAAGAGGATTTATGATAAAAAACAGCCCAATACGGCCGCTTTTTTATTTCGGCTGCAAAGGTAAGGGGATTGTGCTAATCTTCAAGTGAAAAACGTATTGGATACGGGGAATTGGTTAATTGGTTCATTGGTTGATTGGGACAGGCTGGACACCCAAAATAAGGGGGTGCCATCCTATTAAATAAACCTTATTTCCTATGCCCCCGGGGCCCCTTACTACCTAAAACCCTAATACCCAATGAACCAATGAACCAATTCCTACAGCTTATCATATACCATATTAAAATAGTCCGACCGGGTGTAGGGATAGGGCTGCCCGGGCTGGAGGGGTTGGAACTGGGGCGCGATCATGTTCATCTGGCCGCCGTCGCCGCCCCAGGCCCAGCCCAGCACCGGCCACGAGCGGGAAGAGGCATAGGCTACCAGGGCGTGCCAGTCGGCGCCGCCGGCGGTGCCGCTGCCGAACTCCCCGACCATGCAGGGCCGGCCGCAGCTGCCCAGGTATTCCAGGTCGGCCACCGTCATCCAGCCAGGCGTACCCTTGGCCCCGCCCGCCAGGGTTCGCTGCTGCACCAGGGCGCCCGGGTATATGTGGGCCGACAGCACGATGGCGGTATCCGCAATCTTTACCCCGCCGCTAGCCACGCCTTTCACGGCATTGGCCGCCACCCAGGCCTCCTGGCCCCAGCCCGGCAGGTCGATGATGATCTTTCCCTGGTACACGGTGCGCACCCTGGCAATGGCCGCGTTGTAGGCAGTGGCGTATTCCTGGGCGGTAAGGTTATGGTTGCCCCATTCGTTCATCAGGTTGATCATAAAATCGCCGGAGGCCCGCAGCTGCCCGTAATTCAGCTGCCACCAGCCGGCGGCTTCCTGCAGCCAGGCCGGGTCGTTGGAGCCCGCCACCGTTGCCTTGTGGTAGGTGGCAATAACGGTATAGCCATGGGCGGCGGCTTCGCGGATCCACCGTTTGGCATTGGTCACCTGGTCGGGCTCGATCTGCAGGCGCACCGTCCGGATGCGGGGGTGCTGCTTCATCAGGCTCCAGCCCAGGTCCACGTTGCCGTAGGCCGTATAGTTGGGCTGCAGGTTCACCCCGTTGGTGATCCGCCCCTTGGCCGCCGGCTTGACCGTATCGATGGCCGGCCGGAAAGTCAACCGTTCCCCACCCCGGGGCATAAAGGCTATAGCAGGTAGCAGAAAATACAGGAAAAGGAAAAGAAGAAGCAGGGGTTGGCGCCCGGCAATGAACGAAAAAGGCATGGCAACAATCAGTTTCGCTAATAACTGCCGGAGGGGCCCGGTTATTTTGCGGCGGGGGCAGCATTTATGGCGGCACCGCCGAATTGCTGCCAGTAGCGCAGCACGGCCAACTCCTTCATTTTCGTTTCCAGCACGATGTCCACCTCCCTGCCGTAGGTATTGATGGGGCTGTGCACCCAGTCGGAATGCGCTTCGCGGCGGGCATCGCCCTGCTCGAAATCGCGGCGCGAGCTGCTGAAATGAAAGACCGGCTTGAGGTCCCAGGTGTCAAAAGCTTTCAAAAAGGCTTCTTCCTCGCTCAGGCCGCCGGGGTGGAGCTGGTGGTGGAAATAGTCGAACACAATGGGGATGCCGGTCCTTTCGTGCAGGGGCAGCAGGTCGGCCACGGCATAGAGGCCCGGCTTATCATCGTTCTCCACCGTCAGGCGGCGGCGCAGGTTTTCCGACAGCAGCCCGAAATTTTGGGCAAAGCGTTTCAGGGTTTCCCCCTTGTCGCCATAGGCGCCGCCCACATGGATGTTGATCTTGTGCCAGTGGGTCGCGGGCACCCCCATCAGGTCAAACACTTCGGAATGCTGCTCCAGCTCCTTTATCGTATTCTGAAGGGTGGCGCCGCTGCCGGCCAGCTTATTGAACGGCCCCGGGTGGAACGAGATCCGCACCGGGTGGCGGCCGACGGCTTCGAGCACCGACCGGATCTCGCCAAAGTCGGGCAGGTCGTGCAGGCGGTATTCCGAGGCCCAGGGAAACAGGTCGGACGTGATGCGGAACACCCGGATGCCGTTTGCCACGTTCCACTCCATGATCTGCAGCAGCGCCTGCACGTTCTGCAGCGCCAGCGCCGAAGCATGGGGCAGGCCCTTTTCCAGGAAGGTGCGCCGGATCATCCCCCGGTTGGTCGTTATCCCCTGTTCGGACAAACTCATATTAATACAGGCATATCCTAAGTTCATGGTTTACGGGTTTACGAGTTGGCGGGCGCCGGAAAGAGGTTCCGTGGTTAACAATCAAAACGGCGAATTGTTTACTAAAAGTTTAGGCGTGCTGCTGCCGTATGGAACTTGTAAACCCGCAAACTCGTGAACTCGTAACTCCGCAGTTTGCCCGGCACTCTTTTTGTCAAACACATCCGCATGAAGAACATATCCCTCTATATTTTGCTAGCGTGCAGCACGCTTTGGGCCTGCGGCCAGAGCAACAGCACCCATTCGGGTACGAACGAAGCAGCAGAAGAAAAAACGGAGAAAAAAATAAGCTCCCGCGATTTCGGCATTACCAAAGCCAATTCGTACAGCACGCTGTTCCTGGACAGCGCCGCCATGGAAAAATACCTGGCCGACAAGGCGATCCCCGACTCCATCGCCCGCCGTATCCGCAGCTTTTACAATGCCCGCAACTACCAGTTCGCCTGGTTCTCTTCCGACGGCCTGACCGAACAGGCGCGTGGCTTCTGGAACCTGTACGACTACAACATTACTTACAACCGCGATACCCTGCAGGAGGATAAAAAGCTGCTAAAACGCATGGACAACCTGATCGCGGCTGAAAAGATCGCCGTCAACAGCACCAGCCCCAACTTTCTCAATACCGAGTTCGCCCTTACCCACCGCTTTATCCACTACGCCCTCCGCAATTACGAGGACGGCTACGTAAAGCGTAAGGAAATGGAACGCTTCGTTCCCCGCAAAAAGGAAGCGCTGATGGCCGTGGTGGACTCGCTGCTGAACAAAAAGCACAAGGACGATAAATACTTCGAGGATATCAACCAGCCCTACCGCCTGCTGAAGGAACAGCTGGGCCGCTATTACCAACTGGCCAAACAGGGCGGCTGGCAGCCTATAACCGCCGGCACAAAAACCTTAAAGAAGGGTGATTCCACCTCCGCCGCCATCCCGGCCCTGAAACGGAGGCTGCAGCTGACCGGCGACCTGCCCGGACAAGATACCAGCCGCCTGTTTAACGACAGCCTGGAAATCGCCGTGAAGACCTTCCAGGAACGCCACGGCTTCAAACCCGACGGCAAAGTGTCCCCCGCCCTGGTCAAGGAACTGAACGTGCCGGTGCAGCAGCGGCTGGCCGCCCTGCTGATGAACATGGAGCGGATGCGCTGGATGCCCCAGCGGCCCGCCGGCAACCTGATCCTGGTAAATATTCCCGAATTCGTGCTGCATGTGTACGAGGGAAAGAACAGGGCCTGGGACATGAACGTGGTGGTGGGTAAGGAAGGCTCCAGCACCATGATGTTCACCGGCGACCTGAACCAGATCGTCTTCAGCCCCTACTGGAACGTTCCCCAGAGCATCGTTCAGGACGAGATCGTGCCCGCCATGGCCAAGGACCCCGGCTACCTCGACCGCCAGAACATGGAGATCACCGGCGAAGAGGACGGCCTGCCGGTGGTGCGCCAGCGGCCCGGCCCTGACAACTCGCTGGGGAGCGTCAAGTTCCTGTTTCCCAACAGCTTCAACATCTATTTCCACGATACCAATGCCAAAAGCCTGTTCAGCCGCGCCAAGCGGGCCTTCAGCCACGGCTGCATCCGCCTGGAGGAACCCGAGCGAATGGCCCAGTACCTCCTGCGCCACCAACCCGAATGGACGCCGGAAAAGATTCGTGAAGCCATGGACAGCGGCCAGGAAAAATGGGTAAAGCTCAAAGACCCCGTGCCCGTATTCATCACCTACTACACTGCCTGGGTAGACGACAGCGGCCGACTGAACTTCCGCGAAGACATCTACGGGCATGATAAGCGTTTACAGGAGAAGATGTTTCAATAGCGGTTTCTGAGTTCCTAAGTTCCTGGGTTTCTAAGTTGGCGTAACTCCGGATACGACAACCCTTAACCCAGGAACTTAGGAACTTAGAAACTCAGGAACTTTTAAAAAACTCCCGCCTAAAATCCCGTACTTTGTCCGCATGCAGTTGGTAGAAGTGACCAATAAAGAATTGGCCAGGGAGTTTTTATTGGTAAGTCCGGAGATCAATAAGAATAACCCCAATTACATCCGTCCGCTGGACAAGGATATCGACGATGTATTCAACCCGAAAAAAAATAAAGCCTTCCGCTCCGGCAAAGCTACCCGCTGGATCCTGAAAGGAGGGCAGGGCGAATACCTCGGACGCATTGCCGCCTTCGTGAACAAACGCTACAAGACCAAGGGCGACGAGGTGCCGGTGGGCGGCATCGGCTTTTTCGACTGCATCAACGACCAAAGGGCCGCCGACACCCTCTTCGACGTATCCCGCCACTGGCTGCAGCAACAGGGCATGGAAGCCATGGACGGCCCCATCAACTTCGGCGAACGCGACCGCTGGTGGGGACTGGTGGTGGAGGGCTTCCAGGAACCCCTCTACGGCATGAACTACAACCCTCCTTACTACCAGGAACTCTTCGAGGCCTATGGCTTCAAAACCTTCTTTAACCAGGTGTGTTTCGGCATGGATCCCAAAAGTCCCCTGAGGGAAAAGCTCCATACCCGTCATGCCCTCTATGCCAACGACCCGGCGTTCCGGGCGGTGCACCTGAAAAAGGACCAGCTCGAAAAATTCGCCCACGACTTCGCCACCGTTTATAATAAGGCCTGGGCCAGCCACGGCGGCATGAAGCAGATGCGCCCCGAGATGGCGATGCAGCTGTTCCGGAAAATGAAGCCCGTGATGGACGAGCGCATCGTGTGGTTCGTGTACCACAACGAAGTCCCCATCGCCATGTTCATCAACCTGCCCGACCTGAACCAGTGGTTCAAACACCTGGACGGGAAATTTGATTGGTTGCGCAAATTGAAATTTTTGTGGGTGAAGACCACCAAGCCCTGTAAAAAGTTTACGGGCCTCGCCTTCGGCATCGTGCCCGAATTCCAGGGTAAAGGCATCGACGCCTACATGATCATGGAGGCCTACAAGGTAGTACAGCATACCCCGTACACCGAGTACGAAATGCAATGGATCGGTGATTTTAACCCCAAAATGCTGAACGTGGCCGAATCCATGGCGGAAACCTTCCACAGCCGCAAGCTGACCACCTACCGCTACCTGTTTGACCGCACCCGGGAATTCAAACGCCACCCCATTTTAAGTTAAGGCTAGGGAATCGGGTGCCGGAAAACTCCTAATTTAGCAGCCGGGCGACGTGCCCTCCCTGTATGGAAAAATTCATTGTATCAGCCCGAAAATACCGCCCCCAGACCTTCGATACGGTAGTGGGCCAGCAGCATATTACCACCACGCTCCGGAACGCTATCCGCAACCACCAGCTGGCGCATGCCTTCCTGTTTTGCGGTCCCCGCGGCGTGGGCAAGACCACCTGCGCCCGTATCCTGGCGAAAACCATCAACTGCGAACACCCCTCCCCCGAGGGTGAGGCCTGCAACGAATGCACCTCCTGCCGCTCCTTCAACGAAGGCACCTCGCTGAACATCCACGAGCTGGATGCCGCCTCCAACAACTCGGTGGACGACATCCGCGCCCTGGTGGACCAGGTACGCTTTGCGCCCCAGGCCGGCAAATACAAGGTATATATTATAGATGAGGTGCACATGCTCAGCTCCTCGGCCTTCAACGCCTTCCTGAAAACCCTGGAGGAGCCCCCCTCCTACGCCATCTTTATCCTGGCCACCACCGAAAAGCACAAGATCCTGCCCACCATCCTGAGCCGCTGCCAGATCTTTGACTTCAAACGCATTACCCTCCAGGATACGGTGGACCACCTCCAGGGCATCGCCACCAAGGAAAACATCCAGGCCAATGAAGCCGGCCTGCAGCTCATTGCCCAGAAAAGCGAAGGCTGCATGCGCGACGCCCTCAGCATCCTGGACAAGATCGTTTCCTTTACCGGCGGCCAGGTGACCTACGACAATACCCTGGAGCACCTCAACATCCTGGATGCCGGCTATTACTTCCAGCTGATGGACTGCATGCTGAACCAGGACCTGGCGGGCGCCATGTTGCTGTATGACGACATTAATAAAAAGGGCTTTGAAGGCGACATGGTGCTGGAAGGCTTTGCCGAATTCGCCCGCAACCTGCTGGTGTGCAAGGACGAACGGGTGGCCGGCCTGCTGGAAGTGGTGGACAGCTTCCGCCAGCGCTACATCGAAACCGCCCGGAAAACCGAGGCCGGTTACCTGGTGAGCGCCCTCAATATCCTGAGCGAGTCGGAGATCAACTACAAGACCGCCCGCAACAAGCGCCTGCACGTGGAGCTGACGCTGATCAAGCTGTGCTACCTGCAACAGGCCCTGCAGCTTACTGCCCGCGACGGCGCCCTTGATAAAAAAAAAGTAACGGAGACCGCTAGCCCGGTTGCCTTTAAGAACATTGCCCCGGTGATGTCCAAGGCTGCGCCGGCTGCTCCCGCACCGGCACCGCCCCAGCCCGCAGCGCCCCCGGCCCCGCAGCCGGCGGCCCGGCTGACCATCGAAACAAAAGAAGAAAAGGCCGCGCCGGTACCCCAACAGCCGCCGACTGCCGCCCAGCCGGAGCCGGCCACTCCTTCGCCGGCCCAGCCCGCCCGCCCGGCCGCAGCCGCCAAGCCCAAGCTGGGATCGCTGGCCGCCCTGCGCCAGCAGATCGAACAGGAACAGGCCTCCCAGGTAGTGCGGGAAGACCATCCCCTGGAAATGTCCCGGCTGAAAGCCGCCTGGGAACTGTTTATTAAAAAATTAAAGGAAGAAAAAAACCCGGCAGCCCAGAGCTTCGACCTGGCCGAACTGATCATCAAGGACCCCAACTGCTTCGAGGCCACCGCCTCCAACAACATCAACCAGCGGTTTTTGGAGTTTGAGCGCAACAAGGCCTGCGAATTCCTCCAGCACGAGCTCCACAACCGGCAGCTCCAGTTTTCCATCCTGTTGCAGGAAAGCGAACAGGAGGTGGTCGAATACGAACGCCCCCTTACCTCCAAGGAACTTTACCAGAAAATGATCGAGCAGAACCCCCTGATTAAAGAGTTGCGGGAAAAACTGAAACTGGAGCTGGACTTTTAAAAAGTTTACGGGTTTACAAGTTCACGAGTTAACGAGTTGGCCTGGCGGCGGTGAAATTTTTGCTCCGTCATCAGGTTAAAGAAGTTTGATATATTCTTTATTTCATGCCCACGAGCTTGTTTTTCATGTGAAAGGCGCAAACTCATCGTGAAAAACGGCATTTTTCCACCTAACTCGTAAACTCGTAAACTTGTAAACCCGTAAACTCCTGACTAAGGACCTCTGGAACTTTAGAGCTCCGGAACTGGAAAGTTCTTCCTCTTTTAAAACATAATTACTTAATTTCGGCCTCCGAATTGTAAACCTTATTCTTTTCTATATGGCCGAAGTGATTCTGATGCCTCGCCTAAGCGATACCATGACCGAAGGGGTTATAGCTGCCTGGCATAAAAAAATTGGAGATCCCGTTAAGAAAGGCGATCTGCTTGCTGAAATTGAAACCGATAAAGCTACGATGGAGCTGGAGAGCTATAAGGATGGCACCCTCCTGCACATCGGCACGGACAAAGGTGGAAAGCTTCAGGTGAACGACCTGCTGGCCATTATCGGCCAGGCGGGCGAAGACATTTCGCAGTATACCTCGGGTCAGGCCGGCGCTGCCCAGCAGCCCGCACAGCCCAGCGCCCCTGCAGAAGCTCCGGCCCCGGCACAGGCAGCCGCCCCGGCTCCCGCCCCCGCCGGCGGTGCAGGTCTGGACCTGTCCAAAATGGAAGAAGTGGTGCTCATGCCCCGCCTGAGCGACACCATGACCGAAGGCGTGATCGCCTCCTGGCACAAGAAAGTAGGTGACGACGTGAAAAAAGGCGACCTGCTCGCCGAGATCGAAACCGACAAGGCCACCATGGAACTGGAAAGCTACAAGAACGGCAAACTGCTGTTCCAGGGCGCACAGCCCGGCCAGAAGATCGCCGTAAACGACCTGCTGGCCATCATCGGCGATGAAGGCAAAATAAACGTGGACCAGATCGTAGCCGCTGCCAAAGGCGGCCCCGCTCCCGCTGCTGCTGCCCAACCCCAGCAAGCCGCCGCTCCCGCCGCCCAGCAACCTGCCGCCCAACCGCAGGCCCAGGCACAAGCCCAGCCCCAGGCTGCCGCTTCCGCCAGCGTTACCGCCGACGGCCGTGTGAAGGCTTCCCCCCTCGCCAAGAAGATCGCTGCCGAAAAAGGCATCGACCTGGCCCAGGTAACCGGTTCCGGCGACAACGGCCGTATCACCAAAGGCGACCTGGATAACTTCGTTCCCGCCAAAGCCGCTCCTGCCGCCCAGGCTGCTCCTGCTGCCCCGGCAAAGGCACAACCCGCCGCCCAGCCCGCCGTTCAGGGCCAGGAAGGTTATACCGACGTGAACGTATCGCAAATGCGTAAGGTGATCGCCCGCCGCCTGGGTGAGAGCCTGTTCACTGCCCCGCACTTCTACCTGACCATGGAAATCAACATGGACAAGGCGATGGAAGCCCGTGTGCAGATGAACGAAGTAAGCCCCGTGAAGATCAGCTTCAACGATATGGTGGTGAAAGCCGTGGCCATGGCCCTGCGCAAGCACCCCGCCGTGAACTCTTCCTGGATGGGTGACTTCATCCGCCAGTACAGCCACATCCACGTGGGTGTAGCCGTAGCCGTCGAGGAAGGCCTGATCGTACCGGTAGTACGCTTTACCGACCAGAAGACCCTGAGCCAAATCTCTGCCGAAACCAAAGAACTGGCAGGCAAGGCCAAAGGCAAGAAGCTGCAGCCGTCGGAATTCACCGGCAACACCTTCACCATCTCCAACCTGGGTATGATGGACATCGATCATTTTACCGCCATCATCAACCCCCCGGACAGCGCCATCCTGGCGGTTGGCCGCATCAAGGAAGTGGTGGTACGCAAGGGCGAAGGCTTCGGCGTGACCAACGTGATGACCGTGACCCTCAGCGCCGACCACCGCATCGTGGACGGAGCCGTAGGCGCCTCCTTCCTGCAAACCTTCAAAAAGTACCTGGAGAACCCGGTAACCATGCTGGTATAACCTTCAGTCATAACTAAATAACAAAGCCCCGGACTTATTAAAGCTCCGGGGCTTTTTCGTTTATGGCATACTTGTATCCAAGGCGGAAAATAAAAAAGGGAGTAGCCAGGTGTCCCGTCCGGCGTAAAACCTCTCCCCCGCCCCGCCTTCGGCGTGGCGCTCCCCACGTAGGGAGGGGTTAAGTCTCGTAGCTCCGCAACAGTAGATTATTAAAAAAGAAACAATAATAAGAGCAGGAGTCGCACTGGTATGCCCAGCCTTGTTGCTGACTAACAAACACTTCTCCCGCGAAGCTACGAGCCCCCTCCCTATGTGGGGAGGGGGTGGTTTTGCCCTTGGCGAAACCGGGGGAGAGGTTTTACGCCGGACGGAACAGGAAATTTTATTTTACCCTTAATTGCACGCTACTAACATCCATATATGAATGCGTCAAATTCAGTAACGGCAGTTATAGTCACCTATCATTTTTTCTCTCCTACTTCTCCTCGAACAACAAGTTTATTTCCGGATCCAAAACTACTTTAGCAGGTTTGGCCGCTGCCGGCAATTCAAATGAGGAGGTAGTGGGTGTTACTTTCACTTGATGAACTGTTTGCTTTCCGCCGGCAGCTACCAGTCCTACTTCTAAAGGAAAGCTGAACTTGCTGTTGCCGGTTTGCTGAATAGTTAGAAGCACCTTGCCCCGCTCCCACTTCCAGGACGGATGGAGTTGCGGGATACCGGGAGTATACAGCCATTGGTGGAAAAACGCTTCGAGGCTGCGGCCCGCTACCGACTCGGCTACCCGCTGGAAATCCTTTGAGTCGGCATTGCCGCCCTGGTATTGCTGGTAATACTGTTGAATAGTGCGGTGAAAAGCCGAATCGCCTACTTCGTTGCGCAGCATGTGCAATACCCAAGAACCTTTTTGGTAGCTGTTGGCATTCAGCAGGTCCATCAGGTCCGAAACGCTGTCGACCACGGCACTTTTGGAAACGTGGCTGAAGCCGATGACTTTTTCCCGCGCCGCCTTCAGGCGCCGGTGAAAGGCCTCCCTGCCGTAACGGGCATCGAGGTAGATGTCGGTCATATAGGTGGCGAAGCCCTCGCTCAGCCACAGGTGGGCAAAGCTCCTTTCACTGGCCATGTTGCCGAACCACTGGTGGGCGATCTCGTGCGCCAGCAGCTCCTCCGACTCCCGGTTACCTGTAACGGAATTCTCGGCATAAAAAATGGCGCTGGCATTCTCCATACCGCCAAAGATGGTGGTGGACTGTACGTTGGCCAGCTTGCGAAAGGGATAGGGCCCGATATAATTGGAAAAAAAGTGCAGGATCGGCGTGGCCAGGGCATAATCGTAAAAGCCCTGCTGCCGGTTTTGCGGGTATACCCAGGCCGTTACCGGCACGGCCTCACTGCTGTCCAGGCGGCTGATGGCGAACTGCGCCGCCCCGATCACCATCACCTTCGTGGGAATGGGAATGTCTTCTTTCCAGTGGGTCAGGCGGCTGGTTTGATCCAGGTCGGTCTGCTCCTGGAGCAGGCCATTGGAAACCACCTGGTAACGCAAAGGGGCCGTGACCAGGAATTCCACGGACGCCTTGTCTTCGGGACGATCGTTGCAGGGGATCCACTGGTGCGCCCGGTTGGGCCAGTTGTCGGCAAAGAAGGTGCGGTCGCCGAACTTGTTTTTGGAAATTATCAGCCCGTCGGCCGGCGTGCCGCCGTACAGGATGCGAAAGGTTTGCAGCGCCGGACCACTGGGGCTTTTCAGGCGGATCAGCAGCTTGTTCTGCTCCTGCCGGAAGCCGGCGACCGTTTCGCCCTGCACGCTGTCCACCTTCATACCCTTGCCATCGGAACCTGTTTGCACCAGGTCCAGCGCCCATTCGGCCAGGGGCTGCCGGAACAGCACCTGCACCTCGGCCCGGCCGCGGATGCGGTCGTTCTGGTCACTTAATTCCAGCTGGAAGCGGTAATGCTGCACATCGACGGCCTGGGCATGCAGGAAGTTGCTGCTTAAAAAGACGAACAGGAAACAAGCGGTAGCCGTAATCGAACGCATGCAATTCTTTTAAACAGGTTACAGTTTCTCGAGCATTTCCACCACTTTTTCCCGTCGCAGGATCAGGTAGCCAATGCGGTCATTGCTGACGCCCTCCTTCAACTGGTAGCTGAACTGGAGCTGGTCTTCGGTGACAGCGGTCTCGAAATACTTGAACGAAATATTGGGATACTGTTTGAGGTCTTCGGAGATCTCGTACAGGTGGGTGCTGAGCACAAACACCGAGTTGCGGATCTTGATCAGGCCCCGGATCACCGCCAGCGAGCACTTCATGGCGTCCTGCACATTGGTACCCTTGAACAGCTCGTCGATCAGGACCAGCCATTTTTTACCGTCGTTGATCTTGTAGATGGTGTTCTTGATCCGCTGCACCTCGTTGAAAAAATAGCTCTCGCCCCGGGCGATGTTGTCGGCCACGTTGATGTTGCTCAACAGGCCGTCGAACAGCGTCAGCTGCATTTTTTTGGCCGGTACGCCCATGCCCATATGCGCCAGGAAAACCGACGAACCCAGGGCCTTGATCAGCGTGCTTTTGCCCGCCATGTTGGCCCCGGTCAGGAACAGGAAGTTCTGGTCCTGGTGCATCACCAGGTCGTAGGCCACGGGATGCTGCAACAGCACGTGGTACAGGCCTTCAGCCCGGATGTAGGGCTGGTCGCTTTCAATGAATTCGGGGAAGTGCAGGTCGTAGGTCCGCACCGCCATCGCCATGGAATACCAGGCGTCGAAGCGCGAATAGATGTCGATCATCTCCAGCGTATCGGTCTTGTGCTCCTCTTTCAGGCTGCGGGCATAAAAAAGGTTCTGGGCACTGTCGAACTTCGCATCGGGCGGGGTGGCCGCCAGGTTTTTGATGCCTTCCGCCTCCAGGATGTTGCTGATGCGGTCGATGTAAAAGCGGATCTGCGCCGGCAGGTCCGCCGAAGAGAACAGCTCCGCCAGCTTTTTCATGCCGCGGTAAAAGTCGGCAAAGTGCTTCACCGAGTATTTTACCATCGAGTAGTCGGCGGAATGAAACAGCTTGTACGAAAGCGTGTTGAACGCATTGAGACGATCCGAGATGGCATCGAGGTTGTACTCGAGGAACTTCTCCATCATGATGATGGTGCCGTTGGTGATCTCCGCCGGCCAGTCCTCGAGATGATCGATCAGGGTACGGATAATGGTTTGCGTTCCCAGGATGCGCTTCAGGTCGGCATGCGGCTCGGTGAAGAAGCGTTTCAGCCACTCCTTGCCGCCTACCGTCCGGGTGAAATTGAGTTTATGAAAAATCGAAAACTCCTCCTCCTGGTGAAAGACGGAAATATCGTTAAAGGTGATCTTGTCAATTTGCATAAACGCCTCAATTACGGTCAAACTGCAGCCGCTGCCCTTTCACGGATTCGTCGAACTGGCCGGCACCGCCGTCCTGTGCGTACACCATCCGTCCGTTGACGAAGGTATGTGTGACGGCCGCCGGGAAGGTTTCGCCTTCGAAGGGGCTCCAGTTGCACTTCGACAGCAGGTTCTCCTTGCGCACTTTGGTGCGGCCGTCCAGGTCCACGATCACCAGGTCGGCAAAATAGCCTTCGCGGATGTAGCCGCGGTCCTTGATACGGAAGCAGTCGGCCACGGCATGGCTCATTTTTTCCACTACCTTTTCCAGGGAGATCCGGCCCTCCTGCACATACTGCAGCATCAGCAGCAACGAGTGCTGTACCAGCGGGATGCCGGCATGCGCTTTTTCGTAGGGCTCGTTCTTTTCTTCCCACGCATGCGGCGCATGGTCGGTGGCGATCACGTCCAGGCGGTCGTCGAGCAGGCCTTCCCAGAGGGCCTCGCGGTTGAAGGGCGCCTTGATGGCGGGGTTGCACTTGATCAGGTTGCCCTTGGCGGCATAATCCTCCGAGGTGAAGTGCAGGTGGTGCACGCAGACTTCGGCGGTGATGCGCTTTTCCTTCAGCGGCAGCAGGTTGCCGAACAGCTGCAGCTCTTTGGCCGTGGTGATGTGCAGGATATGCAGGCGGGTATCGTGCTTCTTCGCCAGCTGCACCGCCCGGAAGGAGGATTCGAAGCACACTTCCTCGTCGCGGATGATGGGGTGGTGTGCCGCGGTCAGTCCCTTGCCTTCAGCCTTTACCCGTTCGAGGTTGGCCTTGATCAGGGCTTCGTCCTCGCAGTGGGTGGCAATGAGCAGCTCGGTGCCCGCGAATATTTTATCGAGGGTGAGGTAGTTGTCCACGAGCAGGTTGCCGGTAGACGACCCCATGAAGATCTTGATGCCGCAGACCTCGTTCTTCTTGTCGTTGGTGCGGAGCACTTCGTCGAGGTTGTCGTTGGAGGTGCCCATGAAGAACGAATAGTTGGCCAGCGAGCTGCGCGAAGCGATGCCGTACTTTTCCTCCAGCAGTTCCTGCGTGAATACGGGCGGCGAGGTGTTGGGCATTTCCATGAAGGAAGTAGTGCCGCCGGCCACGGCCGCTTTCGACTCGGTATAGATGGTGGCCTTGTGGGTCAGTCCCGGCTCGCGGAAATGCACCTGGTCGTCGATGACGCCGGGCAGCAGGAACTTGCCTTCGCCGTCGATCTCGTGCACGTAACCGGTAACCGAAATGTTTGGCCCGATTCTTTCAATCCGTCCGTCCGCGATGAGAACGTCAGCCGTTTGGGTGCTGCCCTCGTTGACCACCTGAATATTCTTTATCAGATATTTTTCCATACTTTGTTTCTTAAATTCTGTTGCATGCAATATAAACAAACCGTGGTAAGGCTGCTTATTTTACTGCTACCGCTGGGTATAAAAGCACAAACCACCTACCTGCCGCAGGGGGCCAAGGAGCACCTCCTTATCGAGCGCCTGGAGATCCGGGCCGGCAGGGATTCGGTGCTCAACTTCTCCAAAACAAAGCCTTACAGCCGGAAAGAGTTTATTTCCCGCCTCGGCCGCATCGATTCGTCGCTGCTGGTTTCCGCCACCGACCGCTACAACTGGTACAGCGCCATGGCCGGCAGCCTGGAGTGGGCCACCGGCAACCGCTCCGATTATTTGAGCAAGCGTCCCTGGGGCAAACATTTTTACGAAACACCCGCCAACCTGTACGAAGCGAATTCGGAGGATTTCTTCCTGGCCATCAACCCGGTGCTCCAGGTGGCGGCCGGCAAGGAAAAGGATGGGAACGGCACCCTGTATCAAAACAGCCGCGGCCTCAGCCTGCGCGGGCGCATCGCCAACAAGATCGGCTTCTCGGCCTACCTGACCGAAAACCAGGAACGCGACCCGCTCTACGTGCGCCAGTGGGTAACGGAACACGAAGCCGTGCCGGGACAAGGCTACTATAAAAGCTTTAAAACGACCGGCTACGACTACTTCGACGCCCGCGGCTACCTGACCTTCAATGCCGCCAAATACATCGACATCGCCTTTGGCTACGACCGCAACTTTATCGGCAGCGGCCACCGCAGCCTGTTCCTGAGCGACTTTTCGAACAACGCCCTCTTCCTGAAGCTCAATACCCGCATCTGGAAATTCAACTACCAGAACCTGTTCATGGAGCTTACCCCCACCGAGCGACGCGGCGCCGACCGCCTGCTGGGCAAGAAATACGCCGCCCTGCACCACCTGGACATCGGCGTTACCCGCTGGCTGAACATCGGCCTGTTTGAAGGCGTGATCTTCGGCCGCAAGGACCATTTCGACTTTACGTACCTGAACCCCATTATTTTTTACCGCTCGGTGGAACAGCAGAACGGCAGCGACGACAATGCCCTGGCGGGCCTCGACTTCAAAGCCAACGTGGCGCATCGCCTGCAGTTCTACGGCCAGCTGCTGCTCGACGAATTCAAGCTGAAGGAGATCCGGGACAACCGCGGCTGGTGGGCCAACAAATGGGGCATCCAGCTCGGTGGCAAATACATTGACGCCTTCGGGGTGAAGAACCTCGACCTGCAGGCCGAAATGAACCGGGTGCGTCCCTTCACCTATTCGCACGACGACTCGCTGACGAATTTTACCCATTACAACCAGCCGCTGGCGCATCCCCTGGGCGCCAACTTCCAGGAGCTGATCGGCATCGCCCGCTACCAGCCGGCGCCCAAATGGCTGGTGCAGGCCAAAGCCATCATTTACAAACAGGGACGGGACTCCACGGCAAGGCCCGCCACTTCCTTCGGCGGCAACATCTTTTTGCCCAACACGCCCCCCTACCGCAAAAGCGATTACGGCTACAACGTAGGCACGGGCATCGGGACCAATGTCGCCCTGGCCTCCTTCCTGCTGTCGTACGAGCTGAAGCAGAACCTGTTTCTCGAGGCCAATGCCATCGTGCGGAAAGAGAAAGCGGAGAACAAGGCAACGGCCGCCAACACCCTCATTTTCTCCGCCGGCCTGCGCTGGAACATGCACAGAAGAGAGTTTGATTTTTAAGAGACAGGAATAAAGAATTTGCGGTTTACCAATTACGATTTCACCGGTACGTACCTGGAAAAAATCGTAATTCGTAAACCGCAAATCATTAATAGCTTACCGGGCCTTACCTTCGGCCGATGAACTGGATCCTTCTGATCATCGCCGGCTTCTTTGAAGCGGGCTTTGCCACCTGCCTGGGCAAGGCAAGGGAAACTACGGGTACTACCGCTCTCCTCTGGTGGACAGGCTTCCTGGTTTCGCTTACCGTGAGCATGTACCTGCTGTACAAGGCCACGCAGACCATCCCTATCGGCACGGCCTACGCCGTGTGGACCGGTATCGGCGCCGTAGGAACCGTTCTGGCAGGCATCTTCCTGTTCCAGGAACCGGCCAGCTTCTGGCGGCTGTTTTTCCTGTCTACCCTTATTGCTTCTATTATTGGTTTGAAGTTCGTGGCGAACGCGTAAAGAGAGAAGGTTTGTGGTTGCCGGAGCAACCACAAACTACCAATTTATTAACCTTCCAGGTGGATGGAGAAGATGATCATCCGGGACTGGATGCGGTCGAGCACGCTGGAATATTTAAGGCTTTCGTCGCGGCTGTGGATATTATTGATCCCCCGGCTGATCTTGATCTCGGGAGAGAAAATGAAACTGGGAAAATAGAAGTTCAGGCCCATGCCGGCTTCAATGCCGCGGTCGAACTTATTGATCTTTACCAGGTCTTCCGACTTGCGGGCGCGGGCATTGGAAGCCAGGTCGAAGTCGAACTTGCCGCCGCCGAACACATATGCCCGGAAATTGCCGATGCGGTCGGAATTAAATTTTAAATTGACCGGGAAGGTGACGATGGTCGATTCGATGCGTTTATCCACATTCGTTCCCTGCAGGTCGTTTTCGGCATAGCGAAGTTTATAGTTAATCGTGCGGTCGGCAAAAATGATCTGGGGGTTGAAGCGGGCTTCCAGGCGGCCCACCAGCTTCAGGGTACCTACCAGTCCCAGGGCAAAGGCCGGGGAGTTGAGGGGCTCGGCCACCATCACGCTGTCCTGCTGTAAAAAAGAGGAATGGTGCTCCAGGTCAAAGCGGGCGGAAGCGGCCGATAAGGTGATCCCGAAATAATAAGGCTTATTGTCGTGGTCCTCCTGGTGCAGGATCCGCTCCTGGGCACGCAGGGAGGAAAGCGACAGGACGGTGCCGAACAGGAGCAGGGAAGCATGAACTAGTTTCGGGGTTTTCTTCCGCAATAAATACAACATATACCAAGGCTTAGGGGTTTAAAGTAGGTTTCGGAATAGCCGACTTGACGGAGGACCTCCACAAATTGTTGCCGGTCAGGAAAGGCTTTTGCCGATTCATTAAGGTACTGGTAGGCCTGCTTGTTCTGGCGGAACAGTTTCGCCAGTTGTGGGGCGATCCATCCCATGTAGAAGTTATACAGTCCCCGGATGATTCCGGCTTTGGGTTTACTGAATTCCAGCACCACCAGCTTTGCACCGGGCCGCATGACGCGCAGAATTTCGCCCAATCCCTGTTGCAGGTGCTCAAAATTCCGGACGCCAAAAGCTACCGTTACTGCATCAAACGTGTTATCGGCAAATTTTATTGTTTCGCTGTCGCCGTCCAGCAGCTCGATCTTTTCCCCCAATCCTTCCTGCGCTACTTTCTTACGCCCTATTTCCAGCATGCCGGGCGAGATATCGATGCCGGTGACTTTGTGGGGGCGCAGCATCCGGCAGGCCCGGATGGCCATATCGCCGGTACCGGTAGCCACATCCAGCAGGTGCTGCGGATGCTCGGACGCCAACTGCTTGATGGCCTTGATCCGCCAGCTTACATCAATACCCGCGCTGAGGAAGCGGTTCATAAAATCGTAGCGGCCGGCAATGCGGTCGAACATGCTGCTTACCTGCTGCTTCTTGCCCTCTTCACCCGCAAAGGGCTTTATGCTGTCGTGCGGAAATTGCGTCATAAGGGCGCAAAAGTACAAGTTTACGAGTAAGTTCCTGAGTTCCTAAGTTCCTGAGTTTCTGAGTTGGCGTACCTCCGGAGCATAGAAACTCAGGAACTTAGGAACTTAGGAACTCAGGAACTTACTTGTAAACTCGTAAACTGATACTTTTGCCCCATGGAAATCATTCAAGCCGAGTACCTCATCAGCAGTCCCTCCGTTGACAAGTGTCCCAGCCCGGACCGCCCGGAATATGCTTTTATCGGCCGCAGCAACGTGGGCAAGTCCTCCGTGATCAATATGTTGACGCAAAAAAAGGAGCTGGCGAAAATTTCTTCTTCGCCCGGGAAAACGCAGATGATCAACCACTTCGTGGCTACCTCATCGGACAGGAAGGACTGGTACCTGGTGGATCTGCCGGGCTACGGCTATGCCAAGGTATCGCAGAACCAGCGGAAAAGCTGGCAGAAAATGATCGAGGGCTACATCCGCCAGCGGGAGAACCTGGGCACGCTGTTCGTGCTGATCGACAGCCGCCTGGAACCCCAGCGGCTGGACCTGGAGTTCATTGACCAGCTGGGCGAATGGCAGGTACCCTTCGCACTGATCTTTACCAAAGCCGATAAAAGCACCCAGCGCGAAACCGCGGCCAACGTAAACCGCTTCCTCAACGCCATGCGGGAAAACTGGGAGTTCCTGCCCCCCCACTTTGTCACTTCAGCAGTCAAACATACCGGCGGCAAAAAAGTGCTCCAGTACATCGCCCTGCTGAACGCACAATTTGACGAACACAACAAAGCCAAGTAAGGGAGCCTTATTTCGGGCAGGGACAAAGCGGTCCCTGAAGAGCTTTTACGGGAAAGACGCAACTTTCCCCGGCTCTTTGCAGCAGCCCATAACCCTGCTTATACCCTATTCATCGGAAGATCAGTTACAGGCCTTGTCGGCGCAGCAACTGCTGGCAAACGCTTCCGGCTTCGCCTTGAAGGCAAAGCCCATCCCCAGGATATAGCCCATGGCCTCCTTGAGGGCGTCGTTGCTTTTGAAATTGGGATTGGTATTGATGTCGGCATGCACCTCCATGTCGACATTGTATAAAGTAAAAAGATTGCATAGTTCGTATGCAATCTCTATACTTTTGGCCACCTCCACCAGCATGCGTTCCTTGATGGTATACCGCTGGGTGGTCTTTTCGTTGTGGAGGAACATAAAACCGCCGTGTCCCTCCCGTAAGAAAACCACTACCGTGGCAAATTCCGTATCGGGTCCTTTCACCTGCGAGTCGGTGCCGATGCATACTTTCAACCTGTAGCCAGCTGCAGTCTCCCGTTTTATGGCGTTCTCTACCGCGTGGTAGATCGGAAGACCCAGGGGCTCGCCGTTAAATTTTCTCCAACGCATAAAAAGATGTTTCTGTAAGTTACCGAAAAACTCAGCGAGATAAAAGGGGCGCGATTAATTAATTATCAACAATATACGCAGATGAGGGCGCTCATCGGCCTCCCCGGGGCGGTGTTCATACGCAAAAAGGCCCGGCACCTACCGGTCCGGGCCTTCCCTATTTTCGATTTCCGGGCGTTAATACATGCCCGAGCTCAACATTACCAGGGTGCAACCAATGACCGGCTCAATGCCCTGTTCTTTGGACCGCCGGATCAGCTCGTCGTTCTCGGTGCCGGGGTTGAAAATGATCCGTTTGGGTTTGAGCTCCAATATATAGTCATAATATTCCCGTTGGTTCATGGGATTGAGGTAGAGCGTAATCGTATCCACGTGGTTGGTCGGTACGTGGTCGGTTTCAATAGCGGTATTGCCGATCGTTCCGCGCCTTTTGCCAATGGCCACTACCGGGTGTTGGTAGGCTTCCAGTTTTTTTACGGCTAAATAACTGTAGCGGGTCGGATTGTCCGAAGCACCCAGTACCACCGTTTTTTTTCCGTTTGACATAGTCCTCGAATTTTTCTCATTCAGCTTGCAAAGGGCATGCCTTAAAAAGGCTTTCCATGTGTTTTCCGGATAACGGCCCGGGCCAGGAAGGGAAAAGTGCGGAAGAAGCGGACAAAGCCATTGCTCAGGCGGGGCGAACCGAAAAAGCGCTGCAACAGGCGCCCGGCCTGCATGCGGGCCGAAAAGGCCGCCTGCCAATCTGCCCGGTACCCCTGTTCCATGGCCGCCCGGCTGATGCGCTGCTGTAAAAACCGGCGCATCCAGGCGGCTGCCAGTTTGCTGCTGTGCAGTGCCATGCTCATGCCATTACCGCAGAGCGGGGTGATCAGGCCGGCCGTATCCCCCACCATTAGCACCCCCTCCTCCACCAGCGTTTTTTTCTGAAAGCTCACCTGCGAGATCGTGACCGGGAAGCCCCCCACCACCTGGCTCTGCGCAAATACTTCCCTCAACGCCGGGTTTTGGAACAGGATCTCCTGCTCCATGCGGGGAATAGCGTTCCCGCTGCGCCGGAGGTTTTGCGCCGTGGTGAGGTAGCACAGGCAGCAGGTATCGCCTTCCACCCGGGAAATGCCGCAGTAGCCGTCGCTGAAGTTGTGCAGGCCGATCCGGTGGGCGGGCCAGCCGGAGCGCACATGGTATTTGACGGCAATGTAATGGTCCCTTTGCGGACGGGCTTTCTGCACAAAGGCTCGCTTCCATTTCAGGTCGAGGTTGCCGCGCTTGCCCCAGGCGCCGCCGCAAAGGGTGGCCTGCACCTCCTTCAGCCCGGGCTGCTGCCTCGAGCTGAGCTGCAGGCAAAAGCCCCCTTCCCTCCTTTCCACCTGCTCTACCCTCGTTTCTTCCAGCACCTCCACCCCCACTGCCCGGGCCCGGGCCACCAGCAAATGGTCGATGGTGTACCGGCTGATGCCGAAGCCGCCCAGCGGCAGCTCCGTGGTAAAGGCCGTACCATCGGGCGCCGTCAGCTCCAGCTCGTGGATCCGTGGCAGCTGCAGGGAAGCCAGCGGCAGGCCCAGCCCCTCCAGGAAGCCCCAGGCCTCCATGCTGATGTATTCGCCGCACACCTTGTGGAAGGGATATTTTTCCTTTTCCAGCAGCACCACCGAATGCCCGGCCCCGGCCAGCTGAATGGCCAGCGAAAGGCCGGCAAGGCCGCCGCCGATAACTGCAACGTCGAACTTCAAAGTTTACGAGTTTACGGGTTTACGAGTTTACGGGTTCGTTCCAGAACTAGTTCCTGAGTTCCTGAGTTGGGCGTTCGCCTGTTTATCCGTTCATATGTTGGGTTTAGGGGTCATTGTTCCAAGCTATTTATTTAATCCTATTTTTTGCAACTGACCAACCAGCGGAAGGCCCATTGCCAGCGGCATTGGTAGGAAGAGATGCCGGCCCCGGCAAAGTAATCCGCCCAGTCTTCTTTGCAAAAGCCCCGTTTTACGGATAGGGGCGCATCGTTCTTTACCAGGTAGCTTTTCGAAAAAAGCCGTGTAAGAAGCTTTATGGAATAATAAGCCAGGGGATGGCGGTGCAGGTCGTTGATAAAAAAGCCCCATCGGCTGTTCCGGTGCATCCATTTCAGCATCACTCCCAGTTCGCCGTCGGTAAAATGATGGCAGAACAGGGAAGAGAACAGCAGGTGCGGCTGAGGGGTAAAGTCAGCCTCTTTATAATCGGCACAAATAAAATGGATCCCCTTGTTTACTGGCTTTTGACGGGCAAAGGCAATACATTCAGGGTTGATGTCGACGCCGGTCAATTGTACTTTTATGCCCTTTCGTTCCGCCCATCGCCGGATAGCCTGCAGGTTGTCCCCTCCCCCACAGCCGATTTCGGCAATGTGCACCTCCTGGTCCATTGACCGCTGCCGCACCAGTTCCTCCACTCCTCTTACCGTTATGGCATGCCCGCCCAAATACCGGTTGATCACCTCCAGCTCCCGCATATTGCGTCCAATATCTTCAAACGGAATATCATCCCGATCAAGCAACTCTTTCTGATATGACCGCTTTTGAAAAGACATACTGGAAAATAGGAAACTTATTAAGAACCACCCAACCCAGGAACTCAGGAACGGAACTTGTGAACTCGTGAACTTGTAAACGCCTCAGAAGCTTCCCGCCGTAAACGTTTCCACCGTGAGCCCCGGTCCGAAGGCGGCGCCGAAGACTTTCTGGTTGCCCGTTTTGGCGTGCAGCATTTTTTTGAGGACGAACAGGATGGTCGCCGACGACATGTTGCCGTAGTCGCCCAGCACCTCGTAGCAGTCCTGCAGGCGGCCGGGCTGCAGGCGCATGCTCAGTTCCACCGCCTCCAGGATGCGCTTGCCGCCGGGATGGATGCACCAGTGGGAGATGCTGTCGGCTTCCAGTCCGCTCTGCGCCAGGGAGCGCTGCACGATGGGGGCAAAATCCGCTTCGATCAGGTCCGGCACATAGTTGCTCAGCGTCATCAGGAAACCCGAGGAAGAAAGCTCCCAGGCCATGTCGCGCTTGCCCTTGGGCACTACTTCGGAATAAAAGTTCCGCAGGTGCAGGCCCGGGATCGCGTCCTCGTCGTGGGTCACCAGCACGGCGGCCGACCCGTCGCCGAAGAGCAGGGCCGAGGCGATGTTGTCCATAGTGGCTTCGCGCTGGAAATGAAGGGTGCACAGCTCGGTACAGACCACCAGCACCCGGGCGCCTTTTGACCGGCAGAGGGCGTCGGCCAGCTTCAGCGCATGCAGGGCGGCATAGCAGCCCATGAAGTTCACCGAGGTGCGGAAGATGTCTTTTTTCAGCTCCATCAGCTCCATCACCTGCAGGTCCAGGCCCGGGGCGCTCATGCCCGTGCAGCTGACGGTGATCAGGTGGGTGATGTCGTGGTGGTGGCATACATTATCCAGGCAGCTGCGGATGGCGTCCACCGACAGCAGGGGTGCCTGTTTGTTGTAGACCGTCATGCGCTGCTCCAGCGAGGGAAAAGGGTCGAGGTTCTCGGTCTGCGGGTAAAACTTCCACTCGTGGATGATGTGGCTGTAATCGGAGATCACGGAATAACGCTGACGGATACCGCTTTTTTGGTAGAGAAAGCGCAGCTTTCTTTTCTCCGCCTCCCCGGGAGCATAAACGTTCTGCATGAACTGCAGGATGTCGGTCTGCCGGTGGCAATAGGCGGGGACGGCGGTTCCTATCGATACGATCTTGCTCACTACCTGGTTATTAGTAAGGTGGAAAAAAAGGCAAGCGTGCACAGGGTGGAGACAACGTTCATGCGCAGACTATTTTTAAAGTCCGCCGCCGCTTCGTTGCGCCACACCAGCACCATCCAGTAACAAAAAAACAGTACCACCGGGAAGGTAAGGGCGGTGAACAAATAGAAGTTGCCCCTTTCGTGGCGCCCCTGGAAAAGCAGGTAGAGGCAGACGTTCGCCAGCAGGAACAGGGCGGCGCTGAACACGAAGGTGCCCCTTTTTCCCAGCAGGCAGCTAAGCGTCAGCACGCCATCGGCGCGGTCTTCCTCGTGCTGGTAGATCTGCGTCAGCGGGTAGAGGGCGCCGATCAGCAGGGAGGAGATCAGGCAGGGCAGCCAGGGCACCGACAGGGGCTGCGCCGGGTGGCAGCCATGGTAGGTGATGAAAAAGATGACCGCGCCCTGGAAGACAAATACGGTCAGGAAGCCAAGGACCGGGTATTGTTTCAGGCGGATCCTCCGGTAGCTATACGCCCGGGAGGCGATAATGTAGAACAATATACCCACGGCAAAGAGCGGGCTGATCGTGAACGAAAGCAACAGCGCCGCCGCATCCATGAGCACGGTAGTGGTAAACAACTGGCGGGTGGGCAGCAGGGGCTTTTCCAGGCCGCCGATAGGCGACTGGTCGCGGTCCATGTACGAGTTGTAACCGTTGCTGGCCGGGTACACCAGGAAGTGCAGGATGCAAAAGGCCAGGGCTGCATGCCGCCAGTCGATGGCGGGCAGCTGGCTCAGGGCGAACACGTACACGGGCAGCAGGAAGAGCGAAAAGTGAAAGCGCAGGAGTTGCAGGGTGGAACGATGCAGCATGGTGGAGGCTTTTATAAAGGACGCACCGGGTCCGGGCCGGGGAGATCAATGGGGCAAATGAGTCAAAGGCCTCCTGACGCACAACACGGGGAACCACCGGCCTGAAAGAGCAACGATCCTGAAGGGCAGGGCCCGCTTCCCTAGCGGCGGAACCGCGAGATCAGGAAGATGATCAGGCCGACCACCAGGATGATGACGATGAAAGCGCTGTAAAAGCCGGCTTTGAAAATTCCTTCCACCAGTTGGCAGGAAGTAAGCGTCATTGCCAGGGCAAACAGCAAGATCCAGACAGAAGTAAGCGGTTTCATGAGCTTCAATTTCCTAAGGAGGAAGCAAATGCTTTGCCGGAATAGCGGGAGCGTTTGCGCGGAGTCGCTATTGGGCGGGGAGCAGTACGTTGAAGGTGGCGCCGGTGCCCGGTTCGCTTTCGGCCCAGATGTGGCCGTGGTGGTGCTCCACCACTTTGCGGGCGATGGACAGGCCCACCCCCGACCCTTTGTATTCCTCGCTGCCGTGCAGGCGGGTAAATACGTTGAAAATGCGTTCGGCATCGTCCTGGTTGAAGCCGATACCGTTGTCCTTTACCTGGATCAGGTGAAACTGCCGGGTCGCATCTTCCCCGCTCAGGAGCAGGGGCGTTTCACTGCCCCGGACCCGCCGCGAAGTGATCCGGATGTCCGGGCAGATCCCCGGGCGGCAGTATTTCAGGGCGTTGCTGATCAGGTTTTGAAACAGTTGCTGCAGGCGCCGCTTGTTGCCGATGACGACAGGCAGGGGTTCGACGGTGATGTGGGCGCCCTTTTCCATGATCTCCAGCTCCAGGTCCTCCAGCACCCGCTTTACTTTGACGTTCAGGTCCACCCGGTCTTCCAGGACCATGCCTTTGCTCATATGCGAGTACAGCAGCAGGTCTTCGATCAGGTTGGCCATTCGCTTGGTGGCCTGCTGCATGCGCTCGAACAGGCGGCGGTCCTCGTCTTCCAGCCGTGCATCCAGGCGGCCCAGCAGCCGGTCGGTAAAAAAATGGATCTTGCGGATCGGCTCTTTCAGGTCGTGGGAGGCGGCATAGGCAAATTCTTCCAGGTTGGTGTTCGACCGGCGCAGTTCGGTGTTCAGCTTTTCCAGGTCCAGGGTCCGTTCCTGCACCTTGCGCTCCAGTTCCTCCTCCATGTGTTTGGTTTCGGTGATGTCCAGCACGAATTCCACGCACTCGTGCTCGCTGAGTCGCTTGCCGGCAAAAAGGCCCCACCAGCGCGAGCCGTCGGGGCGGATGTACTGCTTTTCGTAAGGAGTGTTCTGCCAGCGGGTCTCGAACTCTTCTTTGGACTTCAGCGTGACCTCCATGAATTCCGGCGGGGTCAGCTGGCGCCAGTCCACCCGGCCGCTGGTAAAATCTTCCCGGGAATAGCCGCTCATCCGCTGGAAGGCTTCATTGGCATCGTGGATGCCCCCTTTCAGGTCGAAGTAGATCACGCCGACGGTTTCAATGGAAACGGCTTTCTTCAGCCGTTCCTCCGATTCCCGCAGGGCTTCCTCCGCCTGCTTGCGCCGGGTAACGTCGGTCAGGAACACGCCCACCCTGCGGCTGCCGGCGCCGCCCACCCGGAAGGCATATACCTCGAACCAGCGGCCCATCCCTCTTGACTCGGCCACAAACCGCTGCGGCTCGCCCGTTGCCGCCACGTTGCCGTAGCTTTTCAACCAATGCTCCTCTACCACCGGCACCAGTTCGCGTACCGTTTTCCCCGTGGGGTTGTGCAGGCCCGTTTGCTTTTCAAAAACCGAGTTGACCTCCAGGTAGCGGAAGTCCGCAGGGGTGTCGCCGCCTTCAAAGAGCAGTTCCAGCAGGCAGAAGCCCTCGTCGATGGCTTCGAACAGGCTGCGGTACTTTTCCTCGCTTTCCTGGATCCGCTGGCGGGCCTCCACCTGTTCGGTCACTTCGTGCGACAGGGTAAATACGCCCACCGGCTTTTCGCTTCCTTCCTCGTAATAAGGTTGGTAGGCCAGGTTAAAATAAAGCCGTTTCTGCTGGCCGTTCCGCAGCGTCACCACGATCGGCCGTTCCCGGGCATAATAGGGCCGGCCGGTCGTGCGCACCTGGTCAAACAGCTCCAGGACGCCCTGTTCCTCCAGTTCCGGGATCGCCTCCAGGAGCGGTTTGCCCACGATATCGCCGGATTTTCCCCAGAGCCGTAGCGCCTCCGCATTGGCCATTTCCAGCACATAATGCTCTCCCTTGAGCAACCCTACGATGATAGGTGCCTGCATGAACAGGCTCAATACTTTTTCCATGCTCCGGATCTGGGTAGCCCGCTGCTCTTCCTTGATCTTCGCCGTCACGTCCTGGACGGCATGGACCAGGTACAGCACCTCGCCGGTTTCGGAAAGGATCGGTTCGTTCACGGCCGACCAGTAGCGCTCTTCGTATTCCCCGTTGCCGCCGGTGATATCGTACCGCTGCACGGGCAGGCGGTGGGGTTCTTTGTGGGAGCCGGCATATTCCAGGGAGGCGCGGACCGTTTTTTCACTGATCTTTTCCGGGTCGGCGGGGTCGTTGGGAAAGACTTCAAACAATCCTTTTCCTACCATGTCGCTCCGGCTGCGGCCGGTGGCCAGGAGGTACCCGTCGCTGACGGCAATGACCGTAAACAAAGGCCCGTCCGGCAACAGCAGCACGTTGTTGCCGGGCAGGGATGTGAAAAAAGCCTTTATGTCCACCATATGGTCTTGCAAAGCGCGGGATTTCAAAGATGACAAGCGAAGAGAACCAATTTACGACTACTTCCTTAAACTTCCACACCTTACTTTAACATAAGAAATACCACTTATTAAGCAACCATAAACAGAAGGGGATCCTAATTTTGCGCACCTCAATTGATTTTAATGTTTCGAAATGATACCAAACAAACGGCGCAGGGCTTTGCGCTGGTGATCGTAGCGGCAGTATGCTGGGGTTTGTCGGGTGCCTTTGGCCAGTTCCTGTTTGAAAACAGGGGTGTTAATACCGAATGGCTGGTGACCGTTCGCTTGCTGCTCTCGGGCCTGATCTTGTTAACGGTAAGCAGCGCCGGCGCTTCCCAATCCATCTGGAGTATTTGGAAAAACAAAGCCGATGCGGGGCAGTTGGTACTCTTCAGCCTTTTGGGCATGCTGGCAGTCCAGTACACTTATTTTGCCGCCATTAGGGCCTCCAATGCCGCCACGGCTACGGTCTTGCAATACCTCGGCCCCGTGCTCATTTCCGCCTACCTGGCCGTGTACCACCGCCGGTGGCCCCGGCCGGCCGAGGGGCTGGCGATCCTGCTGGCGGTAACGGGCACGTTTCTCCTGGTGACGCACGGCAGCTTCGGCACCCTCCAGATCTCGGGCGTGGCCCTGTTCTGGGGGCTGGCCTCCGCGGTGACCCTGGCGTTTTATACCCTGCAGCCCATAAAATTACTCCACCGCTACCCGGCCACGCTGGTTACCGGCTGGGGCATGTTGCTGGGCGGGCTGGCCTTCAGCCTCGTACATGCGCCCTGGAAGGTGGAAGGCCAGTGGGACCGCTACACGTTCCTGTTCACGGCCTTTATCATCCTCTTTGCCTCCGTCATGGCCTTCTGCGCCTACCTGTTGGCGGTGAAGCGCATCGGCGCCCAGAAAAGCAGCCTGCTGGCTTCCGTAGAACCCCTTTCCGCAGCGCTGATCGCCGTGGCCTGGCTGGAGGTGCCCTTTGAAGCCATTGACTGGGTGGGCTGCCTGTGCATCGTGGCCACCATCATCCTGCTGGCCGTACCAAGAAAACAAAAGATACCGGCGGCTCACTCCACCAAACAGGAACCCGTCCACGCGGTAAGCCCCAAAACCGCTGACGCCCAGGTAGCCTGACGGCCTGCTGCCGGGTGGGTAAAATGCTGAATAATCTTTATATTTAAGCTTCACCTAAGCCCGCCTGTTATGCTTGTCCGAACTTTTGGAAGTGCCGTTTACGGCGTGGAAGCCATTACCATAACCATCGAAGTGAACTGGATGGCCACGGGCTTCGGCTCTACCATCGTGGGGCTTCCCGACAGCGCCGTGCAGGAAAGCATGCAGCGGGTGGAAAGCACCTTCAAGACCAACAACTTCCAAATGCCCCGCACCCGCTTCGTGGTGAACATGGCCCCCGCCGACATCAAGAAAAGCGGCAGCTCCTTTGACCTGCCCATTGCCGTGGGCCTGCTGGCCGCCACCGAGCAGATCAGCAACATCGCCCCGCTGGAGCAGTACGTGATCATGGGCGAACTAAGCCTCGACGGCAGCCTCCGTCCCATCAAGGGCGCCCTGCCCATCGCCATCCAGGCCCGCCGCGAAGGGTTTAAGGGATTGATCCTGCCCATGGCCAATGCCCGCGAAGCCGGCATCGTCAACAACCTCGAAGTTTATGGCGTCAACCACCTCAACGAGCTGGTCGACTTTTTCGAGAGCGGGGAAAAAAGCATGGAACCTATAGAAGTGGATACCCGCGAAGAATTCTTTCATTCGCAATACGATTTCGACATTGATTTCTCGGATGTAAAAGGGCAGGACAATATCAAGCGGGCCCTGGAGATCGCCGCTGCCGGTGGGCACAACGCCATTTTGATCGGTCCGCCCGGAGCGGGCAAGACCATGCTGGCCAAACGGCTGCCCACCATCCTGCCGCCGCTGACCCTGCAGGAGGCGCTCGAAACCACCAAGATTCACTCGGTGGCCGGCAAGCTGCCGGAGAATGCCACGCTGATCTCCCGAAGGCCGTTTCGTTCGCCGCATCATACCATAAGTGATGTGGCGCTAGTCGGAGGGGGCGGGCTGCCCCAGCCGGGTGAAATCTCCCTGGCGCACAACGGCGTGCTCTTCCTCGACGAGCTGCCCGAATTCAAGCGGACGGTGCTGGAAGTGATGCGCCAGCCCATGGAAGAACGGCGGGTGACCATCAGCCGTGCCCGCGTAGCCCTCGATTTCCCGGCCTCCTTCATGCTGATCGCCTCCATGAACCCCTGCCCCTGCGGCTACTACAACCACCCCGACCGCGAATGCACCTGTGCCCCCGGCTCGGTGCAGAAATACCTCAACAAGGTTTCCGGTCCCCTGCTCGACCGCATCGACCTGCACGTGGAGGTCACCCCGGTGCCGTTCGGGGAACTTTCCCTGCAAAAAGCGGAAAAGGGCTCCCGCGACATCCGCGAAGGGGTCATCCGGGCCCGCGAAAAGCAGGCCGAACGCTACAAGGAACATCCCGGCATCTACTGCAACGCCCAGATCAGCAGCAGGCTACTGCGCCAATTCTGCCCCCTGGACACCGCCTGCCACAGCAAGCTGAAAACCGCCATGGAAAAGCTGAACCTTTCCGCCCGGGCCTACGACCGCATCCTCAAGGTCTCCCGCACCATCGCCGACCTGGCCGACAGCGAAAACATCACCGTGGAACACCTGGCCGAAGCCATCCAGTACCGTAGTTTGGACCGGGCGGCGTGGGCGGGATAAACGTTAAGTTCCTGAGTTCCTGAGAGGGGAGTTTACGAGTTTACGGGTTTACGAGTTATCCGGAAGTTACCAGAGTCTATTGTCTATTGCCCATTGCCTATTGTCCATTGCCCTCCCTCAAGTTTGGCACGTTGTTTCATACAAAAGTTAATCGGCCGGGATCACGGGACCAGCCGGATGCAGCTACGGACACAATTAAAGAACGATGAACGCATTTACTACAGACCAGCCTTTAGCCCAATTGCCCAAACCCAAACAGGAATCCTATCCACAGCCTATCCTTGGCCGCCCTTCGGGGACAGTAGGATATTGAAACTATATTTTTATGCACAACTACCTCATCTACCGGGCATATGGCCGGCTGGAATACATGCACGAATGCCGGTATTCCCTGTTGAAGTACCTCTCGGTTTATAACCTTCACCCACCGGCCGATACCGCCGTGGTTATCTATACCGACCACCCCGACCTGTTTGAGGCCTACATCCCCTTCTTTCCCCACTTCCAGCTGCAGGAACTGGCGGGCAGCGAGGCCTTTGGCCCCAAACCGGACTTCGCCCGCTATCTCTCGGCCACTTACCAGGGAAACGTCCTGTACTGCGATACCGACACCTATTTCGCCCTGCCCCCCAAACCCGTCTTTGAAAAAATAAAAACGGGCAGCTTCTGCCTGCACGGCCGCACGGAAGCAGCCCCCGACCTGGCCCCATACCAACACCTGCTGGCGGGCTTTGTGCCGGGACATAACGGGGCCAACGGGAAAAAGCACGCCTCCCCGGCGGGCCAGCCGCCCCTGTACCGGACCCATGCGCTCGGTTTCCGGCATACCGACAAATCCATCCTCAATAACGTATCCACCCTGCACGAGGTGCTGAAAGGCCAGGTGCCGGGGGAAACCTCCGAGCAAATGGCTTTTGGATTTTTCCTGCAAAGCCATAAGGTGCATACCCTCCAGGACGCCATCCACAGCTACCGCGACTTTCCGGAATTCAAAAAACTGCTGCATATTTTCTTCCAGAAGAACGCCGAAGAAAGCGTGCCCAACCTGGTAAAACTGGCGCACCACCTGGACCTGCAAGGCATGAAAAAGGAAAAAGCAAAGTTCGACAGCCTGCCGCTGCTGAAAAAATGGCTGAGCCGGCTTACGGGAAAGGGGTGGTCCATCCGTCAATACCAAAATAAGATTTAGCTTTCCCCCATGAAAATTTTACTGCAGTATCTGAAACCCTACAAATTAATGGTGATCCTGGTGCTGATCCTGGCCGCCATGAACATCGGGTTCTCCCTTATAGACCCGATCATCTTTGGTAAGATCCTGAACTTTGCCTTCGAATACCAGAAGCACCCGCAGGACTATCAACCGTTTTATCCCCGCTTTGCCGTACCCGTGCTGCAACTGCTTGGCGCCTCCATCGGCGTGGCCATGATCAGCCGCATCGCCAAAAACTTCCAGGACTACTTCCTCAACGTGATCCAGCAGAAATTCGGCGCCCGCGTCTTTACCGACGGCCTCAAACATGCCCTGCGCCTTCCCTACCAGGAGTTCGAGGACCAGCGCAGCGGCGAAACCCTCAGCATCCTGCAAAAAGTGCGGACCGATACGGAAAAGTTCATCAACAACTTTGTCAACATCCTGTTCACCGTACTTATCGGCATCATCATCGTCGCCGTTTTCGCCTACCGCATCCACTGGTCGCTGCCCCTCATTTATTTCAGCGGCATCGGCCTGCTGATGCTTATTTCCAACCTGCTGAGCAAAAAGGTGAAGGTGATCCAGAAAGCCATCGTGTCGCAGACCACCTCGCTGGCCGGCACCACCACCGAAAGCCTCCGCAACATCGAGCTGGTGAAAAGCCTGGGGCTGACCAACCAGGAGGTCGCCCGCCTGAACAAGAACACCTACAAGATCCTCGACCTCGAGCTGACCAAGGTAAAACGCATCCGTAGCATCTCCTTTGTGCAGGGCACCTTTGTAAACACCCTGCGCCAGGTGATCCTGTTTATGCTGATGTGGCTGGTATATGGCAACCGCATGAATGCGGGCGAGCTGGCCACCATGCAGATGTTTTCGTTCTTCGTGTTCGGCCCGCTGCAGGAGATCGGCAACATCATCCTCAGCTACCGCGAAGCAGAAGCCTCCCTGGTCAACTTCCACAACCTGATGGAGAAAGCACCGGAACACTTCCCTGCCGAACCCCTGCACCTGGGCCCCGTGGAGCAGCTCGAATTCCGGAACGTGTCGTTCAAACACCAGACGGCGGCCCAGAAAGCTATCGACGACATTTCGTTTTCGGGTTCCCGCGGCGAAACCCTGGCATTCGTAGGCCCCTCGGGCTCGGGCAAGACCACGCTGATGAAGCTGCTGGTAGGCCTGTACCGCCCCCAGCAGGGAAATATCTACTATAACGGCATCGACGAAAACAACATCGACTACAACGACCTGCGCAACCAAATCGGTTTCGTTACCCAGGACACCCAGCTTTTTTCGGGCACCATCCGCGAGAACCTGCTGTTCGTAAATCCATCCGCCAGTGAAGATGATGTGCTGGAAGCGCTGCAAAAGGCTTCCTGCCAGAACCTGCTGGCCCGGGCCGAAAAGGGACTGGATACGGTGATCGGCGAGGGCGGCCTGAAGCTTTCGGGCGGTGAAAAGCAGCGCCTGAGCATTGCCCGCGCCCTGCTGCGCCACCCGAAGCTGCTGATCTTCGACGAGGCCACCTCGGCCCTCGACTCGCTGACCGAGGAGGAGATCACCAAAACGATCCGCAACATTTCCGCGATGAACGAGCAGATCACCATCCTCATCGCCCACCGCCTGTCCACCATCATGCATGCCGACAAGATCTTCGTGCTGGAAAAGGGCGAAGTGGTGGAAACCGGCACGCACGAAAAACTTTTGGAAGAAAAAGGCCTCTACTACGCCATGTGGCGCCAGCAGATCGGAGAGCGGAAAACAAGTGCGGCGAGAGCCTAAATCAGAGTTTACGAGTTCAGTTCCGGAGTTCCTATGTTCCTGAGTTCCTGGATTGGCGTAACTCCGGTAGGAAATTCTAAAGAAAGGCACGCCATTTCAAAATTTTTGAAGTAGCGTGCCTTATTTTCTGATAAAGACCCGACACCGTAGGTACCCCTCCCAATTCCCAATTAACCAATAACCCAATTAACCAATACCCTTTGCAGCCCCCTACCCCATTTTCTTTCCCCACAAATCACCGAAGATGGTTTTCTTTTCTTCTTCCTCGATATCGCTCAATTCCAGCTCCAGGGCCTGGGTGCTTTTGATGATCTCCATGAGCGAAATGAGGAGGGAAGAAAGAAAGGACAGCAGGCTGAAGGCAAATACCCCTTTGGCCAGGGAGGTCCAGCCATTGTAGATGCAGTACATGGTAACGGTGCACAGTACAAAAGAGAAGACGCCCAGTCCCTGCATGTATTTAATGAGGCGGATGCGTTGGCGCAGGCTGCGGATCTGCTGCAGGTTGGCATTGCTGTCCTGCCCCTTCTGGTAGTCGGAATGCAGCTTGCGCACCAGGCTGGCCAGGGCCACAAAGCGGTTGGTAAACGCCAGCAATAGCAGGCTGATGGCAGGAAATAACAGCGCGGGGGTATTGAATGTAAGCTCCATGGCGAATCAGCAGTTTGAGTGATACAGGCGGCAAGGTATTACGGTCGGATAACGCCTTGGTTGATTCGGATCAAGTTAACGCAAAAACTCCAAAAGCCTTTACGGCTTTTGGAGTTTTTACAGGAACCCAAACCGGGCATCCATCTGCTTTGGAATTACTTCGTCGTAAAGGAAAAAGGGATCAGCAGCTTGACCGAAAAATTGCGGCCCATGCCGAAGACGCCCGGGCGGCCGGTAACGGCATTGAGGTCGGTATATTTCAGGCGGCTCAAATGATTTTGATAGGCCTTGTCGGCCAGGTTGCTGCCCGACAGGTGCAGGCTGAACAAGGTTTTGTTATGCCCCTTGATATCGGCGCCGATGCCGGCATTCAGCAGCGTATAGGCCGGCGTGGGCGTTTCGGTATTGTTGACCCGGAACGCATGCTGCTGCCGCAGGTAATTGTCCGCTTCCAGCAGTACATAAAGGTTCGACAGGTGCTTGCCGGCTTCGGGGAACTTGGCCTTTAGCTGGCTCAGCCACTTGGGCGCCGGCATCAGCGGCAGGTTCTCCGATCCGAAGGTCATGGCGGTGAACTGGCCCCGAACATAGGAAAAGCGGTTTTCGAAGTGCAGCCAGTCCAGGGGGTGCGGGTGCAGGTCGAAATACAATTCAAAACCGTACAGCCGGGCATCGCTCTGGGCAAACTGGTAGGCCAGCAGCTCTTCGTTGTGCTCACCCAACAGGATGGAGTCGCCGCCATCGGCGCCGGCCAGCCGGCGGTAGAAGATAAAGTTGCCGACATGGTTGTAAAATACGTTCAGGCCGCCGGTGAGGTGCTCGTTGTTCAGCGATACCTCGCCATCCACCTGCAGGCTTTGTTCCGATTTCAGGTCCTGCGCCCCGTACTCCCAGCGCTCCGTGCCTTCGTGGGCCCCGTTGGACGCCAGCTCGGCCAGGTTAGGCGCCCGGAAGCCCCGGCCGATATTGGCCTTCAGGGTCACCGACTCGCCGGGCTCGTAACTGATGCCCATACTGCCCGTCAGGTTGGAAAAGCCCCGGTTAAAAGCAGCAAACTTCAGCTCGCTTCCTTCCTGCATTTCCCGGGCATGGATCTGCCGGTTGTCGAAGCGCAGCCCGCCGCTGAGGGTATAGTTGGAAAACTGGCCGCGGACATACACAAAGGCACCGGCATCATGGAAGTGGTAGTCCGGGATAATGGCCTCTTCGCCCCGGTTGGTGTTTTGCTGGTACAGGCCGTTGTACCCCACGGTGGCTTTCCACTGGTTCCAGTCGGGCAGGGTATAGTGGGCGTTGTAGGTAATGGTGTTCAGGTCGAAGAACAATTCGGCTTCTTTGCGGTCTTCGGGATTGCCCAGTTCTTTGCGCTTGTTGTTCTGGTAGGCTACGTTTACCTGCAGCCGGCTTTTGCCGATACCGAAGCTGTTGTCCGACACTACCTTGTAGTGGTCAATTTGCTGGAAAGGGGTTTGTGCCTGGCGGCCCTTCAGGTCAGCGTCCGAAACCACGGCCTCCAGGGGCGATTCGCCGTATTGGATAAAACGGCCGGTGGCCGCGTCGCGGTCGCCTTCGACGATGCCGGGTTCCTGGTGAAAGCGGCTGAAGATGACGTGGCTAAACCCCCAGCCCTTGTTCAGGCCGACGTAGCCGCCATAGTTCTTTTCCGAAAAGCGCGAGTTGAACACCCGCCCGTCATAGCGGTTCCGGTAATCGCCGGCCGACTTCAGCGAGCCGTAAGCATTCCAGTTAAAGCCCTTCTGGTTGCCCGCCACCTGGGCGTTGGTGGAATAATAGCGGGCATTGGTCTGGTAGCCGCCCAGGAGGCTGCCCTTGATAATGCCTTCCTGCACCGGCACGTTGGAAACGAGGTTGATCACGCCGGCCAGGGCGTCGCTGCCGTAGATCAGGGAGGCCGGCCCTTTCAGGATCTCGGCCCGGTTCACGCTGGCCTCGTCGATCTCCAGGCCGTGCTCCTCGCCCCACTGCTGTCCCTCCTGGCGTACGCCATCGTTGACCACCACTACCCGGTTGAAGCCCAGGCCCCGGATGACCGGCTTGGAAATAGCCGGACCCGTGGACACCTGCGACACCCCGGCCTGCCGCGCCAGCACGTCTACGATATTGGAAGCCGGCGCCTGCAGCAATTCGGACCGCCGCACCACCGTCAGGGGCACCGGCGTTTTGCGGGTGCTGATGGCATTGGACACGCCGGTTACCGTAACCCCCTGGTATTCCACAATAGTCGAGGAAAGGGTGATGGAAACCGCCTGATCCGCCTCCAGGTCGAGGTGCAGCACGGCGGTGCCGTAGCCGGTAAAGGATACTTCCAGCAGGTGGTGGCCGCGGGGAACGTTGCGGAAGGAAAACCTACCTTCCCGGTCGGTCTGGGCGCCCAGGCGGGCCGCCTCGATCAGCACGGAAGCGCCGGCCAGGGGTTTGGCCGTCCGGGCATCGGTCACCGTACCGCTCAACGTGATCGTCCGCTGCCAGGCAAAAGCGGGAAGCATACCGGAAAAAACAAAAAACAGGAACAGGAGTACTCTATTCATACCGTTGGGGTGTTAACATCTGCAACAAAAATGCAAAAGTCCGGGCAATGTTTGCAACGAAGCTGCAATTAATCTTTTTATTACCAAAACCAATAAACAAAGGCCCTAAGGGCCCCCTGCAATAAAAAACGGCGGGATATCCCGCCGCCGCTATAAATAAAGCTGGTATCTTCTCATTGCCCTCTCAGAACCCGCCGATAAACGGTTCAAACTTCCGCACCAGCCCCTGCCACTCGGTATGGGTATCCGGCTTGATCAGGTAGAGGGAAGCGCCCAGGCGCTTGCACATTTCCACATCCACGACATTGGAAGATGTGGTCACGATCACTACCGGGATCGCCACGTACTTGCTGTCATCCTTCAGCCGCTTGAGGGTTTGCCGCCCGTCGAGGCCCGGCATATTCAGGTCCAGG
This sequence comes from Huijunlia imazamoxiresistens, assembly GCF_037132455.1. NCBI lineage: Bacteria > Pseudomonadati > Bacteroidota > Chitinophagia > Chitinophagales > Chitinophagaceae > Huijunlia > Huijunlia imazamoxiresistens. The sequence goes on along the minus strand of NZ_JBBBEI010000002.1, from coordinate 274,201 downwards.
ACAATCAGGGAAGGCATTTCGGCAGTAGGCAAACCTGCCAGGTAATCGAGCACCTGGCGACCGTTATCCACAAATTCAATATGTACGGAGCAATTCATTCCTTTCCAGGCTTCGCTTACCCAGAGTTTGTCGTCGACATCGTCGTCGGCATATAATACTTTCTTTACGTCAGTCACAGTCAGTTCGTTTTAGGCCATTAAAAATGGGCGTTGCCAATTGATTGGCAGCCGCAAATGTATGGCAGTTTTTCTACCGGTTACCAACAATCTTAAAAATCAGCCAATAAATTAATGGATAAGCGAAATAAAAACGAATGTGCCTTTTTATAATCTTTCGATGATCCCTGCAATGCCCTGGCCGCCGCCCACGCAGGCGGTCACCATGCCGTACTTTTTGCCCCTCCGTTCCAGGTCGTGCAGCAGCTGGATGGTCAGCTTGGCGCCGGTACAGCCCAGGGGATGGCCCAGGGCAATGGCGCCCCCGTTGATGTTCACCCGCTCCGGATCGAGGCCGGCCTCACGGATCACCGCCAGCGACTGGGAGGCAAAGGCTTCGTTCAGCTCGACCAGGTCGATATCCGCCAGCTGCATGCCGGCCTGTTGCAGCGCCTTGGGAATGGCGGCCACCGGCCCGATGCCCATGATGCGGGGATGTACGCCGGCCGAAGCGCAGGCTACCAGCCGCCCCAGCGGCTGCAGGCCCAGCTGGGCTACCAGCCGCTCGCTCATCACCACCACGAAGGCGGCGCCGTCGCTGGTCTGCGAGGAGTTGCCGGCCGTCACCACGCCGCCGGCGGCAAAGGCAGGCTTCAGCTTGGCCAGGACCTCCGGGGAAGTATCGGCCCTGGGTCCCTCGTCGGTATCCACCACGTAGCTGCGCCTCGCTTTTTTGCCTTTTTCGTCCAGGTACACCTCCTCCACGGTTATGGGCAGGATGCCTTTTTTAAAATAGCCGTTGGCTATCGCATGCAGGGCTTTCTGGTGCGAGTGGTAGGCGAAGGCGTCCTGGTCTTCGCGGCTGACCTTGTATTCCTGGGCCACCGCCTCGGCGGTCAGGCCCATGCTCAGGTAATAATCGGGCTCGTCCTTAGCAATGGAATAGGCGGGAACGGTTTTCCAGCCGGCGGTGGGCACCAGGCTCATACTTTCGGTACCGCCGGCAATGATACAGTCGGCCATGCCCATGCGGATCTTGGCCGAGGCGATGGCGATGGTTTCCAGTCCCGAGGCGCAATAGCGGTTGACGGTCATGCCCGGCGTATCGAAGGAGATAGCCCGGGCGGCAATGATGCGGCCGACCTGCAGTCCCTGCTCGGCTTCGGGCACGGCATTGCCCACGATCACGTCGTCCACCAGGCTTTTGTCGATGCGGGGCTCCGATGCCAGCAGGCCCCGGATCACTTCGATGGCCAGGTCGTCGGGCCGGAAAAAGCGAAAGGCGCCCCGTTTTGCTTTACCGACGGCGGTACGATATCCTGCGACTATGTATGCGTCCATTTTGTTGAGTTTTCGAGTGAAAAGTTCCTGAGTTCCTGAGTTCCTGAGTTCGGAGTTCAATTATTCCGGAGTTATGCCAACTTAGGAACTCAGGAACTCTCTAAAAGTAAGTTTTTCCCATAAAAAATAGGCAGGCCTTATCTTCGCGTGCCATGTACCAACTACTCAGAGACATTTTATTTTCCCTTTCGCCGGAAAAGGCGCATTCCGTAACGATGGGGGCCCTGTCCTCGCTTTGCTCTGTTTCCCCGCTGCGCCAGACGGTTTCGGGGATGTTCGCCTCCGAAGATCCCGCACTGATCACCCGCCAGCTGGGGCTGGTCTTTAAAAACCCGGTGGGCCTGGGTGCCGGCTTTGATAAAAACGCCAAATACCTGCGCGAGCTGGAAGCCCTCGGCTTCGGCTTCGTGGAGATTGGCACCGTTACGCCCAAGCCCCAGGCCGGCAATGATATGCCCCGCCTGTTTCGCCTGCCCGCCGACAAGGCCCTGATCAACCGCATGGGCTTTAACAACGACGGCGTGGACGTGGTAGCCAAGAGATTAAAGGAGTGGAAGGAGAAGAAAGAAAAAGAAGGTACGCGGAGCGGCATTCAAATGATCGTCGGCGGCAATATCGGCAAGAACAAGGTCACCCCGAACGAGGATGCCTGGAAGGATTACGAGATCTGCTTCAAGGCCCTGCATCCCTACGTGGACTTTTTCGTGGTGAACGTCAGCTCGCCCAATACGCCCGGCCTGCGCGAACTGCAGGAAAAGGATGCGCTCGGAAAGATCCTCACCCACCTGCAAACGCTGAACCGGGGCTATGCGGTACAAAAACCCATTCTGTTGAAAATCGCCCCCGATTTGACGCCTTCGCAGATCGATGACGTGATCGACCTGGCCCGTGAGATCAACCTCGATGGCCTGGTAGCCACCAACACCACCATCAGCCGCGAGGACCTGCAAACCCCGCGCACGGAAGTGGAGGCCATCGGAGCCGGTGGCCTGAGCGGCAAACCCGTTCAGGAACGCTCCACGGAGATCGTCCGTTATATTCACCAGAAGACAGGCGGCAAAATACCCGTTATCGGCAGCGGCGGCATTTTTACCTATGACGATGCCCGTGAAAAAATGGGAGCCGGGGCTTCGCTGGTGGAAGTTTGGACCGGTTTTATATATGAAGGACCTTATATTGTAAAAAATATCTGCGAGGGGCTGAAAGCATCTCCCGTTCGCGGATTTGCAAAATGAGTAATGAATAATGAGTAATGAGTAACGGCTGCTGCCGGATACTTAGTTTTCCTTGAACCAAACAACCATATATGGAAGCTTTTTTTACAGTTGACAATATTATTTCGCTGTTTACCCTGGCGTTGCTGGAGATCATCCTGGGTATCGATAACGTGATCTTTGTATCCATCATCATGGGGCGCCTGCACAAAAGCAAGCAGCTCAATGCCCGCAGGATGTGGATGGTTACCGGCATTGGCGTACGGGTGATCCTGCTGTTCTGCCTGAGCTGGCTGGTAAAGCAAAAAGGCAAACCCCTGTTTACCCTTTTCGGCCACGGCTTTGACCTGGCTAGCCTGGTGATGCTGGGCGGCGGTGTCTTCCTGCTGTACAAAACCGTAAAGGAGATCCACCACAAGCTGGAAGGCGATGAAGCCGCATTGGAGGACAATGCCGTCAAAACGGTCAGCTCTTTTGGCGCCGCAATTTTCCAGATCATGCTGGTGGATATGATCTTTTCTTTTGACAGTATGATCACGGCGGTGGGCATTGCCAAGCATGTGGGCGTGATGATCGTGGCCGTCTGCATTGCCATGTTCGTCATGTTTTTCTTCAGCCAGAAGATCGCCGACTTTATTGCCAAGCACCCCACCTTCAAGATGCTGGCCCTCTCCTTCCTGGTGCTGGTGGCCGTAGTGCTGATGATGGAAGGCTGGAACAGCGAGCAGGCCCACGAGCTGCACCTGAAAAACTATGTGTACTTCGCTATGGCCTTTTCGTTTGGCGTGGAGCTGATGAACATGCGCGTCCGCAAAAAAATGGTAAAGCCCGTGGAACTGCACGGACCTGCCGAATCGAAAGCCCGGATTGCCGACGACCAAACCCACTAAATGGGAATTGGTTAATTGGTTAATTGGTTAATTAGGGTATTGGGCCCTTTACCGGTTAGCTACAAATTATAAAAGAGAAAGCCCTGTCGCACAGACGGGGCTTTCTCTTTTACAGGCGGTGGCGCCAATTAACCAATTAACCAATTCCTTAATCACGATTGCACAGCAACGTGGCGGCTACGATGCCGGCGGTTTCGGTGCGGAGGCGGGTGCGGCCGAGGGAAACGGGGGCATAGCCTTTTTGCAGGGCGGCTTCAATTTCGGCAGGGGTAAAATCGCCTTCGGGGCCGATGAGGATAATGCTGTCTGCTGCTACGGCTTTGGCTTCCTGCGCCAGGGAAAGCTTTTGCTCCGGCAGGCAATGGGCGATAAAGGTTTGGGGCGCTTCGTTTGCTTGCAGCAGGCTTTGAAATTCGGTGGGTTGGTGCAGGAGGGGCAGCCAGCACTGCTGCGACTGCAGCATGGCACTGACGATAATCTGATGCAGGCGGTCGTGGCGGAATTTCTCCTTTTCGGTGCGGTCGCAGAGCAGCGGAATGATCGCATGCACACCGATCTCGGTGGCTTTTTCCAAAAACCATTCAAAGCGGGAAGTATTCTTTACCAGGGAAATGGCGATGGTCACCCGGGGCCGGTGCTCTTCTTCCCGCTCTACGGACAAAACGTTTACGGTGCAACGCTTGCGGTGGTCGTCGGTAATAACAGCCTTGCCCTTTACCCCACTCCCATCGGTCAGCATTAACTCTTCCTCCACTTTCATCCGCAATACCTGCGTTACATGCTTGGAAGTCTCTTCATCCAGTACCAGCGACTCATTAGCTGAAGGAAGTGTGGGAACGTAGAAGTAAGGTAGCGCCATTTTTAGTTTACGAGTTTACGGGTTTACAAGTTTACGAGTGGGTTCCTGAGTTCCAAAGGTCCGTAGTTCCTAAGTTATTCGACCGGACGCTCGCAGGGAAATTTTGAGTTTGAGGATCTTAGTTGTTTTTTAGTTGTTTGTCAAGGAACCTCCTTGCGACACACAGCCCCTTCTCTTCATCGGTACGACAACTCAGGAACGCAGGAACTTTGAAACTCAGGAACCCACTCGTAAACTTGTAAACCCGTAAACTTGTAAACTATTTTTAGAACGGATCGTCATCATCGCCCAGGTCATTCATTTTACTGCCTGTCTGGATATAAAGTTTGGGGCCTTGGCCTTCGGTATCGGAAACCGGCTTCCAGTTGGGAGGAAGGTTGCCCATGGGGTTGGGGGCGCCGCCTTCGTCGTCATAGAAGCGTTGGATCTCCAGGCGGGCGCGCAGCTTGATGGTTTCCAGCGAACCGTTCCGGTGTTTGGCGATGCGGATGTGGGTCTCACCGCGGTTGCTTTCGCCCATTTCGTTGGTGGTTACATCGTAGTATTCGGGGCGGTAGATAAAGCATACCATGTCCGCATCCTGTTCGATGGCACCCGATTCGCGAAGGTCACTCAGCTGGGGCATCTTGTTGCCGTCCTTCCGCTTCTCCACCTCCCGGCTCAACTGCGACAGGGCGATGATCGGCACCTGCAATTCCTTGGCCATTTGTTTGAGGCCGCGGGAGATGGTCGAGATCTCCTGTTCACGGTTGGTGTTCTTGCCTTCCCCGCCACCGCTCATCAGCTGCAGGTAGTCGATGATGATAAAGCCGATGTTGTTGCGGGTCTTGAGACGGCGGCACTTGGCACGCAGCTCAAAGATGTTCAGGGCCGCCGAATCGTCGATGAAGATCGGCGCCTGCGCCAGCCGCTGGATCCCCTTGGCATACAGCTGCTTCATTTCATGCTCCTCCATCTTGCCCCGGGCGATCTTTTCCAGCCAGATCTCGCTTTCGGCCGACAGGATCCGCTGTACCAGCTGGCCGGCACTCATCTCCAGGGAGAACAGGGCTACCGGCGTGGGCTTGTTGGCATTGAGGGCGGCGTTGCGGGCCAGGTTCAGGGCGAAGGCCGTTTTACCCACGGCAGGACGGGCGGCCAGGATGATCAAGTCGGTATTCTGCCAGCCGTAGGTGACCTTATCCAGCGAAGGAAAGCCCGAGGGCACCCCGGTAATGTCTTCGTTGCGGTGGCGCAGGTCCTCGATGCGCTGTATGGTTTTCACCAGCACCGAATCGATGGACTCGTAGTTGTTTTTTAAGTTGTTGCTGGTGATCTCGTACAACCTGCTTTCGGCCAGGTCGAGCAGGTCGAACACATCGGCGCTGTCTTCGTAGGCTTCGGAGATGATCTCGCCGCTGATGCGGATCAGCTCGCGCTGGATGTACTTCTGAAGGATGATCCGCGCATGCGCCTCGATGTTAGCCGACGACACCACGCTGTTGGTGAGCTTGGTCACCATATAGGGGCCGCCCACCATTTCCAGCTCCTCGCGGAAGCGAAGCTCTTCCACCACCGTCAGCAGGTCGATCGGCTGGCTTTTGTTGGCCAGGCCCTGCATGGCGCGGAAGATGCGCTGGTGGCTGTCTACGTAAAAACATTCCGCCTTCAGGATTTCGATTACCGTGTCGAAGGCACCCTTTTCCAGCATCACGGCGCCCAGCACCGCCTCTTCCAGTTCCCTTGCCTGCGGGGGCACCTTGCCATACATCAGGGTGCTGATGTCCATAGGCGCTTTCCTCTTCTGCTTCCGGTCGCGATTGACGTTAGGTATGTCCATAGTTACACAGTAAAAAAGTTAAGGCATTGATTTTCACACGAGCACCAGCGGAGGAAACGATAAGGCTCACCGCCTGTCCCCTTGTTTTTCCACATCTTAAAATTACCGATAACCAAAATTTCCGCCGCCATCCGGCGCCAATCTTACTGCACATTCCCTGCACACGATATCCACAGTTTTCGGTTATTCATGCACCCCGGCGGGGCGAATCCGCCAAGAGGGCTGCAAAGGTGTTGAGATTCGCGGAGGCGGAAAATAGGTGTGAACAAGTTTATGGCCCCACCCAAATGCACCGGTCACCTCCGCGTCCGGCGAAGAAAAGGCTACATTTTCCGTTCCCAAATAAAACAACAGAGTGTAATATGAGCGATGTGGATAAATTTCCGGCTCCCGGTGGCTGCCCCACTTTTCCAGCCGCCCGGCAACCGCCTCCCGACGCCGCCAAGATCAGCGGTCAAATGCCTATATTTGCCCGCTATAGAAATCCCATAAATAATGACTATTTCTTATAACTGGCTGAGCGAATACCTGCCCGTACGCCTGGAACCGGAACGGCTTTCCCGTATACTGACCTCGATTGGACTGGAAGTGGAAAAAATGGAAAAATACGAAGAGGTACAAGGCGGCATGAAGGGCCTGGTGATCGGCGAAGTGCTGGAGGTAGCCCCCCACCCCAACGCCGACAAGCTGCGCCTGACCAAGGTGAATACCGGCGGAGCCGAGCCGCTGCAGATCGTGTGCGGGGCGCCCAACGTGGCCGCCGGCCAGAAGGTGGTGGTGGCCACCGTCGGCACCACCATCTACCCCACCGGCGGCGAACCGCTGACCATGAAGCTGGCCAAGATCCGCGGCGTGGAAAGCTACGGCATGATCTGCGCCGAGGACGAGATCGGCCTGGGCGACTCCCATGCCGGCATCATGGTGCTGCCTGCCGACACCCGCGTGGGTCAGCCCGCGGAAGAATTTTTCCAGCCCTGCACCGATATTGTATATGAGATCGGCCTGACGCCCAACCGCATGGACGCCATGAGTCACCTGGGCGTGGCCCGCGACGTCTGCGCCTACCTGTCGCACCACGATAAAAAAGACGTGCGCCCCGTAGTGCCCGCGGCCAACTTCAAGGTCACCAGCCCCTCGCTGAAGATCGGCGTGGAGATCGAAAACCAATCGGCCTGCAAGCGCTACGCCGGCATCGCCCTAGGGGGCATCACGGTGAAGGAATCGCCCAAATGGCTGCAGCAGCGCCTGAAAGCCATCGGCCTGCGCCCCATCAACAATATCGTCGATATTACCAACTATATCCAGCACGAAACCGGACAGCCCCTGCATGCCTTCGACTACGATGCCATCACGGGCCAGAAGGTGCTGGTGAAAAACCTGCCTGAAGGCACGCCCTTCGTGACCCTGGACGATAAAGAGCGGAAGCTCAGCGCCGAAGACCTGATGATCTGTCTCGCCTCAGGCGAGACGGAAGAAGGCATGTGCATCGCCGGCGTGTTTGGCGGCGCCCGCTCGGGTGTGACCGACGCCACCAAGAACATTTTTCTCGAAAGCGCCTGGTTCGACCCCACCTCCATCCGCAAAAGCTCGTTCCGCCACAACCTGCGTACCGATGCGGCCACCCGCTTCGAAAAGGGTGTGGACATCTCCAACACGGTAAACGTGCTGCGGCGGGCCGCCCTGCTGATCAAGGAGCTGGCCGGCGGCGACTTCGCATCCGACATCATCGACGTGTACCCTGAACCGCAGTCGAAAAAGCAGGTGATCTTCAAGTTCCAGTTCCTCAAAAAACTGAGCGGCAAGAACTACCATCCCGATGCCGTGCGGCGCATCCTGCAAAGCCTGGGCTTTTCCATTATCCGCGAGGACATCGACGCCCTGATGATCGAGGTGCCCTACCACAAGCACGACATCAGCGTGCCGGCCGACCTGGTGGAAGAGATCCTGCGGATCGACGGGCTGGACAACATCGGTATCCCGTCCAGCATCACCATCACCCCGGCGGTGGAGCAGACCTCCAAGGCCGACAGCCTGCGCGCCAAGGTCGCCGGCTTCCTGGTGGGCAATGGCTTCCACGAGATCCTGACCAACTCCATCACGAATTCGAAATACTTTTCGGAAGACGAGCTGGCCACTACCGTCAAGCTGCTGAACAACCTGAGCAGTGAGCTGGACGTGATGCGCCCGGCCATGCTGCCTACGGCCCTGGAAGTGATCCAGTTCAACAGCAACCGCAAGAACGCCCACCTGCGCCTGTTCGAATTCGGCAAAACCTACCAGCTGGCAGGCCCCGGCCAGTACAACGAAACGAACCATTTCTGCGTGTACGTGACCGGCAACACCAGCGACACCAGCTGGAAAGGAAAAGGCAATGCCGCCGACATCTATTACCTGAAAGGCGTAGCCGAATCTTTATTGAAGGTAGCCGGGCTGAAGGCCACCTTTGCGGCGGGCGAAGCCTCCACCGGCCTCGAGCTGGTACTGACCGCTTCGGTGAACGGCAAGGCCGTGTTGCAGCTGGGCAGGGTGCCTGCCAGGACCGCCGCCCGCTTTGACCTGAAGCAGCCGGTGTTCGTGGCCGACTTCAACTGGGACGCCCTGCTGGACGCCGCCCTGCAACAACGCATCAGCTTCAGGGAAGTCCCCCGCTTCCCGGCTGTGGAACGCGACCTGGCCCTGGTAGTGCCCCGCCAGATGAAGTACGAGGAGATCACCGCCCAGCTGAACAAGCTGCGCCTGAACAAGCTGCAGGACGTACGGCTGTTCGACGTGTTCGAAAGCGAGAAGCTGGGAGCGGACAAAAAGTCGCTGGCCATCAACTTCACCTTCCTCGACGAGGAGAAGACCCTCACCGACAAGGAGATCGACGGCTGGATGAACAAGATCATGACGGCACTGGAAAAGGAATTGTCGGCCGAAATCAGGAAATAATATGTCGCTGGATAAGCAGTTCAATACCATCAACGACAAGCTGCAGCTGCTGCTGAAGCAGCAGCTGCAGCTCAAAAAGGAAAACGAGCAGTTGCGCCGCGAGCTGGCGGAAGGCAGGCAGCGGGAAAAGCAGTTCCAGCTGCAGATCGATACGCTCGACAACGCCCTGGCCATCCTGAAGCTGGCCGCCGGCGAGATGAACGACCGCGATAAAAAGGATTTTGAGAAAAAGATCAGCCAGTATATCCGGGATATCGACAAATGCATCGCCTTTTTAAGCCAGTAAGGCCATAAAAAAGCCGCCCATCCGTTTACACCCTTGAAAACCGCTGAGCCAAGGGTTCAGCTGTAACCAGTTTATTCACTTAATCGGAAGATTGTGGTCGAATTAATTCCTACGAACCTGGTGGTAGGCGATAGAACCTACCGGGTAAAAATCCACCCCAAGGACGAGGAGGTGGTGCGGAAAACCGTCAAAACCATCAACGAAAAGCTGATCGAATTCAAGACCCAGTTTGCCGGCAAGGACATGCAGGATTATATCGCTATGGTGCTGGTATGGTTTGCCACCGAGCAGAATTCGGCCATTTCCAACCAGGTCAACCTCGACAACGTCAGCAGCCGCCTGCAGACGCTGGAAAAGATGATCGACGGCGCCCTGGAAGAGAATATCTGAGCGGGAGACGGTTCGTCTTCTTGAAAAGACAGCCGGCCCGCTGTTGGGTCCGGCTGTCTTTTTCTCCCTATATTCCTCTGTTTTAGCGCCTGCAACAGGGCTGAAATCAGGAGCATAACAATTTCATGGGAATTATCCCGGTTTTGTATCTTCGCCACCTTACCCTTTCTAGCGGTATGCCATATTTATTTATTCTCATCACAAAAAACTCTAACAAAAACACAATCCATGGAGATAGTTATAGCCTTGGTGGCCCTGGTGGCGGGCATAATAGCAGGTAAGTTCATTTTTGCAAAGGATACCCGTAAAAAAGTGGAGGAAGCGGACCTTCAGGCCCAAACCCTGATCAGGGAAGCCGAATTAAGAGCCGAAACCGTACGGAAGGAAAAGGAACTGGCCGCTAAAGAAAAATTCGTGCAACTGAAGGCCGAACACGAAAAAGAAGTGCTGGAACGCAACCGCAAAGTAGGTGAAGGCGAAAACCGCATCCGCCAGAAAGAACAGGGCCTGAACCAGAAAGCCGAGCAGCTGGAAAAGCAAATCAAAGAGAACGAAACCATCAAACAAAACCTCAACCGCCAAATCGAAGTCATCAATGCCAAGCAGGCCGAACTGGACAAACACCAGGAAGAGCAGACCCGCCGCCTGGAAAAGATCTCGGGACTGACCGCCGAGGAGGCGAAAGCCCAGCTGGTCGAAGGCATGAAGCAGGAAGCCCATTCGCAGGCCCTGGCCATCCAGCAGGAGATCGTGGACGATGCCAAGCAGAAGGCCAACAAGGAAGCCCGCAAGATCATCATCCAGTCCATCCAGCGTACTGCCGCCGAGCAGGCCATTGAGAATGCCATTACGGTGTTCAACCTGGAAAGCGACGAGATTAAGGGCCAGATCATCGGCCGCGAGGGCCGCAACATCCGCGCCATCGAAGCCGCTACCGGTGTGGACCTGATCGTGGACGACACCCCGGAAGCCATCGTGCTCTCCTGCTTCGACCCGCTGCGCCGCGAGATCGCCCGCCTGAGCCTGCAACGCCTGGTGGCCGATGGCCGCATTCACCCCGCCCGCATCGAGGAAGTGGTGGAAAAAACCCGCCGCCAGCTGGAAGAGCAGGTAATGGATATCGGTGAGCGCACCGTGATCGAGCTGGGCATTCATGGCCTGCACAAAGAGCTGGTGCGGATCGTCGGTAAAATGCGCTTCCGCTCCTCTTACGGCCAGAACCTGCTGATGCACAGCCGCGAGGTAGCCAACCTCTGCGCCGTGATGGCCGCCGAGCTGGGCCTGAACCCCAAGCTGGCCAAACGCGCCGGCCTGCTGCACGACATCGGCAAGGTACCCGACGAAGAAACCGAACTGAGCCACGCCCTGCTGGGCGCCAAGCTGGCCGAAAAATATGGTGAGAACCCGGCGGTAGTCAACGCCATCGGCGCCCACCACGATGAAATGGAAATGCAGTACGTCATTTCCCCCATCGTTCAGGCCTGCGATGCCATCAGCGGTGCCCGTCCCGGCGCCCGCCGCGAGATCATGCAGCAGTACCTGCAGCGGATCAAGGAACTGGAAAACCTGGCCCAGACCTACAACGGTGTGGAAAAAGCCTACGCCATCCAGGCCGGCCGTGAGCTGCGCGTGATCGTGGAAGCCGACAAGGTGACCGACCAGGAAAGCGAGCGCCTCTCCTTCGAAATCGCCCAGAAGATCCAGACCGAAATGACCTACCCCGGCCAGATCAAGGTAACGGTGATCCGCGAAAAGCGCGCCGTGAACGTGGCCAAGTAGACGATCCTTCCTGACGGAACATTATTGAAACACTCAACCTTAACTTTGGTTGGGTGTTTTTTATTTAATAGAGAATATGAAGAAAAAAATAGCAGTAGCCATTACCGGAGCCAGCGGATCGATCTATGCCAAATTATTGCTGCAGAAGCTGCAGCAGCTGAAGGACCAGGTACAGGAGTTATGCATTTCCATGAGCGATAATGCCAAATATGTTTGGCAGACCGAACTGGACGACCAGAGCTACGGCTCCTTCCCCGCCCGCTATTTTTCCACCAAAGACTTTACGGCCCCTTTTGCTTCCGGCTCGGCGCAGTACGACGCCCTCATCATTGTTCCCTGCTCCATGGGGACGCTGGGCCGCATCGCCTCCGGCGTGTCGAACGACCTCATCACCCGGGGTGCCGACGTGATGCTGAAGGAACGCAAAAAGCTCATCCTGGTCATCCGGGAAACGCCCTACAACCTGGTGCAGATCCGAAACATGGAAACCGTTACCCTGGCCGGCGGCATTCTCTGTCCCGCCACCCCCTCCTTCTACAGCCGGCCCCAAACACTGGAACAGGCAGCCATGACCGTCGTGGACCGCGTCATCGACCTGGCCGGGCTGAAGAACGAAAGCTACCGCTGGGGCGGGCAGGAATAAAAAAAGAGCGAAGCCGGGGCTTCGCTCTTTTTTTATTCGTATTCAAAAAACGCTTAGGCGTTCTGGAATTGCTTGCGGATCAGGTTCAGGGCGCTACCGGCTTTGAACCATTCGATCTGCTGCTGGTTGTAGGTGTGGTTCAGCTTCACTTCGTCGGTCTGGCCGTTGGCATGGTGCAGTACCATGGTCAGCTGGTGACCGGGAGCAAAGTTGTCCAGGCCTACGATGTCGATCACGTCGTCTTCCTGTACTTTTTCGTAATCATCCTTGTCAGCGAAGGTCAGACCCAGCATCCCCTGCTTCTTCAGGTTGGTCTCGTGGATACGGGCAAAGCTTTTCACCACGATGGCGCGAACACCCAGGTGACGGGGTTCCATGGCCGCGTGCTCGCGGGAAGAACCTTCACCGTAGTTCTCGTCGCCTACTACCACAGAACCGATACCGGCGGCCTTGTAAGCGCGCTGTGTACCCGGAACGGTGCCGTATTCGCCGGTCAGCTGGTTCTTCACCGTGTCGGTCTGGAGGTTGAAGAAGTTGATGGCGCCGATCAGCATGTTGTTGGAGATGTTGTCGAGGTGACCACGGTACTTCAGCCAGGGACCTGCCATGGAGATGTGGTCGGTGGTGCACTTGCCTTTGGCTTTGATCAGGAGCTTCAGACCTTTGAGGTCGGTACCTTCCCAGGCAGCAAAGGGCGACAGCAGCTGCAGGCGCTGCGAATCACCTTTCACCACTACCTGTACGCCCTGGCCGTCTTCGGCGGGAGCCTGGTAACCGGGATCCTGTACGGAGAAGCCCTGGGGAGGCAGCTCGTAGCCTTTGGGCTCGTCGAGCATTACCAGTTCGCCTTTGTCGTTCTTCAGCTTGTCTTTCAGGGGGTTGAAGGACAGGGAGCCGGCGATGGCGTAAGCGGTAACGATCTCGGGCGATGCCACGAAAGCGTGGGTGGAAGCCAGGCCGTCGTTGCGCTTGGCGAAGTTGCGGTTGAACGAAGTAACGATGGTGTTCTTACGAGCCGGGTCGTCGATGTGACGGGCCCACTGGCCGATGCAGGGTCCGCAGGCGTTGGCCATGATGACACCGCCGATCTGGTCGAAGGTTTCGAAGTAACCGTCTTTCTCGGTGGTATAGCGTACCACTTCGGAGCCGGGGGTAACGATGAATTCGGCAGCGGCTTTCAGGCCTTTGGCTTGCGCCTGGGCGGCGATGGAAGCCGAACGGCTGATGTCTTCGTAAGAAGAGTTGGTGCAGGAACCGATCAGGGTAGCGTCCACTTTGTCGGGCCAGCCATGCTCTTTAACGGCGGCAGCCATTTGGGAGATGGGGGTAGCCAGGTCCGGAGTGAAGGGTCCGTTTACGTGGGGTTCCAGCTCGTCGAGGTTGATCTCGATCAGTTGGTCGTAGTATTTTTCGGGGTGGGCGTATACTTCCGTGTCGGGGCGCAGGTGTTCGCGAACGGCATCGGCAGCCTCGGCTACAGCGCCGCGCTCGGTTACTTTCAGGTAGCCGGCCATGCGGTCGTCGTAAGCAAAGAGGGAGCAGGTAGCGCCGATCTCGGCACCCATGTTACAGATGGTCGCTTTACCAGTACAGCTCAGGCTGTCAGCGCCTTCGCCGAAGTATTCTACAATTGCACCGGTACCGCCTTTTACGGTCAGGATGCCGGCGACTTTCAGGATCACGTCTTTGGCAGAGGTCCAGCCGTTCATTTTGCCGGTCAGCTTAACACCGATCAGCTTGGGCATTTTCAGCTCCCAGGGCAGGCCGGCCATCACGTCCACGGCATCCGCACCACCCACACCAATGGCGATCATACCCAGACCGCCGGCATTCGGCGTATGCGAGTCGGTACCGATCATCACACCGCCGGGGAAGGCGTAGTTTTCCAGCACTACCTGGTGGATGATGCCGGCGCCGGGTTTCCAGAAACCGATACCGTATTTGTTAGAAATGGAAGCCAGGAAGTCGTACACCTCGCGGTTGGTTTCAATAGCGTTGGTCAGGTCTTCCTGGGCGCCGGATTTCGCCTGGATCAGGTGATCGCAATGCACGCTGGAGGGAACCGCTACGCGGGTTCTACCGCAGGTATCAAACTGCAACAGGGCCATTTGAGCGGTAGCATCCTGCATGGCTACGCGATCGGGTGCGAAATCAACATAATCCTTACCTCTTTCGTAAGGATGGGTAGCGGGAGAAAACGTGTGCGAGTACAGAATTTTCTCGGCCAGAGTCAGGGGACGCCCCAGCATTTTGCGGGCGGCTTCAACTTTGGCAGGCAAATCGCTATAAACTTTCTTAATAAGATCCAGGTCGAAAAGCATGACAACGGTTTTAAAAAATGGTGAAATAAATACCAGCATTCAGTGGCAGCAAAATGTAGTATTTTTATAAAAGCCGCGGCAAAGTTATTAAAAACGAGTTAAACACAGCCCGCAAAAACCAGCAAAGCATCGCATTAAGATAATTTCGCATCAAGTAAATATGAAACAGTTAAAGAATTTTATCGAGTGGCAGGCCTTCGGCGTTTGTTCCGCCCTGGGGGAAAAGATGGGGGTAGCTACCTCCCGCATCCGGATGTGGTTCATATATGTTTCCTTTTTAACGCTTGGCTCTCCCATCGTGCTCTATATGGTGATGGCCTTTTTGATCAACCTGAAGCGCTATATTTTTGCCGCCCGCCGGAATCCCCTGCGCTACCTGTAATATTTTTTTCAGATGGAGGATTGCCGCCATCTGTAGTCTGCTAAACAAATTGCTTACGGCTTTTTCTTTGTACTATAAAAAAAGCCTCCGCTGCGTGCTGCACCGGAGGCTTTTTTGTTGCTTGCAGGAAGACAATGTCCCCTACAGCAGTTCTTTCAGTTCGGCCACCACGCGGTCGACCTCTGATTTCGTATTGTACTTGCTGAAGGAAAATCGCACGGTTTCCCAGCTTCCCGGCTTGTTCAGGGCCTGGATCACGTGCGAGCCGACGTTGGCGCCGCTGCTGCAGGCACTGCCGCCCGACACGCAGATATTGTGGATATCGAGGTTAAATAACAGGAATTCCGCCTTCTCGCTCCGCGGGAAACAAACGCTCAGCACCGTGTACAGGCCGTTCTCCACATCGCCGTTGAACGACACTTCTCCCAGGGCCCCTTTCAGCTCCTGCACCATGTAGCGTTTCAGCTCTTTAATATAAGTGCTGTCCTTTTCGTAGTCGCGCATGGCAATCTCCAGCGCTTTGGCAAAGCCCACGATGCCGTACACGTTCTCGGTGCCGGCCCGCATGTTGCGCTCCTGGCTGCCGCCGAAGATATAGGGCTTGATGTTGATGTTCTCGTTCACGTAGAGGATGCCCACGCCTTTGGGTCCGTGGAATTTATGGCCCGAGGCGGAGATGAAATGAATAAAGAGACGGCCCAGGTCGATGGGGTAATGGCCTACGGTCTGCACGCAATCGGAATGGAAGATGGCGTCGTACTTTTTGCACAACTCCCCTACCCGCTTCAGTCCCAGCAGGGTGCCGATCTCGTTGTTGGCATGCATCAGGGTCACGAGGCATTTCTTGCCTTCGGCAGCCTTTGCGGCCAGTTGGGCTTCCAGGTTTTCGTAATCCACGTGGCCGTCGGAGGAGATCGCCACCAGGGAGGTGGTCACCCCATGTTGCTGGTGATGGTATTCCACGGTATGCAGCACGGCATGGTGCTCGATGGGCGACGTAATGATATGGGTACACCCCAGGTCGCGGATGGAGGCGGCAATGGCGGTATTGTTGCTTTCGGTGCCGCCGCTGGTGAAGAAGATCTCCCCGGGGCGGGCGCCCAGCATTTTGGCCACGGCCTTGCGGGCGGTTTCCACCGCCAGCCGCGTTTCGCGCCCATAAGAGTAAATGGAGGAAGGATTGCCGAAATGGGTTTGCATGTACGGCAACATGGCGCTCAACACTTCCGGATCCATAGGCGTGGTCGCCGCATTGTCTAAATAAATCCGGTCCCGCACGCCTCCGGCGCCCGCTATGGAGGGTTTCCGTTCGATACTCATTAAGATATTGTTTTCCATCGGGGTTCTTTAAACTGCAAACTTATTGGATTCCGTTGTCCCCAATAGCTGACTTTTGTCAAGTTTACAAGTTTACGAGTTGCTTGCGCCTGCCAGGAACTCGTAAACTTGTAAACTATCGAAATTACTTGAACTCTCTGATATCCTGCATCAAACGCATGGCAATATTATTTGCCGTGGTCTCGAAGGAGCTTTCGGCGTAGATGCGGATGATGGGTTCGGTATTGGACGTGCGCAGGTGCACCCAGTCGGAATCGAACTCGATCTTCAGGCCGTCCTCGGTGTTGATCGGGTTGTTTTTATATTTCTTGCAGATCTTGTCGAAGATGTCCCGCACGTTGATGCTGGTTTCCAGCTCGATCTTATTCTTGGAAATAAAGTAGTCGGGGTAGTTGCGGCGGAACGACTTCATACCCTTGGTAAAGGCTGCGAAATGCGACAGGAACAGGGCCAGGCCGATGAGGGCGTCGCGGCCGTAATGGAAGTCGGGCACGATGATGCCGCCGTTGCCTTCGCCGCCGATGACGGCATTCACGTCCTTCATGCGTTTCACCACGTTCACCTCTCCTACTGCGGAGGGGAAGTAGGCGCCGCCATGTTTCAGGGTGATTTCCTTGAGGGCCTTGGTGCTGCTCATGTTGCTGACGGTGTTGCCGTTGCGTTTCGACAGCACGTAGTCGGCCACGGCCACCAGGGTGTATTCCTCGCCGAACATCGAGCCGTCCTCGCACACAAAGCACAGGCGGTCCACATCGGGGTCGACGGCGATGCCGAGGTGGGCGTTCTGCTTTACCACTTCCTTGCTCAGGGCCGTGAGGTGCTCGGGCAGGGGCTCGGGATTGTGGGCGAAACGGCCGTTCACTTCGCCGTTCAGCACGATCACTTCGGCTACGCCCAGGGCCTTCAGCAAATCGGGGATCACCAGGGCGCCGGTGGAGTTGATGCAATCCACCACCACTTTAAAGCCTTTGGCTTCGATGGCCGGCACGTCCACCAGGGGATACTGGAGGACCAGGTCGATATGTTTCTGTATCCAGGTGTTGTCGGAGGTTACCTTGCCCAGCTTTTCCACGGGAGCAAAGCTGATGTCGCCGGCTTCGGCCCGGCGCAGGACTTCGGCGCCGGTTTCGGCGTCGATGAATTCGCCTTCGGCATTCAGCAGTTTCAGGGCATTCCATTCGCGGGGGTTATGGCTGGCCGTGATGATGATGCCGCCGGTGGCGCCTTCTGCTTTGGTAGCCAGCTCTACGGTCGGCGTGGTCGACAGCCCCAGGTCAATCACCTCAATGCCCAGGCCGATGAGGGTGTTGATCACCAGTTGGCTGACCATATCGCCGCTGATCCGGCCATCGCGCCCCACCACGATCTTTGCGGGGGCTTTGTCGGTCTTCTTCTCGATCAGGATGGAACCGAAGGCTGCGGTGAATTTAACCACATCTATAGGACTAAGCGTCTCGCCGGGTTTACCGCCAATGGTACCCCGGATACCGGAAATGCTCTTGATTAATGCCACGTAAGTTTCAATTTTTAGGGTGGCAAAAATACGCTTTTCAAGCCAAGGCCACTTGTATTAAAAAATTAAGAATACCCATCATAGCCATTACATTTGTAAAAAAGTGTTAAATGCCGGCAAACGAATGGTATAAAAAGTGGTTCAACTCCCCCTATTACCACAAGCTGTATTTCGGACGTGATGAACAGGAGGCAAAAAACTTTATCGAGACCCTGATAGGCTACCTGAAGCCCGCCACCAATAGCCGGGTGCTGGACGTGGCCTGCGGCAAAGGCAGGCACAGCAAGTTATTGGCGTCCAACGGGTTTGACGTGACGGGCATCGATGTGTCGGCCGACAGCATCCGCTATGCCAGCCAGTCCGTGACCGACCGGCTGCGCTTCTACCTGCACGACATGCGCCTGCCCTTCTGGGTCAACTATTTCGACTATGCCTTCAACTTTTTTACCTCTTTCGGCTACTTCGGCACCCAGCGCGAGCACGACGATGCCATGCGGACCATCGCCAGCAGCATCAAGCCCTCCGGCACCCTGTTGTTCGATTACCTGAACGTGCACTACGTGGAGGACCGCCTGGTGCACAATGAAGTCAAAACCGTCGACGACACCCAATACGAGATCCACCGCTGGCACGACGACGGCCACTTCTTCAAAAAGATCATCGTTACCGACCCCGCCCTGGACCAGCCCCTGGAGTATACCGAAAAGGTGGCCAAGTTCTCCCTCGGCGACTTCACCGATATGCTGGCCTTCCAGAAAATGCAGGTCACCGAGGTTTTTGGCGACTACCACCTCAACCCGTACGATATTCGTAAGACCCCGCGGATGATAATATTAGCCAAGAAAGTTGGATGAGTTTACGGGTTTACAAGTTTACGAGTTGTTTCAAGGCCGGAGAACTCGTAAACTCGTAAACTACTTCTTGTTATTCATCAGCATCCAACGCGCCGTCTCGTAAAAGGCGGTGGTGACGTCGGAGAGCTGGCGGCGGATGGAGTCCTGCTGGGCGGGGGAATACGTATCCTTGCCGGGCAGGAAATGGAGGTTTTCGGCCGGGAAATTCAGGTTTTTGGTAAAATAATAATCGTCGGTCATCATGCCGATCTGCCCCTCGTCGTGGTAGATGATGAAGGCGTAATGACGACCTGCCGGGTTGTTCAGCACGTCGCGGCCCAGGGTGGTGTTGGTATAGGGCCGCCCCGCCAGGCCGGCAATGGTGGGCAGCACGTCGATCTGCGAAACTACCTCCGAATGCCGCCCGGGCTGCAGCAGGGCCGGCGCATAAAACAGCAGAGGCACGTGCTCGTCGGTCAGGCGCTGCTCCGTCCATACCGAAGGGTACACCCGGGTAGCATTGCCCGACACCCCGTGGTCGCCCACGAATACAAAGAGGGTGTTGTCAAAGTATTTTTCCTTTTTTGCCGCTTCTATAAAATGGCGGAAGCAGTAGTCGGCATAGCGGAAGGCATTGAACTCGCCCGGCGACTCGAAGCCGTATTTTTTCAGCGTGTCGGCCGGCAGCTCCTCCGGCTGGAAATCCCGGTCCGTGGCCGGGATGGTAAAGGGGCGGTGGTTGTCGGCGGTTTGTACTACGGCAAAGAAGGGCTCCTGCTGGCGGGCAAACACCCGGTTGGCCTCTAAAAAAAGCTCCTTATCGCTGATGCCCCACACGTTTACCGGCTGCTGGTTGTAATGCCCTTCGGTGAACATCTCCACGCCATGGACGTTTTTCATCAGCCCTTCGAAATTGTTGAAGGAGGGGCTGCCCCCCAGGAAATACATTTTGCGGTAGCCTTCGAAATTATTGATGATGGTGTGTTGGTCCAGGGCCTGCGGGTTGCGGGTGGAAAACTTCGACAGCTGCACGTCGGGGATGCCGGTGATGGTGGCGAACAGGCCGCGGGCCGTGGAAAAATGGGGCGTAAAGCAGCGCTCGAAGAAAATGCCGCTGTCCGAAAGGGAGCGGAAGTAAGGGGTGGTATTCAGCGGGTTGCCGCTCATGCTGCTTTTGTACATGCTGAACGACTCGCAGACCACCAGCACCACGTTGGGTTTCGAGCGCAGGGCACCGGGGCGGGGGGCCACCTGCCGGTGGTAGGAGAATTCCTGTGTGGGCAGTCCCATCCAGGCAGCCAGCCGGGGAAAGTTTTGGCGGGCCTTGCCTTCGTTGAACTGGGGCTTGCGAAAGCGCAGGGTGGTAAAGAAGTTTTGCAGCGGGTTGAGCGCCAGGTAGGCCCTGAAACCTTCCTGCAGGCTGAAGGCGTTGTTCCATTTCAGGGGCTGGGGACCGAGGTTGCCGTACACCATCAGTCCCAGCAACAGGGTAGCCACCACGAACCATTTGCGACGGTAGGGAATGCCCCGGCCGTCGGTTTTGGAAATAACGTACACATGCGAGCGCCGGAACATCCACCGCAACAGCAGCACCGACACCACCAGCGCCAGCACCAGCCAGAACAGGGGGTACGACTGCCAGAGCATGGACATCGAGATCTTGAAATCCTCCACGAAGTTCAGGGCGCTGGCATTCAGCCGGGTCTTATTATAAGAGAAGCAGCCGAAGTCGGCGGCAAAAAAGAAAAACAGCACGAAGGTCATCCCGGCCAGGTACCAGGTCCAGGCCTTGCGGTTGCGGTGGGAGTGAAAGGGCGAGAGCCCGGGCGACAGGCTGAGGAGCACCATGGGCAGCAGCACCAGTCCGATCCAGCGGAGGTCGAAGCGCAACCCCAGGATAAAGGAAGGGATCAGTCCTGTCAGGGTTTCGCCGTCCGGACGGAAGGCCAGGAAGGTCACCAACCGGAAAAAGGAAAACATCAGCAGGTAAATCAGCAATAAATTGATCACCCACAATAATGTCTTGGGCAGTCCTAACCGTACCATCATGGTGTCTTTAAGGCTTTTTCAGGAATAAAACTGCAAAGCAAGCACTTTTCCGGCAGCGGACCGTCACAAAATCGGCGAGATGGGTCCATTGGCTTACATTTGCGGCATGCAGGCCGTTCTAATTTCCCTTCATTCCCTCTGGCAACAAATCGATGCCCTCGACAAGCGGCTCTTCCTTCTGCTGAACAGCAAGTGGACCAATCCCTTTTTCGATTTCATCCTGCCCTACTTCCGTGACTCGGTGTTTTGGGCCCCGCTTTACCTGTTCATCGTGGTATTCATGGCGCTGAATTACGGGAAGAAGGGCCTGTGGTGGAGCATTTTCTTTTTGTGCACCGTAGCCCTTGCCGACACGGTCAGCAGCAAGGGGTTCAAGGAAAGCTTCCAGCGGCTGCGCCCCTGCCAGGACCCGTTTTTCCTGGACCAGGTACGGCTGCTGCTGAAGGGCTGCTCCGGGTCCTACAGCTTTACCTCCTCCCATGCCGCCAACCACTTCGGCATGGCCACCTATGTCAGCGTCACCCTGTATTCGACCTTCAAACGGTGGATCTACGTCTTTTACCTGTGGGCCTTTTTCATTTCCTACGCCCAGATCTATGTGGGCGTGCATTATCCCCTGGACGTACTCGGCGGCGGAATCGTAGGGGCTGCCTGCGGACTTTTAACGGCCTATGGTTTCCATAAAAGGGCCGGATACCTTAATTTAGAAGTTTAACTTATACCCTAAATGGATATAGTCATATTGTTTGGATTGATTTTACTGAACGGTTTATTTACAATGTCGGAGATCGCCCTGGTGTCGGCCCGCAAAACCAGGCTCGAAAGTTTGTCGGAAAAAGGCGATAAAAGAGCGGGCGCCGCCCTGAAGCTGTCCAACAATCCCGAGATCTTTCTTTCGGCCGCCCAGATCGGCATTACCCTGATCGCCATCATCACGGGTGTGTATTCCGGCGAAAAGTTCAGCATTTACCTGGAACCGGTATTCGACCAGATCGAGCCGCTCCGCCCCTATGCCAAAACCATTTCCACCACGCTGATCGTTATTGTCGTTACCTTCCTGTCCATCGTTTTCGGCGAGCTGATCCCCAAGCGCATCGGCCTGCTCAATGCCGAAAGCATCGCCAAGTCGGTGGCCGGGCCTATGAGCGGCTTCGCCCGGTTCACCCACCCCATCGTGTGGCTGCTCAATAAAACCAGCAACCTTTTTTTCCGCATCTTCAACATCAAGCAAACCAAGGATGATTCGGTAACGGAAGAAGAGATCAAGGCCATTATTTCCGAAGGCACCGAAGCCGGCACCATCGAGGAAGAGGAAAAGGAACTGATTGAACGCATCTTCCACCTCGGCGACCGCAACATCACTTCGCTGATGACGCACCGCAGCGACATGATCTGGTTTGACATCAACGACAACGAAGAATTGATCCGGGAGAAGATCATCGAGGATCCGCACTCGGTCTATCCCATCTGCGACGGCGACATCGACGACATCAAGGGCGTGGTGTCCATCAAGGACCTCTATGTGTCGGACGACCTTACCCTGTTCAAGGACCTGATGAAGCCGGCCCTGTTCGTACCCGACAACAACACGGCCTACCAGGTGATGGAAAAGTTCAAGGAGTCGAAGATCCACTCCTGCTTTATCGTGGACGAATACGGCAGCGTCCGCGGCATGATCACCCTGAACGATATCCTCGAAGCCATCGTAGGCGACATCCCGCAGTCGAATATCGAGGATTACGAGATCACCAAGCGGGAGGACGACACCTACCTGGTGGATGCCCAGATCCCGTTCTATGATTTCCTGACCCGCTTTCACCGCACCGAATGGCTGGGCGAGGAAGAATACCAGTTCGACACCCTGGCCGGCTGTATCCTGCACGAGCTGGAACGCATTCCCCAGCCCGGCGACAAAATGAGCTGGCGGGGCTTCACCTTCGAGATCATGGACATGGACGGCCACCGCATCGACAAGATCCTGGTAAAACCCGACCAGGAGATCATCGATGAAATGAAGGAAGAAGAGGAAGAAGAAAATGAATAGCCGATTTACCACATAATATATTTTAAAGGCCTTTTGCACCACCCATTGCAAAAGGCCTTTTTTATTTGCTAATCCCGGCACCTGATGCCGCTTATGTTCCCATTCATGAACAAACTCCTTTTTTTCCTTTTCTTTCTGCCTGCAGCACTGCAGGCGCAACAGCCGGCCCACCTGGTTGGGACGTTCCGCGATACATCGGTAAAACTGGTGCGGGTACAACTGTATCCGTTCGGGCCGCAGCAGGCTACAACGGATACGCTGCTGCCCGTGGCAGAGGGGCGCTTTTCGGTCCGCTTCTTCCTGAAAGAGCCGGCCCTCTTTCGCCTCTCTGCCGGGAACTTCCAATGCGACTACCGCCTGCTGGAGCCGGGCGACAGCATCGGGCTGGAAGAAGGTGCCTCCGGCCTGGCGCCTGCAGGAGGCAAAGGAGCGGCCAAGCTCCGGTACCAGGCGGCGGCAGAACAGCAGTTTGCCGGCTGGGCGCAGCTGCCCCAGCGCTCACCCCTACAGCTCCAGCACGAGCCCTTTTTCCGCTTCCTCGAAGGCCGCAAAAAAGAACAGCTGGCCCTGCTGGAACAGTTCAAAGAAGCATTGTCGCCGGCGGCCTACAGGATATTTTTTACCGATATCTGGTCCGGCGTGGAAGCCGAAAAGGTGAAACGGATCGCCCTGCTGCGCTCCTGGCCGGGAAAGCAACAGGAGGCGGAGCGGCTGTACGGGGCCTGGATCTTCAGCAGCCGCTGGGCCATCACCCAGGACGATACGGTGGCCGCCTCTCCCGGGTTCCTCAACTACTGCGTGCAGCGGGCCGAACTGGATTACACCATGCTCTGGAACCTGTACGGCGGCAAATACGGTTTTTACAACAAATACACCCTGGCACGCTCCCTTTGTACCGGCAAAGTACAGGACCGGGTGCTGGCGGCCCTGCTGCTGGCCAAACTCGAAAACGTGGTGGACAAGGGAACCGAGCAGGCCCTGACCGACTTTTTAGGCGGTACGGCCGCCCCGGAGCTGAAGGCCCTGGTGGAAAAAGAATACGGGCGCCAGAAGCGCGCCGGCGCCGGCCTGCCCGCACGGGACTTTACCCTTCCGGACACCCAAAACAACGGGGTCAGCCTGGCGCAGTACCGGGGAAAGGTGGTGGTGCTGGACTTCTGGTTTGCCAACTGCACGCCCTGCCGCTACCTGTTCGGGGCCATGAAGCCCGTAACAGAACATTTCCGCAACCAGCCCGGCGTGGTGTTCCTGAACATATCCATCGACAGCCGGAAGGAGGAATGGCTGAAAGCGGTCAGCCGCCTCGGCCTGCAGTACGCGGTCAACCTGTACACCGATGGAAAAGGAGAAAGCCACCCCGTGGTAAAAGATTACGGCATCACGGGCTACCCCGCCCGCTTCCTGATCGACAAAAGGGGAAGGTTCTTTTCGTCGAACCTTCCCCTTCCCTACTCCGACAACGGCCAGGCACTGGTGCGGTTGATCGAAGAAGCCCTCAAGCAATGAGGGGTTAATGGGTTAATTGGGTTATTAAGTCTTGACAATGAAAAGATTCTTCAATTCCAAATATCCCAATTAACCAATTAACCAATTCCACTAATACACAACAGTAACGGTTCCCTTCTGCTGGAAGGTCTCCTCGCCGCACTGCAGTTCCACGAAATAGATATAGGTGCCTGTCGGTACCAGCTGGTTTTTGTACATGCCGTTCCATCCTGCCGACCGGTCATCGATGGCGAAGTTGGTTTTGAGGAAGACCACATCGCCCCAGCGGTTGAAGATCTGGAGGGACTTGATGTTGCTGATCCCCATTCCCTTTATATAAAAGACATCGTTCTTTCCGTCGTAGTTGGGTGTAAAGGCATTCGGGATATATACCTGGCCGGCGCCGTTGCAGAACAGGCGGATGTTGACGGTGTCCGTGGCCTCGCAGCCGTACTGGTTCAGCACGCGCACTCCGTAGGTGATGGGCGACTTCGGCGTGGCGGTGGGCGACGGGCAGGTGTTGCAATCCAGGTAGTCGGCGGGCAGCCAGCGCCACTTGGTCACGTCACTGCTGGCGGTGGGCTGCAGCTGGTAGGGCGAGGCGGCCAGCACCTCGGCATCCGGCCCTGCATTCACCGAGGGCAGCGGGTTGATGTTTACCCGGATAACGGTTTCCTGCGGGAAGCAGCCCAGCGAATCGACCACCTTTACCGTGTAATCGGTATGGCCGGAAGTAGCAGTCGGCGTTACCACGGGGCGGGGGCTGTGCACATCGTTGATCTCCGCCATATTAGCGGCCGACCACAGGTACACATCACCGCCGGCAGCGTTCAATTGTACGCTCCTGCCCATACAGACCGAGGTATCATTGGAGATAAGGTCAAATTTGGTCGCCACCGTCAACAGGATGGAATCCGTATTGGTACAGCCTTTACTGCTGACGTTGGTCACGGTATACATGATGGTGGCCTGGGGTTTGGCTTTCGGGTTCTTATCAGTGGCATCGCTCAGCCACCGCGCCGGGCTCCAGGTACGGGAGCTGCCGCCTTCGGCCGTCAGCTGCACCGTTTCATTCGGGCACAGGTTGGTTTTGGAAGCCGATATTTCCAGCCGGGGTCTCGGGTTGATCGCCAGGATCGCCCGGGCCGTATCGGTACATCCCTTGCTTTTGACCACCAGGCGAATCGGTTGTTCCTCATCCGCCTCCGAAAAATACTGGGGCTCGGGATTCTGAACCTCGGGCCGGTTGCCGTTGCCAAACGACCACTTCCATTCTACCGGCCCCGAAACGTCCACGGTTCCCTTAAAGGTGGCCGGTGCATCCACGCAAACGTTATCCGGGCCGGTTATGCCGGCTTTGGGCGTGGGGTTCACCTGTATGGGCAGCGACACTTCCTGGCGGCAGCCGTAAGGCGATACCACCTGCAGTTTCACCGTATAATCGCCGGGCTGGCTGTAGTGGAACGAGGCGTCCCGCACCGTTTGGATGTCGCCGGCCCTGCCGGTACCGAAGTCCCAGCGGTAGGTAAGCTCCTTTCCAGCCTCGTCCGCAGCAATGCTCCGGATCTCGGGAACGAAGTTGATCTCGGCTTCATCGCAGAATTTAGTATCGCTGTTCTTCAGGCTAACGGCCAGGCTGTCGATCACGATCGTGTCGGCCAGCTCGAAGCTGGAAGCGCAACCGCTGTTGTCGTTCAGGATCAGGGAGGGCTGGTACACACCCGGGGAGGCGTAGGTGTGCACGACGGTCTGGTCCTGCACCTGCTTCAGCGTACCGTCTCCCATGTTCCAGATAAAGGTGGTCGCATCCTTGATGTCGGCCTTCAGGGTAACGGTCTGGCTATTACAGCCGAACAGCTTGTCCGCACTCAGGGTCGCCGTCGGTCCCGCCACATGTATAATGGTCTGCACGTTATCTTCCAGGTTACCGGCATAACCGTAGAGCTTTACGGTGTACTCCCCGGGCTTTTCGTAGGTATGGGAAGGCGAATAGGTCTTACCGGCGGCGCTGCCATCGCCGAAATCCCAGTAAAAGCTGTCGATGTTGACCGAGGTATTGGTAAACCGGGCCAGCAGCGGCGGGCACTGGTCCCCGTTCTGGTACTTGGTAGTGGTGGTAAACGCTACGTTCACTATTTTCACCTTGACCGCTACTATAGCCTCATCGGTGCAGCCGGTGGTGGCGCTGGAAGCTACCAGCCGTACCGAATCCACCTGCCCTACGGTATATTTCTTCACCGGGTTCTCCAGGGTGGAAGTGGTGCCATCGGTAAAGAACCATTTCACCTTCGTATCGGTGCTGTTGTAATCAAGGGTTCTGTTGTAAAAGTTGACGGTAGAGCCGACCATGACCGAGGTATCCGAAGCCGCGGCCTTCGCCTGGGGACCGGAAGCCCGCAGGGTATCGGCGGCCTTGAACACGGCAAAGCAGCCTTCTTCATCGGTCACCTTCAGCGTCGCCACATAGTTGCCGGGGCCGGCATACGCGTGCGTTACCGCATTGCCGGTGGTGTTGGTAACGGTGGTGTTGTCACCAAAATTCCATTCCCAGGTTTTAATAGGCACGTTATTGCCCGCCCGGGATTTATCGGTAAAGACCACCGGCTTGTTGAAACAGAAAGCGGAAGCCGCCAGGCTAAAGGAAGCCGCCGGTCCGCGCACATCCAGGGGAACGACATTGGTGGTGTCGAAGCAGCCGAAATACTCCGACCGGACTACGGCTTTCAGGTTGTCCTTGAGTTCAAAACCGCCCAGGGTAGCCGAGAAGGGAGCTTTCCACAACTGCTCCAGGTTAACGCCGGTGCCGGCAAAGTCGGTTCCGTCGCCGTAAATGAATTTTGTAAGCTTATAGTTGGGATTGGGGGCATAAGGGTTGGCCTCCAGGCCGGCCACGGTTACTTGCAGGCTTTCGTTCGAGCAGATCTGGGTGCGCGCGGTGGTCAGCGTGGGGGCCTGCTTCAGCAATACATAGGCGGTCAGGGAATCCTTCACCACGCACTGGCCGTTGGTGGCGGTCAGCACCACATTGTAAGCCCCGCTCCTGCTGTAGGCATGTTTTATTTCCGTCGCAGCGGCATCGAAGGGCAGGCGGGTGCCGTCGCCAAAATCCCATTCCCCGGAAAGCACCTGTTTGGACGCCTGCGTAAAGGTAACGGTACCCCGGTTGTCCAGGCAGGCGTTTTTGGCCGCTGCAATATCGGGGAAAGGCGGCAGCACGGTAATGTAGGCCGGCTTCGTCACCTTTGTCTCGCAACCGCCGTTGCTGGCGACCAGGGTAACGTCAAAGGTGCCCCCGCTGGTATATTTATAGGTAGTGGTGGCGCCGGTACCCACGCTGGCGGCACCCTGGCCAAAGTTCCAGCGCCACTGGGTGGCGGTGCCGCTGACCACATTCGACGAAAACTGAACGGGGCTGTTGCCGCAAATGGTGGTGCCGGACTGGGAAGCGAAATCCACCACCGGCTGTTGGTAATAAGCAATGGTCGGGTAGGTGGCCACGCCGGTGCACCCGCCTTCGGTGGTGTACTCGAGCTTGAGGGTATAGGTGCCCAGGGTGGAAAACGAAAGCTGGGGCGTCGCACTGGTGGATACCGGCACATCATTGAGAATCCAGTTATAGCTCTTGATGGGATCGGTGCTGGTTGTCGCGAAGTCCATGGTAAAGGGGGCGCAGGAGATGCCGGGGACGCCGGTACTAGTGGACTTGGTGACCGTGATGCGGATGACCTGGTTTTTGACGGTTACCGTTTTGAAAACGCTGTCGATGCAGCCGGCGGCATTGGCCACCTGCAGGCGCACGCGGTATTGGCCGTTTTTATTATAGGTATAGACGGGCGCCTGCTCGGTGGACTCCGGCACGCGGGCGGCGTCCCCGTCGAGGTTCCATTGCCAGGCTACGGCCCCGGGCGTATTGTCGCGGAAATTGAGGGTGGCCGGCGCCCCGCATGCGGTGGTAAAGACGGCGTCGAAGGGCTGCGCCTGGGGCTTGGCGGCAATGTCCACCGTTTTGGTAACGGTTTCAGAGCACGCCCCGTACATATTGGTCAGCTTAACCTGCTGCGGGCCGGCCGTGGGGAAGGTCACCGTTACCTGGTCGCGGGTGGTGCTCACCGGCGGCAGGTTTTCAAACTCCCAACGGCTGCTCGTAGGCAGGGGGAGGCTTTTATTTACCAGCAGCACCTGGGAGCCTTCACAGCTTACCTGGGGTGCTTCGAAATCGGCCGTGAAGCTGGAGACATGGATAAAGGAGTCCTTCTGGGCAATGCCGGGGCAGCCATTGGCGGGCGTCACCGTCAGCTTCACCGGGAACACCCCTTGCTGGTTATACACATGCGAAGGCGCCTTTTCCGTGGAGGTCTGGCCGTCGCCGAATTCCCATAAATAGGTATAGGTACCCAGGGGGGTACTTTTATCTTCGAACTGCACCACCTCGTCGGTGCGGCAGAGACCGGTTTTGTTGGCGGTAAAGGCGGCCTTTACCCCTCCCTTGGCGTCCACGATCTGGGCTTTCTCCAGCGTGGCAAAGCAGCCAAAGCTGTTGGTGACGGTCAGGCTCACGGAAGCTTTCTGGGCGAAGTCGTAGGTATGGCTTACCTGTTGCAGGTTGGCGCCCTCCTCGGTGGTACCGTCGCCATAGTCCCACAGGTACGAAGCGATCGATCCGTCGCCGGGGGTGGAGCTGGAGGTGAAGCTGACGGCCACCGGGATACAGCCGCCGCTGGGAACGTAGGAAAAGTCAATGGTAGGCTTTTTATAGGCCGTGACGGTTTTTTGCCTGGTGGCAACCTGGCCGCCATCGGTTACCGTCAGGGTAACGGTATACGTTTTCTCCTCTTTAAAGGTAGCAGCGACATTGCTCGGCACCTGGGAAGTGGAGCCGTTGCCGAACTCCCATTTATACTTGGCAGCCGCGGAAGCACCGGTGGTGGTGTTGGTAAAAAAGATGGTAACCGGCGCGCAGCCTCCTGCCCTGTTCACTTCAAAATCAGCGCTCAACTGGGCATGAGACACGGCAGTAACAAGCAGCAGCAGGCAGGTCAGCAAAAAGGCACCAGCATGCAATCTTAGTTTGGCGGATGTGTACATACGTATTACGTTAAAGGCTAATAATGGCAGCACTTATGGTGCAAACGGGGTCCGGTAAAAGTTCGTTCGAAGAAAATTGGATAACGGAATCGGTTCGAAAAGACCAGGTAACAGGACACACTGCAGGCCGACATAGCTCAACAATACACCAGTATAAATATTATGCCAAGGAAGAGTTAAAAGCTCATCATTTTTTAACCGGGAACAATTGCGGCGGGCAAAAGCCGCCACGGGCGAACGGATGGGCCGGAACCGGGGAGGAAAAAAAGAAAACCCATCTGATTTTTATCCTTAGCTTGGCGAGCAATTATTTACCATTATGCGAAAAGCCCTATCGATCTTCCCCATTTTGTTGTTCCCCTTTTTGCAAAGTGTGGCGCAACAGACCGTACCCCTTTGGCCGGCAGGTAAAGTTCCAAATTACAAAAAAACCGCTGAAACGGAAAGAAGAGATACCGGACAGACCATCCATGTGTACACGGTGCAAACCCCTGATATTGCGGTCTTTCTGCCACCGAAGCGGGTAGCTACCGGCCAGGCGGTGATCCTGTGCCCCGGGGGCGGCTACGGCACCTTGTCGTACGACTGGGAAGGGACCGAATTTGCCAAACTGCTCAATTCGCGGGGCATTGCCGCTTTTGTGCTGAAGTACCGCCTGCCCAACTCCAAGAGCAACGTGGTACCTCACCAGTCGCCCCTGATGGATGCCCAACGGGCCATCCGGCTGGTGCGGTCGCAAGCCGGGAAATGGAATATTCATAAAGATAAGGTAGGTATTATGGGCTTTTCCGCCGGGGGCCACCTGGCCTCCACGGCCGGCACCCATTTCACCGCCGGCGAGGCCGCGGCCGCCGACTCGGTGGACCGCCTGAGCTCCCGCCCCGACTTTATGGTGTTGGTGTACCCGGTGATCACCATGACCCGGGAGTATATGCATGCGGGTTCGCGCAACAACCTCATCGGTGCTACCCCCGATACGGCCCTGGCGCGCTTTTACTCCAACGACCTGCAGGTGACGCGGGAAACGCCCCCGACCTTCCTGGTGCATGCCACCGACGACAAGGCCGTGCCCGTAGAGAACAGCCTCTCCTTTTACCAGGCGCTGAAAAATAACGGCGTGCCCGCCGAAATGCACATTTACCCCACCGGCGGCCATGGCTTTGGCCTGGGCCTGGGCCGCGGCTACCTGGAAACCTGGACGGGCAGGCTGCTGGATTGGATGCTCGCGCTGAATAAATAAGGATATTGGTTAATTGGTTAATTGGGATATTAGGCATTAGGCCGGTCCGTCAAAATAAATAGGACAAAGATCTATTAAGAAATAAGTGCGGAATAAAGCGACTTCAACCGAATACCCCAATTAACCAATTAACCAATTCCCGCGTTAGAGGGTTTCAAACCACACCGGCGTCTTGCTGCTCCAGTCGCCGTTGTAGTTGATGAACAGCTCCTCTCCCGCCTCGATGTCGCGGACGGCCATGATGGTGATCAGCTTTTTGCGAAAATCCATTTCGTATTCGCAGTTGGAAGGGGAGGCATGATTGTACAGGGGCACATAGCCCAGGGCCATGCAGCATTTCTTCCGGTCGTCGCCCCATTCGAAAATGTAGTCGTGCAGCAGGGTCTCGTCAATCTGCTTCCGCTCCGGGGCACTGAGTACGATCACAGGGGCAATTTCAATAATGGTCTTCGCTTCGATAGGCGCATTGCAGAAAATACCCCGGCCCTTGGTCTTGGTACGGGCCACAAAAACACTGTCCAATAGAAAACTGATTGGCTTCATATCCTGAAGCTAAGCGATTATCTCCTTAGCCGTTATTTTTTCGTTTCTCTTTTTTCTCTTTTTCCCCTTTATCGCTTAGTATCTAAATTTGGCGCATGGCGTTGGAACATTCAATAGAGGAATTGCAGCAGCAGTTCGAGGAAATCCTGCAAAACAATGATCCCCTGCAAACGAGGCATTTCCTGGACCACCAGAACATCAGCGATGTGGCGGAACTGGTGTACGAGTACCCCGACTATGAAAGCAACATCATAGCCGGCATGTCCGTGCACCGGGCGGCGGGCGTGTTCCGGATCCTGGAGTTTCCCACGCAGCAGCGCATCATCAAAGACCTGCCCCCCGGCAAGACCGCCGAACTGCTCAACGAGCTTCCCGCCGATGACCGCACCTCCTTTTTGGAAGAACTGCCCAGCAACGTGGTGCGCGAGCTGATCAAGCTGCTCCACCCCGAAGAACGCAAGATCACCCTGTCGCTGCTGGGTTATCCCGAAAACAGCGTGGGCCGCCTGATGACCCCCGATTACGTATACGTACACGAACAGAATACGGTCAGCCAGGTACTGAACGTGATCCGCCGGGTGGGCAAGAACAGTGAAACTATTGACGTGATCTACGTGATCAACGACAAGGGCGAGCTGCTCGACGACATCCGGATCCGCGAATTCATCCTCGCCAGCCCCGACAGCAAGGTCAGCGAGCTGATGGACAACCGCGTCATCGCCCTCAACGCCTTCGACGACCAGGAGGTGGCCAACGAAGCCTTCAAAATGAACAACCGCGTGGCCCTGCCGGTGGTCAGCAACAGCAACAAGCTGCTGGGCATCGTTACCATCGACGACGTGCTGTGGATCGCCAACGAGGAATTCAGCGAGGACATGCAGAAGATCGGGGGTACCCAGGCCCTGGAACAGCCTTATCTGGAAATGCCGTTGCTGAACCTGTTCAAGAAACGGGTAGGCTGGCTGATCATCCTGTTTTTGGGCGAAATGCTTACCGCCACCGCCATGGCGTATTTCGAGGACGAGATCGCCAAAGCCGTGGTGCTGGCCCTGTTCGTGCCGCTGATCATCTCCAGCGGGGGCAATAGCGGCTCGCAGGCCTCCACCCTCATCATCCAGGCCATGGCCGTGGGCGAGATCAGCCTGCGCGACTGGTGGCGGGTGTTTAAGCGCGAGCTGCTGTCCGGCATCATGCTGGGCACCGTGCTCGGCATCATCGGCTTTTTGCGCATCATCCTCTGGCACGGTATCAACCCCCAGGTGTACGGCGACCATTATATGGAAATCGGCATGGTGGTCGGCACCACCCTGGTAGGCGTGGTGCTCTGGGGCACCCTGTCGGGCAGCATGCTGCCCATGCTGCTGAAGCGGCTGGGCGCCGACCCCGCCGTCAGCTCGGCCCCTTTCGTGGCCACCATGGTGGACGTTACCGGCCTGGTCATTTACTTCTCCGTGGCCTTCATGGTCCTAAGCGGGAAACTTTTATAGCCTTCTTTTATAATTAATGCTAAGTTTGCGCCGCCAAATCCCCGGCAAGGGGGAGGATGTAACCTTACATACACCAGTTTTAATTTAACATTCATATACATATGTGCGGAATCGTTGCTTATATTGGTCAAAGAGAAGCATATCCAGTGATCCTCAAAGGTCTGAAACGGCTGGAATACCGTGGTTATGACAGTGCCGGCATCGCCCTTTTAAACAGCGGCCTGAAAGTTTATAAAAAGAAAGGCAAGGTGGCCGGCCTGGAAGAAACCCTCCAGGGCAAGGACCTTCATGCCAATATCGGCATCGGCCACACCCGCTGGGCCACCCACGGCGAACCCAGCGACCGCAACGCCCACCCGCATAAATCCGCCAGCGGCAAACTGGCCATGATCCACAACGGCATCATCGAAAACTATGCGCAACTGAAGCAGGAGCTGGTCAGCAAAGGCTACGTGTTCCACAGCGATACCGATACCGAGGTGCTGCTCAACTTCATCGACGAGATCAAGAAAAACAATAACTGCGAGCTGGAAGAAGCCGTACGCATCGCCCTGAAACGGGTGGTGGGCGCCTACGTGATCGTGCTGCTGGACGAAGACAATCCCGATACCCTCATCGCCGCCCGCAAGGGCAGCCCCCTGGTGATCGGCATCGGCAAGAACGAACACTTCCTGGCCTCCGACGCCTCCCCCATCATCGAATACACCAAGGAAGTGGTGTACGTGAACGACTACCAGATCGCCATCATCAAGCCCGACCAGCTGATCCTCAAAAACCTGGGCAACGAACGCGAAACGCCGTTCATCACCAAGCTCGATATGGAACTGGCAGCCATTGAAAAAGGCGGCTACGACCACTTCATGCTGAAAGAAATTTTCGAACAGCCCCAGACCGTTCACGACTGCCTGCGCGGCCGCCTCGACGCCACCGCCGGTACCATTACCATGAGCGGCGTGCAGAAATACGCCGAACAGATCATGAATGCCAACCGCATCGTGATGGTGGCCTGCGGAACCTCCTGGCACGCCGGCCTGGTGGCGGAATACATCTTTGAAGAACTCTGCCGCATCAACGTGGAAGTGGAATACGCCTCCGAATTCCGCTACCGCAACCCCGTGATCAATAAAGGCGACGTGATCATCGCCATCTCGCAAAGCGGCGAAACCGCCGATACGCTGGTCGCCATCGAGAACGCCAAGGCCAAGGGTGCCATCATCCTGGGCGTGGTGAACGTGGTGGGCTCCTCCATTTCCCGCGCTTCCGACGCCGGCGCCTACACCCATGCCGGCCCCGAGATCGGCGTGGCCTCTACCAAGGCCTTCACCGCCCAGCTGGCCGTGCTGACCATGGTGGCCCTGAAAGTAGGCTACGAAAAAGGCGTGCTGGACAACAACCGCTACCTGAAGCTGCTGAAAGAGCTGGATGCCATCCCCGAAAAGATCTCCCTGGTGCTGCAGCAGCAGGAAGCCATCAAGCAACTCGCGGAAAAATACAAGGATGCACAGGACTTCCTGTACCTGGGCCGCGGCTACAACTTCCCCGTAGCCCTCGAAGGCGCCCTGAAGCTGAAAGAGATCTCCTACATCCATGCCGAAGGCTACCCTGCCGCCGAAATGAAGCACGGTCCCATTGCCCTGGTAGACGAAAACCTGCCCGTAGTGTTCATCGCCACCCGCGATTCGTACCACGAAAAGGTGATCAGCAACATGCAGGAGATCAAGGCCCGCAAAGGAAAGGTGATCGCCGTGATCAACGAAGGCGACGAGCAGAGCGCCTCCCTGGCCGACGACGTGATCATCGTGCCGGAGGCCGACGAGATCGTGGCGCCCATGCTGAGCGTAGTGCCCATGCAGCTGCTGGCCTACTACATCGGCATCGCCCGCGAGCTGGACGTGGACAAGCCCCGCAACCTGGCCAAATCGGTAACCGTTGAATAGGAAACCGGAACGACATATTTAAAACTGCGAGAAACGTGAGAAACGAAAAGGCCCTGCTTTTTCTTTCTCACGTTTCTCGTTTGATTATCCCCAAGTTTTTAAGGCGCAAGCCGCAACTCGTGAACTATGAACCGTATTGAAAAGCGTCCCTTGAATTCTATTGGTTACAACTTCATTCCCGAGCCGTACCGGCCCGAAGGAAAGGACGAATACCACCTGCGGAATATTCAAAACCGCAGCGGCATTGTTTACCGCAACCTTTCGGCCTACGAGATCGAGGTGCTGGTGCGCAACAACAATACCTCCGACGACTGGGCCAAACTCCTGGTGTCGAACGCCTTCAACCCCGAGCTGGTGAAGAACTGCAAGTTCTTCGGCCTGGTGCGCATCGGCAAGCTGGAGCCGGTAGCCCTGGAATTTCACAACGTGAGCATGCCGGTGGGCCTGTACAACAGCACCATCATCAGCTGCGATTTCGGCGACAACGTCGTGGTCAGCAACGTCAATTATATGGCCAACTACATCGTGGGCAACGAAGTGATGCTCCAGAACATCCACGAGCTCACCACCACCAACCACGCCAAGTTCGGCAACGGCGTGCTGAAGCAGGGCGAGGCCGAATCGGTCCGCATCTGGCTGGAGGTATGCAACGAAAACGCCGGCCGCAAGATCCTGCCCTTCGTCACCATGATGCCCGGCGACGCCTACCTGTGGAGCAAGCACCGCGACGATGACGCCCTGATGCAGCGTTTCAAGGAACTGACCGACAACAAATTCGACCCCCAGCGGGGCTTTTACGGCAAGATCGGCGACCGCTCGGTGATCAAGAACACCAGCATCATCAAGGATGTATGGGTGGGCAGCGACGCCTACATCAAGGGCGCCAACAAGCTGAAAAACCTTACCCTCAACTCTTCGCCCGAGTCGCCTTCGCAGATCGGCGAGGGCTGCGAACTGGTAAACGGCATCATTGAAGAGGGCTGCCGCATTTTCTACGGTGTGAAGGCCGTACGCTTTTTCATGGCTTCCCACTCGCAGCTCAAATACGGGGCGCGCCTGATCAACTCCTACCTGGGCAACAACGCCACCATCTCGTGCTGCGAGGTGCTGAACTCCCTCATTTTCCCGGCCCACGAACAACACCACAACAACTCGTTCCTTTGTGCGGCCCTGGTGATGGGGCAAAGCAATATCGCCGCCGGCGCCACCATCGGCTCCAACCACAACAGCCGTGCCGCCGATGGCGAGATCGTGGCGGGCAGGGGCTTCTGGCCCGGCCTGTGCGTGAGCCTGAAGCACAACTCCAAGTTCGCCTCCTTTACCCTCATCGCCAAGGGCGACTACCCGGCCGAACTGAACATTCCCCTCCCCTTCAGCCTGGTGAACAACGAGGTCAAAAGCAACAAGCTGGTGATCATGCCGGCCTACTGGTTCCTGTACAACATGTACGCCCTGGCCCGCAACTCCAGCAAGTATGTCGACCGCGACAAGCGGCAGGTGAAGGTGCCCTATATCGAGTACGACTTCCTGGCCCCCGACAGCGTGAACGAAGTGTTCACCGCCCTCGACCTGCTGCGCGAATTCACGGCCCTGGCCTTTGGCGTACAGGCCGGCGACAGGCAAGCCCTGCTCGCTGCCGGCGATGCCCTGATCAACGAAAAGAAGGCCGCCCTGGGCGCCACCGAGATCACGGCCCGCGGCTTTGAAAACACCAGGCGCCCCGTGCAGATCATCAAGGTATGGGAAGCCTACAGCGTGTACAAGCGGCTGATCGTATTTTACGGCATCACCCACCTGCTGCAGTACATCGAACAAAACGAAGCGGCTTCGCTGGAAGCAGTGCTGGAAGCCATCACCGGTGCCGGCAAGCGCCAGGAATGGACCAACCTGGGCGGACAGCTGATGCTGCAAAGCTCCCTGAAATCGCTGCTGGACAACATCAAGTCGGGCGTGGTGAACAGCTGGGACGAGGTTCACGAATACTACCACGAAAACAGCGACCTCTATTTCGAGCAGAAGCGGCAGCATGCCTTTGCTTCGCTGCTGGAGGTGCTGCAGCTGCCGGAGAACGGGCTGACCGCCCCCCTGCTGAAGGAGTTGCTGCAACAGGCGCTGCAAACGAAGGAATGGATGGTGAAGAACATCTACGACTCGCGGGCAAAGGACTACGAAAGCCCCTACCGGCAAATGGTGTACGAAAACGAGGCGGAAATGGAAAATGTGGTCGGCAGGCTGGAAGACAACGTCTTTATCGAACAGCAGCAGCAGGAGCTTTCTGATTTTACCAAAACCATTCGCACGGTGATCAACCGTTTCCGATTATAGCATGGGCATCATAACAGGGAAAGGCTGAAGCTGTTGCAGAACAACGGCTTTAGCCTTTCTTGTTTTTGCGACCGGCAAAAAAAATCCCCCTTTCGAAGAAAGAGGGACTTTTGAAGTATGTCGAACTGCGCTGCGCTTAGTGGTGAGCAGGCGTGTCAATAACAGTAGTGGAAGTGTCCTGGATGGTACCACCCTGGGCAGCTGTATCGTTGACAGCAGGAGCCACTACGTTGGAATCAACAGCGGAGTTGGTTACAGTGGTAGTAGTATCAGGAGCACTGGTGCCTTCAGAGTTGCCGCCGCAGGCCGTCAGGGCAGCTGCAACCGCGAATACCGCAAAAAACTTTTTCATTGTACTTTATTTGAATTATTAAGATTGGGGCAAAGGTAGGCCGTGAAACGAAAAATCCAAATTCCCCGCAACGGCCATTTATCCCCACTATTTCCCCTTCCCTATTTCTTCCGGAAGAAAATACGTATGGGAACTCCTTTAAAATTGTAGTGCTCCCGCAGCTTGTTCTCCAGGTAGTTCTTGTAGGGCTGCTTGATCTCGTCCGGCATGTTGGAAAAAAACGCAAAGGACGGCACCCTCGTCGGCAGCTGGGTGATGTACTTGATCTTGATGGCCCGGCCCCTCACCACCGGCGGGTGGTAGGATTCGATGGCTTTCAGCATCACGTCGTTCAGCTCCGAGGTGGTTACCTTGCGTCGGCGGTTTTCGTCCACTTCCAGGGCCACTTCAATGGCTTTGAAGATCCTTGTTTTTTCCTTGGCGGAAATGAAGATCACGGGCACGTCATTGAAGGGAGCGAGGCGTTCCTTCAGCGCCTTTTCGTAGTCGCGGGCCGTATTGGTTTCCTTTTCCACCAGGTCCCATTTGTTCACCAGCACCACCAGGCCCTTGCCTTTGCGGGCCGCCAGGCTGAAGATATTGAGGTCCTGGGCGGCAATGCCCTTTTCGGCATCCAGCAGCAGCAGGCACACATCCGCTTCATCGAGGGCTTTTACCGCCCGGATTACGGAATAAAATTCCAGGTCTTCCTGCACCTTGTTTTTCCGGCGGATACCGGCGGTATCGATCAGCACGAATTCCTTTTGAAACAGGTTGTACTGCGTATGGATGGTATCGCGGGTAGTGCCGGCGATATCGCTGACGATGGTACGTTCGGTACCTACCAGCGCATTCAGCAGGGAGGATTTGCCCACGTTGGGCTGGCCGATGATGGCAAAGCGGGGGATATGTACTTCGCCTTCCTGTTCCTCTTCGGATTCGATTTCCTGGGGAATCAGTTCGGCAACGGCATCGAGCAGGTCGCCCGAGCCGCTGCCGCTCATGGCGGAGATAAAATGGATGGATTCAAAGCCCATGCTGTAAAACTCGGTGGCCTCCAGCATGCGGGCATTGTTATCCACTTTGTTCACCACCAAAAAAACCGGTTTGGTGGAGCGGCGCAGCACATCGGCCATGGCCTCGTCCAGGTCGGTCAGGCCGGTGGCGGCATCAACAACGAACAGGATGGCGCTGGCTTCGTCCACCGCTATCTGCACCTGCTTGCGGATTTCCCGCTCGAACACATCATCACTTCCGGCCACGAAGCCGCCGGTATCAATTACGTTAAAGCTTTTGCCGTTCCAGTCCGCCACGCCGTACTGGCGATCGCGGGTAACGCCCGGCGTGTCTTCCACGATGGCCTTGCGCTGTTCCAGCAACCGGTTGAAAAACGTGCTTTTTCCCACATTCGGCCGGCCTACTATTGCTAATGTAAAACCCATTAAATTACTTATTTACGAATTACTATTTACGATTTAAAATGACACTAGTCATTGGTCAGTGGAGTCTCGCCCTTCCTAATTCCCAATTAACCAATTAACTGTAACCATATTCTTTCAGGAACAGGTCGTTCTCGCGCCATTTCGGGCGCACTTTTACGAACAGTTCAAGGAACACCTTCTGTCCCAAAAACCGCTCGATTTCCTTGCGGGCGCCGCTGCCGATCTTTTTGATCTTTTCGCCTCCCTTTCCCAGGATGATGGCCTTCTGCGATTCGCGCTGCACGATGATGTTGGCGATGATCTTGATCAGCGTCGACTTCTGCTTGAACTCGGTCACGAGCACGGTGGTATGATAGGGAATCTCGTCCTCGAAAAGCGAATAGATCTGTTCGCGTACCAGCTCGCCTACGAAGAAGCGGGTGGGCAGGTCGGTCATTTCGTCCTCGGCAAAGAACGGCTCTCCTTCCGGCAGCATGTCCACGATGGACGCCAGCAGCTGCTGCACCTGGCCGCCGTTCAGCGCCGATACGGGCTGAAGGCGGGTGCAGTACGGTTTCCTTTCAAAAAATTCCTTTGCCGTCCCGATCTTTTCGGCATTGGCCTGGTCGGTTTTATTGACCACCACGATGGCCGGCACCTTCAGGCGCAGGGCGGAAAAGATGGCGTCGCACTCCTCCCAGTTTTCGTTGATGTCTACCAGCAAAAGAGCCAGGTCGGCATCTTCCAGCGAGCTTTTCACGGCATGCATCATTTTTTCGTGCAGCTTGTATTTGGGCTCGATGATGCCCGGGGTATCGGAGAAGATGATCTGGTAGTCCTTCTCCGTCATGATGCCTTTAATGCGGTGGCGGGTTGTTTGCACCTTGGGGGAAACAATGGCCAGCTTTTCGCCCATGAAGGCATTCAGCAGGGTGCTTTTGCCGGCGTTGGGCCTTCCGAATATGTTAACGAAACCTGTCTTCACTGGTAAAATATATTCGGCAAATTTAGACGATAAAATTTTGTTTGGTGGAAATAACATTGGCTCCTATATTTGCACCGCGAAGTAGAGCAGCGGTAGCTCGTCGGGCTCATAACCCGAAGGTCGGGAGTTCGATCCTCCCCTTCGCAACAGAAAAAAAACGCCTCCCCTCGGGAGGCTTTTTTTATGCGATAGCTCGTCGGGCTCATATCCGCCAAAGGCGGACGGGAGTTCGATCCTCCCCTTCGCAACAAAAGACCTAAGCCTCCTTCCCGGGAGGCTTTTTTATTTTCCCCCTATTCTCATCCGGCAGTCGTAAAACCTATGGGCATAAAAAAAGCCCCGAGTAGAAACAAGGGGCGACTAACGATTACTTGCCATATGATGATGCAAAAATAAGTGTGGCTCTGACATTTGCAATAGCTCCTCCTCTCCCCGAGGCCCTCTTGGGATAACTTTAACTTTTAAAGCGATTCCAGCCCGGTCCGCCTAGGTAATTGCCCCAAAAAGCACCGGTGTTTTTACCTATACAGGCTCCTGTTTTTCAACAGTTCCCTTACGGCCCCGCGCCCATCCACCGCAAAAAATGCCCGGTTCGGGAATTCTTTCTATACCTTTGCGGCGCATTAGGCCCGGGGTGTTTCGCCGAAAGGCGGATCTGAGATCATACCCGTTGAACCTGATCAGGGT
This sequence comes from Huijunlia imazamoxiresistens, assembly GCF_037132455.1. Classification (NCBI taxonomy): domain Bacteria; kingdom Pseudomonadati; phylum Bacteroidota; class Chitinophagia; order Chitinophagales; family Chitinophagaceae; genus Huijunlia; species Huijunlia imazamoxiresistens. The sequence continues at coordinate 233,888 of NZ_JBBBEI010000002.1, read as the reverse complement.
AATGCCTGTCAGGGAAGGTGCGCCCCCGCTCCCACTCTTCTCTGCAGCTCCATCCCGCTCATCATTAAATATTTTGTACAACGTGAAAAGGATCAATTTGTTCCTGGGCATGATGGTATCGTGCACCAGCTTATTTGCACAGCAGGAAACCGACCGCAAAGACACCGTGGACCTCACCCCCGTAGAGGTGCGGGCCATCCGCGCCGGCAGCCTGGCGCCGTTTACCAAGACCAACCTCTCCAAGGCCGATATCGAAAAGCAGAACCTGGGACAGGACCTGCCCTTCCTGCTGAACCAGACCCCTTCCACCGTGGTCAGCTCCGACGCCGGCACCGGCATCGGCTATACCGGCCTGCGCATCCGCGGCACCGACCTCACCCGCATCAACGTCACCCTCAACGGCATCCCTTACAATGACGCCGAATCGCAGGGCGTGTTCTTCGTGGACCTGCCTGACTTCGCTTCCTCGGTCAGCAGCCTGCAAATCCAGCGGGGCGTGGGCACCTCCTCCAACGGGGCCGGCGCCTTCGGGGCCACCATCAACCTGAGCACCAATGAGCTGAATACCCTACCCTACGTGGAACTGAACAACAGCTTCGGCTCCTTCAACACCTGGAAGCATACCCTCAAAGCCGGCACCGGCCTGCTGAACAACCATTTTACCGTGGACGCCCGCCTCTCGAAGATCAGCAGCGACGGCTTTATCGACCGCGCTACCAGCGACCTGCAGTCCTTCTACGTTTCCGGCGCCTGGCTCAACAAAGGCTCCTCCCTGCGCCTGAACGTGTTCTCGGGCAAGGAAAAAACCTTCCAGGCCTGGAATGGTATCCCCCAGCACAAGCTGTTCTACAACGCCGACAGCCTGCTGACCCATTACTACAACAACCTGGGCTCCCTGTATTTTACCCCCGAGGATTCGGCCAACCTGTTCTCTGCCAACTCCCGCCGTTACAACGGCTTCCTCTACCCCAACCAGACCGATAACTACCGCCAGGACCACTACCAGCTGTTCTTCAACCAGGATTTTGCCAACCACCTGACACTGAGCACCGCCCTGTTCCTGACCCAGGGGGAAGGCTATTACGAGGAATTCAAATACGACCAGAAATACAGCTCCTACGGCCTGCCCGACCAGACCATCGGCGGCAGCGTGTTCCAACGCACCAACCTGGTGCGCCAGCTGTGGCTGAAGAACAACCTGTACGGCGGCGTCTTCTCGCTGCAGTACAAGAAAAATGCAGTGGACTATACGGTGGGCGGCAGCTGGAACCGCTTCGACGGCGACCATATCGGCAAGATCATCTGGGCCGGCAACGCCATCCCCAAAGACTTCGAATGGTATCACTACCCGGCCAAAAAGGACGATGGGAACCTGTACGCCAAGATGGGCGTGAAGTGGGGCGAGCGCCTGTACCTGCTGGCCGACCTGCAGTACCGCCAGGTGCGCCACCGCATCACCGGCACCCGCAAATTCCCCGACCTGAAAGTGGACAAGACCTTCGGCTTCTTCAATCCCAAGCTGGGCCTCAACTATACCGGCCGGAACTTTACCGCCTACGCCTCCTACGCCCAGGCCCATAAGGAACCGACCCGCAACGACTTCGAAACCGGCGCCGCCCTGCAGGCACCGAAAGCCGAACAGCTGCACGACTTCGAGGCCGGCATCGAACACGCCGGCACCAAAGCCCGCTACGGCGCCACCGCCTACTACATGCTGTACAAAGACCAGCTGGTGCAGACCGGCAAGCTCAATGACGTGGGCGATGCCGTCCGCATCAATGCCCCCGACAGCTACCGCCTGGGACTGGAAGCCTGGGGCGGCGTGCAGCTCAATAAGTGGCTGAGCCTACAGGGCAACGTGACCATCAGCCGCAATATCATTAACCACTACACCGACTATGTGGCCCGCTACGATGCAGCCTTCGACTTTGCCGGCTACGATACCCTGCGCATCAAAAACGCCCAGATCTCCTTTTCGCCCTGGCTGACCGCCGCCGGCTCCGTCAGCATCAAGCCGGTACGGCGGACCGAACTGCTGCTGACCAACAAGGCCGTCAGCAAGCAATACCTGGACAACACCAACAGCGACGCCAAACAGCTGAAGGGTTATTTCGTACAGGACGCCCAGCTGCGCTACACCCTCAGCAACAAAACGGTGAAGGCGGCCGACATCATCGTACAGGTCAACAACCTCTGGAACCGCAAGTACGAAACCAACGGCTACACCTACAGCTATTATTACGACACCTCGCTGATCCGCGAGAATTTTTACTACCCCATGGCCGGCACCAACTTCACCATCGGCCTGAACATCAAACTCTAGCGAAGAGCAAAAGAGGAAAAGAGAAAGAGTTTTGAGGGGAAGAAAGAGTAAGGGGAAAGAGATAAGGAGCATTGGTTCTCCCGGTCTCTTTCCCCTTTCTTATTGCTTTTCCTGCCCGCTAAAATAAAAGGGTAAGAGACAAAGGGCCGCTGCCTCTTTTCTCCTACCCTTTTTATTATTTCTTATGCTTTCCTTCTTTTCCTCCTAGCGATGCTGGAGGCCTTCGTTGCCGAACTTGTCGACCCAGGCCAGCAGGCCGCCTTCGATATTGTAGGTTTCTTTGAAGCCCAGCTGGTCCAGCACCTGGCAGGCCATGGCGCTGCGGCGACCGGCACGGCACAGCACCACCACCGGCACCTCTTTCCAGTCTTCCAGCTCCTCCACCTGCATGGAGGTCACCTTGCCCAGGGGCACGAGGCGGCCGCCCAGGTTAGCTTCGGCAAATTCATACGGCTCGCGTACATCGATCAGGCGCACGTCTTCGCCGTTGTCTATTTTCTGTTTTAATTCCGTTACGGTTATGTTTTTCATAATTAAAGTTCGGTTTGTGTATTTACAGGTTGGGTTTGCGTTGCCTCGGTGGAATCGGTGACCGGCTTTTGCACGCTCAGCCACACATCGACCATCTGGCCGGGACGGATCCGCAGGGACTGGCCGGCTTCGTTGCGGGGCGCCGGGCTTTGCCGGGTAACAAAGGCATTGGCGGTATCCTGCACATCCCCGTCGGGCACTACCGCTCCCAGGATCAGGCCCCGGGTCTCCATCAGGATTTTGGCCTCGGCATAGGTCAGCCCGATCATTTGGGGCACCGGCATATCCCGGGCGCCCAGGCCGTTGCCCAGCACCAGCGAAATGGCGCTGCCCATCCGGATCTTTTTGCCGGCAGGAATTGACTGGCCGTTAAAGAGCTGCTCCAGCACCGAATTCTTGGCAAAGTCGGGCTTAAAGGTCGTATCCCCGATTTTCAACCCCATGTTGTTCAGCACCATCTCGGCGTTGCGGAAGCTGTAGCCGATCAGGTTGGGCATGTCCACGTCGGGAGCCACCACCCGGTTGACCGTTACATAGACCGTACGGTTGATCTTGACCACCGCGTCGGCTTCCGGCACCTGCTTGATCACCACCGAAGGCGCCAGGGTATCGAAATAGACCGAATCCTGGACAATCATCTCAAAGCCCTGCTCATCGAGCAGCTCGCGGACCTCCTCCACCTTTTTCCCCACTACCGCCGGTACGGTCTTGGACTCGCCATGGTGCGTCAGCCAGTTCAGCGATAGGACGAACAACAGGAAAAGAGCCACAAATAATACGGTACCAAAAACTATATTGACCCAAAGCGGCCGACTCGTAATGAACTTGAACATGCAGGTGATGGAATTTCGGGGTGCAATATAAGTAAACTTCAACAGGCGTCCGGGAATGGGGCTTCGGGGTATTGGTTCATTGGTTAATTGGGTATTAGGGGCTGCGCCCGCCAACGACCTTAACCGAACCATTAAAACCCAAAAACTACCCTGCCGGAACGAACCCGTGAACTTGTGAACGCGTAAACTCGTAAACTTTTAGAAAGTTACCCTTCCAACGCATCCTCTACGAGCTTCGAATAAAAGTCTTCGAGCTTCCAGCCTTTTGCCCGTACCTGCTGCGGAATGATGCTGGCCTCGCTCTGGCCGGGAACCGTGTTGATCTCCAGCATGTAGGGCCGTGCCTGCTCGGGATTGTAAATAAAGTCGATACGCACCACGCCATGGCAGTTGAACACCGCGTAGATCTTTTGGGCCATGTGCTCCAGCTGCTCCTGCCACACGGGACTGATATCGGCGGGGGTAATCTCGGTGGAGGCACCCTGGTATTTAGCTTCGTAATCGAAAAAGTCTTTCTGGGAGATCACCTCGGTAATCGGCAGCACGATCACCTGGCCCCTCGATTTGAAGACGCCTACGGTGAATTCGCGGCCGGTGATCATTTCTTCCACCAGCACCTGGTCGTCTTCCTTGAAGGCTTTTTCCAGGGCGGGCGCCAGCTGGATGCCTTCGGTGACCTTGCTCATGCCGATGCTGGAGCCGCCGTTATTGGGCTTGACAAACAGCGGCAGCCGCAGCTGGCCCAGGATCTCGTCCAGGCTGAAGGGCGTATGGCGGAACAGGTGCACCGATTTGGCTACGGGTATTCCGGCCATGCCGGCCACGGCCACGGTGTAGCGCTTGTTGAAGGTAAGGGCCGAAGTGGCCGCGTTGCAGGAGGTGTAGGGAATGCCCAGCAGGTCGAAATATCCCTGCAGCTTGCCGTCCTCGCCCGGTGTGCCGTGCATGCCGATGAACACGGCATCGAAGGTCAGTTTACCACCGGCCACCTGGATGGAAAAATCATTCTTGTTTACCTCCGTCCGTTCGCCGCCCTCGTTTTCGTAATACCAGCCGGTAGGCGTGATGTCGATCTTATAGACGTCGAATTTCTCTTTCTCCAGATGGTTGTTGATGGTCACGGCCGATTTATAGGAAATGACGGCTTCGCCGGAAAAGCCTCCGGTCACCAGGGCGATTTTCTTCTTCATGGTCCCAAAACTAAGCGATAAAGCGGGAAAAGAGATAAAGAGTAAACAGGGAAGGAATGAAAATAAGAAAGGTGAAGGATGTTCATGCCTTCACCTTTTTACAACAGGAAATATCACCTGTTTACCCTCAGCATTACGCTGTGTTACGATAGTAAACGAAAGATACAACGATTTTATTAAAGATGCAATCTTTCTTTTTTCGACAGCAGTTCTTCCACGGTCTCCTGGTACATTTCGTCGGGAACGCAGCAGTCCACCGGGCAAACCGCCGCGCACTGGGGCTCTTCGTGGAAGCCCTGGCATTCGGTACATTTGCTGGGAACGATATAATAGGTATCAACCGCGATGGGGGCATTGCGCTGGGCGGCGTCTACGGCCGAGCCGTCCACCAGTACGTAGGAACCCTTCACGCTGGTGCCGTCGGCAATCGCCCATTCCACTCCCCCCTCGTAAATTGCATTATTGGGACATTCCGGCTCACAAGCTCCGCAATTGATACATTCGTCTGTTATCTTAATAGCCATAACAATATTTGATTTGTAGGATTATACTTTTGCGGACAAAAATAAACCGTGGGGACCAAATTACCATTCAAATATTCCCCCGGCCCTTATTACAGAAAAAGCTATCGATATGAACATACAAGATCGAAAAGACCTGTTGGTGCGCCTGGGCGCCTATATGCTGAGCGATGACGAGGCCTGGCAGGCGGCCCGGCACCGCGCTTTTTTGGACAACAACTGGTTTATCCCCGAGTTTATCCAGCTGGCCGTTTCCAACATCGCCCATAACTTCCTGCAGCCCGCCCAACTGGACGAGCTGATCGGCCGCTACGCCCTCCAGGAGCGCAACCCCGCCCCCAAAAAGGTGGGCATCGTCATGGCCGGCAACATCCCGCTGGTGGGCTTCCACGACTTCCTCTGCGTGTTCCTCAGCGGCCACTACGCTTTTATCAAACCTTCCTCCAAGGACGAGGTCATGATCAAGCACGTGGTGCAAAAGCTGACCGAGTGGAACCCCGCCGTGGCCGACTGGGTGGTGCTGGGCGAAATGCTCAAGGGCTGCGACGCCTACATCGCCACCGGCAGCAACAATACCGGGCGCTACTTTGAATACTATTTTAAAAGTTATCCCCACATTATCCGGAAAAACCGCACCTCGGTGGCCGTGCTGACCGGGCAGGAAAGCCCCGGGGAGCTGGAACAGCTGGCGGACGACGTGTACCAGTATTTCGGACTGGGCTGCCGCAACGTCACCAAGCTGTACGTGCCCGAAGGCTACGACTTCGTGCCCCTGCTGGAAGCGTTCCGGAAGTACGACTACCTCATCAACCACCACAAGTACAAGAACAATTACGACTACCACCTCTCCATCCATATCCTGAACAACCGCTACTACATGAGCAACGGCAGCCTGCTGCTGGTAGAGGACGCTTCGCCCTTCTCCCCCATCAGCCAGTTGCACTACGAATATTACCGCGACCGGGAAGCCGTTCGGCAGCAATTGCAGGACAACGCCTCCATCCAGTGCAGCGTGGGGCCGGACTTTACCGCGTTTGGGCAGGCCCAGCAACCCGGCATCTGCGATTTTGCCGACCGCGTGGACACCATGGATTTTTTGAAAAACCTTTCCTTAACAAAATCGACCCCCGGAAGTTAAAGAACTACGAAGACCTTAGTAAACGTTCTGTTAAACTGGAAAAAGGGCATTTATTACGAAAGGCTTAGTAGTTATTTTTGGAGGGCATACAATTTGACACAAAACATTACCTCATTCAAACTGAAAGCACATGAACTGGAAACAACTTTTACTAGTAGCAGGAATCAGCTCGGCAACTGCGGTGGGAAGTGTCTGGACATACAATAAAATAGTGGATGCCCCCACTGCCATCGGCAGCGGAGAAAAGGGCCTGCCCGCCAATTATACCGGGTTTTTCGACAATAAAAACAATGCGGCCGAAGGCGGGATAGACTTTACCCGTGCGGCCAGCGCCGCGGTACCGGCCGTGGTCCACATCAAGACCAAGATCCCGGCGAAAAAACTCAGCAATAACGTGCGCCAGCGCGGCGGCGGCATCTTCGACGACCTGTTCGACGACTTCTTTGGCTACGGCCCCAACGTGGTGCCGGAACAACGGGCCTCGGGCAGCGGCGTGCTGATCAGCGAGGACGGCTATATCGTCACCAACAACCACGTGATCTCCGACGGCGAAGGCGGCGTGGCTTCCGAGCTGACCGTCACCCTGCACAACAAAAAGACCTACAAGGCCAAACTGATCGGCCGTGACCCCAGCAGTGACCTGGCCGTGCTGAAGATCGACGGCAATAAATTCCCCTTCCTGCTGTATGGCAACTCCAACAACATCCAGCTGGGACAGTGGGTGCTGGCCATCGGTTATCCCCTGACCCTCGAAACTACGGTGACCGCCGGTATCGTTTCGGCCACGGGACGGACCATCAACATCAACCGCCAGCAAAGCAAAACCCCCGTAGAATCCTTTATCCAGACCGATGCCGCGGTGAACCAGGGGAACAGCGGTGGCGCCCTGGTGAATACCAATGGCGAACTGATCGGCATCAACTCCGCCATCCTGGCGCCCAACGGCACCTATGCCGGTTACTCTTTTGCCATCCCGGTGAATATTACCAAAAAGATCGTGGAAGACATCGTCAAGTTTGGCGACGTGCAGCGCGGTTACCTGGGTATCAGCTACTACTCCACCGAGGAAATGAGCGAGGAGCAGGCCAAGGCCTACGGCATCCCCACCAACATCAACGGCGTATACGTGTACTCCGTGTCGGGTGATGGCGGCGCCGCTGCAGCCGGTATCAAGAAAGGCGACATCATTACCCGGGTAAACGGACAGGAAGTGGGCTCGGGCCTGCAAATGAGCGCCCAGGTAGCTTCGTTCCGCCCCGGCGACAAGATCTCCATTACCTATAATCGCTCCGGCAAGGAATACACCGCGCAGGTAACCCTGAAAAAGCAGGCAGGTACCTTCCAGGATGTGGCCTCCGCCAACGTCGGCAGCCGCCTGGGCGCCGACCTGGAAACCCTGGATAAGACCAAAGCCCGCCGGCTGGGTGTGGAAGGCGGTGTGGCCGTGAAGAAGATCACCAAGGACGGTCCCCTGAGCCGTTCCCGCATCCTCGAAGGATTCGTTATCGTCTCGGTGAACGGTGAAGCCGTCACCAGCGTGGAAGAACTGACCAAGGTATTGGGCAGCGCTACCGGCCCCATTAGCCTGGAAGGCGTCTACGAAGGTTATGACGGTACTTATACCTACCCGCTGAACCTGAATCAATAAAGTATAAAAGGGATATTTTTCCAATCCCCGCTCGGCCCCAGGTCGGACGGGGATTTTTTTTGCAGCTTTCGGGGTACGTGGTCAGGCATTTCAGGTATGCCGGCAGCATACTAATAAGCGGAAATAAAAAAACCCGTCTCGCCTGAAGCGAAGCGGGTTTTAAATAGCGTCGGGTGCTTGTTTTATCAGCTGCCTCTTCTGGAGCCGGGCACCGTGGGCTTCTTTACAAAGTTGGCCGATGATGTCTTGCCCCCTTTGGGGATGAAGCTGGATTCTTTAGGCTTCGAACCTTTGGCGGCCTTATCGTTCTTATTGTTTTTCGGAGTCAGTAATCCCATAGTCCTTACGTTTTAGAGGATTAAATGTACAGATTTCCGGGAAGGAGGAGGCGTTTGGGGAAGAGAAGAAGCAGGAAAAAATAAATTTGGGAAAAGCGAGCTGAAAATCCCTGGTGGCATTTTATAAAACTGCAAGGCCGGCAAATTGTTAAAAGAATAAATTTTTTTTAACAAAATCCGGCTAAACCTTTTGCGATATCAATTCATGAGTTATCTTCGCACAGCAAAAAAGACAAACGAGCGAATAATTGAGACGAAACGATTAATAAAATCGACATTCAGGCGGGAAGATGTTAAAAAAATTTTTTGCGCGAACTGAAAGATTCCCAGATATTTTGCGATTAACGATGCTTTGCTGCTAACGATTGTCTTTGCTATAAATTCTTTGCTACTAACGATTCACTTTGCCACTAACGATTGGCTTGCGTATGAAGTTCTTTGCTACTAACGATTGTTCTTGTCACTAACGATTGCTTGCGTATGAATGCTCTTTGCTACTAACGATTCAAATTTGCCGCTAACGATCGGCTTGCTTATGTTCTTTGCTACTAACGATTCATTTTGCCACTAACGATTGGCTTGCGTATGAAGTTCTTTGCTACTAACGATTGCTCTTGTCACTAACGATTGCTTGCTTACTTGCTACTTGTCATTGCCTGTCTTTCACGATTGCTATTCTTTTATCTCTTTCGACAACACAAAAATAAGAGGAGTCCTACTCCTCTTATTTTCAATTAATGTGCCATCTTATTACGTCAAAACACCTACTCCCCCACCTAAAAGCCTCTGCCAGAGCGGATTACAGCCTTTTCTTTTCATTATTTCCAACGCCGTTTTTGCGCTTCCAAATTTGTTGTTTCACCATTGATTTGACCGTTTGGGGGTAAAATGGGAACCACCCCATCAAACTGATGAGCTTGTTCCCCATTTTCCCCGACGGCTCTTTATTTCTCCAGCACCCGGTAGCCCCAGCCTTCCAGCTCAAAGGCTTTGCTTTGGGAAAGGTCCTTTTCTTCGCCGCTGAACACATCGCGGAAAACCCCGGTCACCCGGCGGTCGTCAATGGCCAAATGCAGCGGACCGCCCGAAAAATTGAGCAGCACCAGCACCTGCCGGTGGCCGTTCTTGCGCACGTACACCAGCGCCCGTTTCTCGTCCGAACAATGCAGGCGGTGCACGTGGGCCTCCCATTCGTCGGCCATCAGGGCCGGGTGGGTGGCATGCAGGGTGAGCAGGGTCTTGTAAAAGTCGTGCAGCTCGTTGCGGCCGCTCCACTCGATGGTATCTTTTTCAAAGAACTGCAGGCGCTTGCGGTTGGGCAGCTCCTGCCCGCTGTAGATCAGGGGAACGCCCGGCCAGGTGCAGCTGAAAACCGCCAGCAGCGGCGCCGCATGCCCGTACTTTTCAAATTCCGTCCCGTTCCAGCTGTTCTCATCGTGGTTGGCGGTAAACCAGGCTTTCAGGCCGGGCACATGCTGGTAGCGGTACAGCACGTCATATAATACATGTATGGGCAGGTGGTGGTGGTAAAACTCCTGGGCCTTCTGCATCCAGGTCCAGGTATAAGCGGCATCGAACACCTGCATATAGGCGGGATGCTCCAGCGGGTCCAGCTCGCCCAGCCAGAACAGCTGTTTTACGGGATCCAGCTCTTTTTTGGCTTCCACCCAGAAATCCAGCTGCACCCAGAAGGCCAGGTCGCAGCGGAAGCCGTCGATGCCGGTTTCCGTCACCCAGAACTTCATGGCGTCGATCATGGCCCGCCGCAGGCCGGGATGGTTGAAATCCAGCTCGATGATATCGTCCATGCCCGAAGCCCGCAAAAAGTCGCCGGTATGTGGGTCGCGTTCGTAGTATTCGGGATGGGTCACGGTCCATATGTGGTCCCAGCCGGTATGGTTGGCTACCCAGTCGATAATGACCTTGAAGCCCATTTCGTGCGCCTCGTCCACCAGGCGCCTCCAATCGTCCAGGGTGCCGAACTCGGGATTGATGGAGGTATAATCCGAAGCGGCATAATAACTGCCCAGGGAGCCTTTTTTGTGTTTCTGGGCAATCGGGGTGATGGGCATGAACCAGAGGGTCTTCACCCCCATATCTTTCAGCCGCGGCAATTCCTTGCCGAAGGCGGCAAACGTGCCTTCCTTTGTATACTGGCGCAGGTTGACTTCATATACGTTCGTGGACTTGATCCAGGCGGTTTCTCCGGAATAATTGCTCATGATAAGTACGCTTTAAATGAAAACTAAGGGAAAAAGGGGAAAATGAGAAAAACAGAAGGGATACTAATACCGTTCCACCGCCCGGGACCATCCTCCCGCCTCTCCTGGTCTTAACCCCTCTTTATCGCTTTCTTCTCTTTTATATCGCTTAGCTTTGCGGTTCGTATGAAAAGTTTTGACGTTCCCGTTTTTTACAGAAGCCCGCTGATCTCCGCCATCAAGAAAAAAAGAAAGGAGCAGGACCGTATGAAAAAGGATTATGCCCCCACCCTGCTGGACTTCGGCCCCCTGCGGATCTACCTGGCCCGCCATTTCGGCTTTTGCTACGGCGTGGAAAACGCGATCGACATCGCCTTCCGCACCATCGAGGAAAACCCGGGCCGGCGCATCTTCCTGTTAAGCGAGATGATCCATAACCCGCAGGTGAACGCCGACCTGCAAAAAAGCGGCGTCCGCTTCCTGCAGGACAATTCCGGCAAACCGATCATTCCTTTTCATACCCTCAACGCCGACGACATCGTGCTGATCCCCGCCTTCGGCACCACCCTCGAGATCGAAAAAAGCCTGCGCGACATCGGCATCCAGACCGAAAAATACGACACCACCTGCCCCTTCGTGGAAAAGGTGTGGAACCGCAGCGAAGCCATCGCCCGCAGCCAGTACACCATCATTATCCACGGCAAGCCGAACCACGAGGAAACCCGGGCCACCTTTTCCCATGCTTCCGCCAACGCCCCCAGCGTGGTGGTGAAGGACATGAAACAGACCGTGGAACTGGCCAAATACATCCGCGGCGAAAAGGGGGCCGACCAGTTTTATACCGAATTCGCCGGCCAGTTCTCCCCCGGCTTCGACGTAACCAAAGACCTCGGGCGCATTGGCGTGGTGAACCAGACCACCATGCTGGCCACCGACACCCAGGCCATTGCCGATTATCTGCGGGAAGTGATGGTGCAGCAATACGGCCTGAGCGGCGACGGGGTAAAGGAACGCTTTGCCGACACCCGCGACACCCTCTGCTATGCCACCAACGACAACCAGAGCGCCGTGACGGGCATGCTGCAGGCCGCGGCCGACCTGGCCATCGTTGTCGGCGGCTACAACTCCTCCAACACCTCGCACCTGGTGGAACTGTGCGAGGAAAAGCTGCCCACTTATTTTATCAACAGCGAAGACAAGCTGCTGTCCGCAAACGCCATCAGCCATTACGATTTCCACACCCATACCGAGTCGGTGACGGAAAACTACCTGCCCGCCAAAGAGCCCGTGACGGTACTCATTACCAGCGGCGCCTCCTGCCCGGATGCGCTGGTGGAAGGGGTCATAAAAAAGCTGGCCCTTTTTTACGGGGCCAGCCGGGATATAGATGAATTAATTGCACAGTTTCAATAGGCCGCTTCCACATTGTAGCGTTCCTTGTACAGCAGCTCGTAGTACTCGTCGACCATGCGGTTGCTGTCGAATTGCAGCTGCACGTCGCGCATGCCGTTCTTCACGATCTGGCGCCAGGTTCCGCGCTTATTGTAATACAGCGGCAGGATCTCGTTCTGGAGGATCTCGTACAGCTGGTCCAGGTCGTACTGGTCCTGTTCCTGCACCGACATATAGCTGTAATCGGCCGGGGGCACTACGAAGCCGTTGTTGCCGTGGTGGATGAACTCGGGGATCCAGCCGTCGTTGGTGGAAAAGTTCACCGCCCCGTTCATGGCGGCGGTCATGCCGCTGGTGCCGGAAGCCTCGCGGGGTACGCGGGGGTTGTTCAGCCAGGCGTCGGCGGCCTGCTTCAGGCGCTTCGACAATCCTAATTCATATCCTACCAGCACCGCCACGTTCTTGTAATTGCGGCTTAAGTGCACCAGGTAGTTGAACTCGTTGATGGCGGGATAATCGGCCGGGTAGGGCTTACCGCCCCAGATGATCTGCACGGGATACTGCTTGTCGTTCAGCAGGGCCTCGAACCGGGCCAGGTCGGAAGCGATCAGGCCCGCCCGCTTGTAGCCGGCAAAACGGCGCGACCACACAATGGTGAATACGTTGGGATCGAATACCTTACCGGTCTGGTCGGCCACGATCTCGAACGCCCTTCTTTTCAGGTAGCGTTTGCGGTCGTCGAAGGCCGCGTCGTCACCTTCTTCCTTGAATTTATACAGCTGCTTGTCTGCCCAGTAGCGCCAGTTCTGCGAGTTGGTGATGGACAGGATGGGACAGATATTTTCGTGGCGGTTCCACATTTCGTTGGACACCTCGCCGTGCAGCTGCGACACGCCGTTGGAGATGCGGGCGAAGCGCAGGGCGGCCAGCGAGTGGTTGAACGCATCGTCGGGCATGCCCGTGATCTTGCGCACTTCGTCGAGCGACAGCCCGCAGAAGTAGCTCATTTTATGACAGAGGTAAATATCGTGCTTTTCGTTGCCGGCCTCTTCGGGGGTGTGGGTGGTGAATACCATGCGCTTGCGCACTTCCTCGATCTTTTTGCCGAACTTCTGGTACAGGTAAAAAGCGGCGGAAACGGCATGGGCTTCATTGAGGTGGTACACCTCGGGCTTGAAGCCGATCTCGTCGAGCAGGCGGGCGCCGCCCACTCCCAGCAGGATGAACTGGGCCACCTTGGTTGCCACGTTGGCGTCGTAGAGGCGGTGGGTGATGGTCTGCGACACGTAGTCGTTTTCCGGGATATCGGTGGTCATTAAGAACAGCGGGGCGCTGTTGAAGGTTTGCGGCGGCAGGTACATGACCTTTACCCACACCGGGTGTTCGTGCACCAGGATCTGGAATTTAATGCCGGTATCTTCCAAAAAGCTGTAGTTCTTTTCCATCCAGGATACCTGCATGGTCTGGTCCTGGTTGCGGCCCTGGTCGTAATAGCCGTATTTCCACAGGATGCCGATGCCTACGAGGTTCTGGCGCAGTTCGTAGGCGCTGCGCAGGTGCGATCCCGCCAGGAAGCCCAGGCCGCCGCTGTAAATTTTCAGGGGCTGGTGGATGGCAAACTCCATGGAGAAATAAGCTACTCTCTTTTTGTAACGTTCGTCCACAGTGTAGGGGACTTTATAGGCTTTAAAGATCATGTTGAAAGTAATTAAGGTACACTAAAAAAAGGGTCCCAGCTTTCGATACCGGCCAGGCGCATTATGGCTAAGGGTTCTAACTTAAATGGAAGATAAGGCTAACTGTTCCAAAAAAAAACTACTTCTTTGACGATTTTATTTTACTTTTTTTGATTTTTTTTCATCTGTCTCCTTTCCTTCTTTTTTGCGGGGAAACGATCCGTCGAACGGGCATTCCAGCCCCCGGCGCGCACCGCAGCCTTCTAATTCTTTCAGGATCACCGCCGATGCCGTAAAGGTAAACTGCAGCACACAGGGGTCGCCGGCCTGCCGGTAGAGGGCAGTGGTGGGCGAAGTGATCTGCGCGTCGCCTTTCAACTCGCCGGTGCAGCCGGTCTTGCCTTTTTCGGTATGCACAAAAACCGTCAGCAGGTTTGGTTTTCTTCCATCCCGCACCGAAATGATGTTTTTCTTATCGCGCACGTAATCGCCGGCCAGCTTGTGGCTGCGTGCCAGGGTGTCGATCGGGTTGATCAGCTCCAGGTCCTTGTCGTCCAGCAGGTCCGTCATGATCAGCGTAAACTGTTTTGCCTTGCTGTTGTAGGCGTACACATCTTTTCCTTCCAGCTTATCATCTTCCTGCTGCCGCCACACCGTCCGGGAAATGGAGTAGGTTTTATCAATGGTGCCGGCCTGCGTGGTGGAAGCGTCCGCATCGGGAACCAGGAAGGGAAAGGCCGCTCCGAATTGCTGCTGCTGATCCAGGCTCACCAGGATAGCGGCTTTACGGCGCCGGTTCTCTCCTTTCACAATATAAAAACTGCCGCCATCGGGACCTTCCACTTTCGCCAGGGGCATGTACTTCACTTTGCCGCCCTTGCCGAAGATTTCGCTGCTGAGGCTATCCGGGATCATCTCAGAAAAAGCCATGCCACGGATGGTATCCTGCCGGCCATCGCCGAGCAGGGCCGTATCGGACAGGCGGTAGGGCAGCGCCGCCACGGGAAATTCTCCCGTATCCGCCGCGGGTGCCTTCACCGAGTCCGGTTGCTTGTTCTCCTTCCCTGTTTCGGCGGCGGCGGCCGGCTTGCCGTCCTCATTGTTACAGGCAAAAAATAGTGACGCCAGTAAAATCAATCCTGTCCTGCGCATAAGTTGTATTTGGTGTATAAAAAACGAATATAACGGCATTTGCAACTGGGGGCAAATGCAATTGCCCTGCGGGCCAAAAGCCCCCTGCTCTCCTAAACCCGGCACAAATCTTTTGAAGATTCAAAATATATTTTTAGATTCGTCTAACTTTTAAATTAGCCACGCCTTGAACTGCTCCCAAAGCGAAGAAAATTACCTCAAAGCGATCTTCCACCTGCAGCTGGAAAGCGAAACGGTATGCACCAGCGCGGTGGCGGAAAAGCTGCGGACGAAGCCGGCTTCGGTCACCGACATGATGAAGAAGCTGAATGCCAAAAAACTGCTGCATTACAAACCCTATCACGGCTTTTACCTGAGCGCCGAAGGGAAAAAAATTGCCCTGAACATCATCCGGCGTCACCGACTTTGGGAGTATTTCCTGGCGGAAAAGCTCAAATTCAGCTGGGACGAGGTGCACGAGGTGGCGGAAGAACTGGAACATATCCACAACCAAAAGCTGATCGACAAGCTCGATGAGTTCCTGGGCTATCCCCGCTTCGACCCGCACGGCGACCCCATCCCCGACAGCCGGGGAAAGATCTGCCCCCAGCCCGAAGCGCCGCTGACGGAGCTGCCGCACCACCAACCCGCCCAAGTGCGCCGCGTCAGCAACCAGTCGGCCGAAATGCTCGACCTGCTGCACCATAAACAGATCGGTATCGGCACGGTGCTGGAAGTAACCCAACAGTTTGCCTTTGACCATTCCCTGGAAATAAAGGCCGGCGACACGCTGACGACCATCAGCGAACAGCTGGCCAAAAACATTTTTGTACACCATGAACTTCAGAACAAACACGGACGCATCGCTGAGTGAAGTGCACCAGTCGGTGGACACTACCAGCACCTCGAAGCCCGGGTGGCGGCGGGTGCTGGCCTTTTTCGGTCCCGCCTACCTGGTGAGCGTGGGCTATATGGATCCCGGCAACTGGGCCACCGACCTGGCCGGCGGCAGCCAGTTCGGCTACGCCCTGGTATGGGTGCTGCTCATGAGCAACCTGATGGCCCTGCTGCTGCAGTCCCTTTCGGCCCGCCTGGGCATTGTGCGGGGCCGCGACCTGGCCCAGGCCAACCGCGAAACCTACCCCCGGGGCATCAACTTCTTTTTGTACCTGCTGGCCGAAATAGCCATTGCCGCCACCGACCTGGCCGAAGTGCTGGGGATGGCCATCGGCATCCAGCTGCTTACCGGCATCCCCCTGCTATGGGCGGTGCTGATCACCGTTTTGGACACCTTCCTGCTGCTGGCGCTGCAGCGCCTGGGCATGCGCAAAATGGAAGCCTTCATCATCACGCTGGTGGCCATCATCGGCCTTTCCTTCCTGGTGGAGATCATCCTGGCCCGCCCCCGCCTGGGCGAGGTGGCCCTGGGCTTTATCCCCACCCTGCCCAATGAAACCGCCCTTTACATCGCCATCGGCATCATCGGGGCCACCGTCATGCCGCACAACCTGTACCTGCATTCGGCCCTGGTGCAGACCCGCAAGATCAAACGCGACCCCGAAGGCATCCGGCGGGCCCTGAAGCTCAATTTCATCGACAGCGCCGTAGCCCTGAACCTGGCGTTCCTGGTAAATGCCGCCATCCTGGTGCTGGCGGCCACGGTCTTTTTTAAGACCGGCCGCACCGACGTGGCGGAGATCCGCACCGCCCACGAGCTGCTGGCACCGCTCCTGGGCTCCCAACTGGCGCCGGTGCTCTTTGCCGTGGCGCTGATCGCCGCCGGCCAGAGCTCCACCGTCACCGGCACCCTGGCGGGGCAGATCGTCATGGAAGGCTACCTGCGCCTGCGCATCAATCCCCTGCTGCGGCGGCTGCTGACGCGCCTGCTGGCCATCGTGCCGGCAGTGCTGGTCATTGCCATCAAGGGCGAAAAAGACATCGACAGCCTGCTGGTGCTGAGCCAGGTGATCCTGAGCCTGCAACTGGGCTTTGCCGTCATCCCCCTCATCCACTTCGTCAGCGACCGCAAGACCATGGGCGCCTTTACCATCAAGCCCGCCACCCAAGCCCTGGCCTGGCTGATCACGGCCGTACTGGTATACCTCAACCTGCGCATGGTGTTCGGACAGATGGCCGACTATTTCGCCACCAGCGACAACCTGCTGTGGAAAATCATCATCCTTGCCGGTTGCGCCGGCTTCATCGCCCTGTTGCTCTGCTCGATCATCTATCCCTTGGTGAAAAGAAGGGCCGTGCCGGCCTCGGTGGAGATCCATGCCGCCCAGGAAGTGGAGCGCAGCAGCCTGCCCCGCCCCGCCTACAACCGCATTGCCGTGGCGCTGGACTTCAGCCGCCACGACTACCAGCTGATCTCCCATGCCATCGGGCAGTGCCAGTCGGGCGGTTCCATGTTCCTGATCCATATCGTGGAAAGCGTGTCGGCCCAGGTGCTGGGCACGGAAAGCGACGACCTGGAAACGCGCCGCGACCAGGAAAAGCTGGACGAATACCTCTATTACCTCAAACAACAGGGCATCCATGCCGAAAGCCGCCTGGGCTTCCAGAGCCGCACCCGCGAGATCGTGCGCCTGGTAAAAGAAGCGAACGCCGACCTGCTGGTGATCGGCGCCCACGGCCACAAAGGCCTCAAGGACTGGCTGTACGGCACCACCATCGACGACGTTCGCCACCAGTTGAAGATTCCGGTGTTGATTGTGAGCGTCTGAGGAAGTTTACGAGTTTACAAGTTTACGGGTTTACAAGTTCCTTACGGGCGCCAGCAACTCGTAAACTTTTAAAATTCGAACGCCGCCTCCCTGGAAGGATAATCCAGCTTCAGACTTTGCCGCTTACCGAAGACCGTGACGTGCATAATGTTTACCTGCTTGTTGGTAAAATCGTGGAGGAGGGTGTTGGTGAGAGAGAGCTTTTTAGGAGGGGCGGCGGCCGGCGCCTGGAGGTAGCAGTAAACCGATTCGCCCTGCTTTTCAAATCCCACGAAGGCCAGGCTGGCCCTTTTGCCGTCTACGGCCAGCAGCAGGTGGTGGCTGATGTAATCGTGCACCAGGCGGTCGGTCTGCGGGCCTGGAGTGGACAGGTCCACTTTGGCGCGGGAATTCTTTTCCAGGATCGCTTCTATATCTTCCGCAAAGAGCTTGCAGGTGATCTCGAGGGCTTTTTCCCGGCTGTTATGGTTGATCTCGATAACCCCTACATAAAAGGGATGCAGGACTTCTGTGCCCACAATTCTGGCCGGCGCTGCCGGCCCCCCGAAAGAAAGGGACAGGGCCAGTAACCACTGGTAAAGGATAGATGCCATTGACATAGTTCGTTCTCCCAAAATGCAAAAGTGGGGTTTATTTTGGCGCGCAAAGCGTTAAAAGGCCGAAAACAGGATGGACTGGGATGGCCGGCGGTCCGGGAACTCGTAAACTCGTAAACCCGTAAACTTGTAAACTTTAAGTGGTTATGACCGACTTTGGCTTTTACCTCGCCCTCGGATGGGAGCATATCATGACGCCCGGGGCCCTGGACCATATCCTGTTCATTATTGTGCTGACGGCCATTTACCTGCCGAAGGACTGGAAGCAAGTGCTGGTGCTGGTAACGGCCTTTACCATCGGCCATTCCCTGACCCTTGCCCTGAGCACGCTGAACCTGGTGGAGCTCCCTGCGAAATGGGTGGAATTCGTGATCCCCTGCACCATTGTGATTACGGCAGTGAGCAACCTTTTCCGCAAAAGCACGTCTACCGTGGCGGCACGGCAGCAATACGGCATGGCGCTGCTCTTCGGCCTCGTGCACGGACTGGGATTTGCCAACACGCTTCGCTTTATCCTGGCAGCCGACCAGAAACTGGGATGGGCCCTTTTGGGCTTTAACCTGGGCCTGGAGCTGGGCCAGATCGTGATCGTCGGCGTGGCGCTTTTTCTTTCGTACGTCTTTATCCACCGCCTGCGCATCCAGCGGCGCGAATGGGTGCTGTTCATTTCCGCAGGCGTCTTCAGCCTGGCCCTGGAAATGGCCGTTACCAGGATCTAGGGATAAAGAGGGAAAAGAGAAAAAGAGTAAGGGAAATATATTCTTTTGGCCAGCAGCCTCCGGTCAGGGCCGTCCTGTTCCGTTAACTCTTTAGCTTTTTTTTCACTTTATCGCTTAGTTTCACAGCATGAACAAACTCCGTTTCCTAAAGCAACTTTCTCTTGCCTGCAGCCTGCTGTTTGCCGGACTGCTCAGGGGACAGACCCTGCAAAACAACCCCGGCTCGAACCATGCCAACCGGTTCGAGCAGCTGGGCACCCTGTTGCCTACCCCCAACGAATACCGCACCGCCAGCGGGGCCCCGGGTCCCCGCTACTGGCAACAACGTTGCGACTACGACATCCAGGCCTCCCTAGACGAAAAGGAACAGCGCCTGACGGGCAGCGAGCTGGTGACCTATTTCAACAACTCGCCCGATGTGCTGACCTACCTGTGGCTGCAGCTGGACGAAAACCAGCACAGCGCCAACCGGAACGCCAACTACCAGATGAACTCCGCCGTCCCCCCGCAACTGGACGTGCAGCAGCTGGAATTTGCGGAGGAAGCCCGTACCGGCAATCCCTATGGCATCAACATCAGCAAAGTCACCACGGCCTCCGGCGCGCCCCTGCCCTACACGGTCAACCGCACCATGATGCGCATCGACCTGCCCGCCCCCCTGAAACCGGGGAAAAAATTCGCCTTTAAGATCGACTGGAACTACAAGATGGTGGACCGCACCCTGCGCGGCGGCCGCGGCGGCATGGAATATTTCCCCGCAGATGACAACTACCTGTTCACCGTTTCGCAATGGTACCCCCGCCTGTGCGTGTACAGCGACTTCCAGGGCTGGCAGAACCACCAGTTCACCAACCGGGGCGAGTTCGCCCTGGCCTTCGGCAACTTCCGCGTGCAGATGACGGTGCCCGCCGACCACATCGTGGGTTCCACCGGCGAGTGCCAGAACTACAAGCAGGTGCTGACGCCCACCCAGTACGCCCGCTGGCAGAAAGCCCAGGAAGGCAGCGAGCCTCTGGAGATCGTCACCCTCGACGAAGCCGTGGCCGCGGAAAAGGACCGCAGCAGCGCCACCAAAACCTGGATCTTCTCGGCCAGCAACGTCCGCGACTTCGCCTGGACGTCCTCGCGCAAGTTCGTGTGGGACGCCATGCCCGCCCTGGTGGAAGGCAAGAAGGTAATGTGTATGAGCTTTTACGGCAAGGAGGCCTATCCCCTGTACCGCCGCTTCTCCACCAAGGCCGTGGCCCATACCATCAAAACCTATTCGAAATTTACCATCCCCTACCCTTATCCGGTGGCGCAAAGCGTGGAAGCCGCCAACGGCATGGAATACCCCATGATCTGCTTCAACCACGGACGTACGGCCCCCGACGGCACCTATACCGAGGCCACCAAGTACGGCATGCTGGGCGTGATCATCCACGAAGTAGGCCACAACTTCTTTCCCATGATCGTCAACAGCGACGAACGCCAGTGGTCGTGGATGGACGAAGGCCTGAACTCCTTTTGCGATTACCTCACCTGCGAGCTGTTCGACAACAAGTTTCCCGCCCGCCGGGGACCGGCCTGGGCCATTACCGACTATATGAAGCTGCCGAAAGACCAGCTGGAGCCGATCATGACCAACTCGGAAAACATCATCAGCTTCGGTCCCAACGCCTACTCCAAGCCGGCCACGGGGCTGAACATCCTGCGGGAGACCATCATGGGCCGCGAGCTGTTTGATTATGCCTTTAAGGAATATGCGCGCCGCTGGGCCTTCAAGCACCCCACGCCGGCCGACTTCTTCCGCACCATGGAAGATGCCAGCGCCGAGGACCTGGACTGGTTCTGGCGCGGCTGGTTTTACGGCACCGACGCCTGCGACATTTCGCTGGATTCGGTAAAATACCTGCAGGCCCGCGCCATCCGCCCCGACGAGATCCGCGATTCCGCCGTGGTGGGCCGCGTACTGAAGCCGCAGCTCCCCGCCTATGATGATCTTTCGAAAGTGCGGAACCGCCAGGACCCCTCCATTAAGTTCCTGACCGATGCCGATACCAGCCTGCGTGATTTTTACTGGCGCTACGACCGCGGCCTGGCGCCTTACGACTCCTCGCTGATCCGCGTTACCCTGCCCTCGCCCTACCAAACGCTGGACGAGGCCACCCGTGCCAAATTCGAAGGCAAGCACCTCTACCAGCTCTATTTCACCAATAAGGGCGGCCTGGTGATGCCGCTGATCATTCAATGGACGTACACCGACAGCACCAAGGAGGTGGAGCGCATACCGGCCCAGATCTGGCGGCACAACGAAAAGAACGTGGTCAAGTTTTTCATGAAAGACAAGAAGGTTGCCGCTATCCGCCTCGACCCGATGCGGGAAACCGCCGACATCGACGAAAGCAACAACTCCTGGGGCGATGTGCCTTCCGAGCCAACGCGCTTCCAGATTTTTAAGGCGAAGCGGGACGCCAGCCGCCGCCAGCAGCCGCAGGGCATCAGCCCGATGCAAAAGGCCACCGGCAAAAACGGCTTTTAACAACTATTGTATCACTGGAGAAACGCACTCCTGTACCACCCCGGTTTCGCACAGGCGAGACCGGGGTTTTATTTTGCCGCCCCGCCCCGGATCATTAAAAATTTTATCATTCATATCAAGCTCATCAATAAACACTTAACGGGCACTAACGGGCATTTACCCCCCAACTAGCCCCCATTCACCGAAACAGGCAACCGAAGCCCTTTTAAGGGTGTTAGCTTTGACTTGTCAAACACAGACAGCCTTTCGGTCCGATCCTCCACCCCCTGAAATCCCCTGTTCCTTACCTGTTTTCGTTACTCTTTTCCGTGCATACCACGGAAGCCCGCACCCCCTGAAGACCCCAATCATTTTCTGGCGCCCGGCGCCACTAACGAAAAACCTTTGGACAAGATCATGAATAACTTAAGAACGATGCTGACCGCAACCAAAACTATCTGCCTTTCCGCCCTCTGCGTTTCCGCCCTGCTTTCCTGCTCGAAAAATTACAGCCAGGAACCTTCGCTGCAGCACGAAGCCAATACCGTAGCCACAGCTGCCCAACCTTCGAATTCCGCCCTCTTCGTAGACGAGACCATGGAAGGTTCCAGCCCCTTCGTTTCTTTTGGCGGCAACCCCGAAGTTGCCCCCACCAACTATTCCTATACCTTCCCCGGCCTGGCCTTCGAAGGCGGCAAGTCCGTACGCTTCGAGATCCGCAAGGACCAGCCTAAAGTAGGCTCCTCTTCCAAGATCCGCTCCGAAGTAACGGTTATCCGCGGTTCCGAATGGCCCGGCTTCGGCAAGGAAGCCTGGTACTCCTTTGCCATCTACTTCCCCGCACAAGGCTTTGAGGCCGATAACGAAAGAGATTGCATCAACCAGTGGTTCGAGGATGGTTCCGATGAGACCACCATCCGCTGCCAGAGCGACAAAGCCTTCTTGGAAGTAACGCCTCCCGCCGGCTCCGTTGCCCTGAAGAAGTACGACCTGTTCGGCTCTTCCCTCAACGGCAGCAGCGTGACCACCGGCTCAGTGTCGGGCTTCAAAGACATTTCTAAAGACCAATGGCACCAGTTCGTGTTCCACTTCATCCACTCCACCGGCTCCGATGGGTTGATCGAAGTATGGCGTGATGGGGTAAAGATCCACGAGATCAAGGGCCGCAACAGCCACCTGAAGGTTCCCAAATGGAAGATCGGCCTGTACAAAGCTTCTTTCCTGAACGGTACCTCCAACCGCAACTCGCGTGTCCTGTACTTCGATAACGTACGTGTAGGTAATGCCAAAGCCACCCTGGCGGATATGATGTCGGGAACCAATACGGTCATCAACCCGCCCGTGACGGAAGATACCACCGGTTCCATTCCTTCCGGTGATACCACCAACGTGATCACCGACAATGAACCCGAAACGCCGGTGACGCATACGCAGCAGGTGGTGAGCTACACCCTCATCGATGCCGACGACAACAAGGACCTCATGACCATTACGCCGGGCGCCACCATCAGCCTGAAGAAGCTGGGAAGCAAAAAGCTGAACATCCGCGCCAACACCATCAACGGCACGCCGGGAGTGATCAAATTCGAAATGAGCGGCGCCCTGAACAAGACCCGCTTCGACCACCGCGAACCCTACGCCCTGTTCGGCGACGACCGCGACGGCGACTATTTCGAGTGGAAGGCCGCCCCGGGCACATACACCATCAAAGCCACGCCCTACGCCGGTACCAAATCCAAGCTGGGCGCCGTGCAGGGATCGACCATCAGCGCCACCTTCACCCTGGTGAAATAAATAAATACACCAACGCTAACGCGCTTATTGATGAAAACAACCCAGAGGCAGCTTCTCCCGAAGCTGCCTTATTGTTTATAAAAATACCCCCGGAACAGAACGCCAGGAGCGCTTCTGCCGGGGGTATTGCAGGTCATAGGTGGGCTGTAAACAGCGCGCTGCTTACGACATCTTTACGCGGATGACGGTAAAGGAGTAAGGAGCGGCAACGGCCGTCACTTTCTTTCCTTTGATGGAAATGTCCGATTCCGAGGGGCTGACAGCCTTCGGGGTATCAAACGAGTTCACCTGGTTCAGCTCGTTCTTCATCACGAACACCTTGCCTTTGGCAGCCAGCTTCGCACCTTCCACCAGGATATCCCTTTTCACTTCCTTATCCGACGCATTCACCAGTTTCAGGATCAGCTCGCCGGTCTTTTTGTCGATGCTGGCGGTGGCATACAGGCTGTCCTGGCCGGCAATGGCCCGGCCGTTCAGCGTCATGGGCACCACGTGGGTTCCTTTGTGGATGGAATACAGCTTTTGCACATAATAGTTGGGCGTACCGTAAGCACGCAGGTTGTCCACCCAGATCATGTCGGGGGTCCACTGCCAGCCTTCGGCATGGGCAAAGAGGGGCGCATAGGAAGCCATGTTCACCACGTCGGCGTTGCGTTCCAGGCCGGTCATGAAAGCGGCTTCGGCGATGGCGGTCTGCCAGTTGTTCTTGTTGTTGATGCTGACGGTCTTGTCGCTCTGGGCGGCGTATTCGCCGGCAAACACCTTGGAGCCGTTGCGCGGGTAATTGTCATAGCGGCCCGCGTTGGCCAGGAACCACTCGGGGCGGCGGTAGTAGTGTTCGTCGATGATGTCGGCCTTGCGGGCGCGCAGCTCTGTATTGAGCAGGTCGAAGCGCTCGCCGTCGGGATCGGTGCCGGAGCTGTTCACCAGCCGGATATCGGGGTATTTGTCCTTGAGCGCTTTGGTAAATACGGCCAGGCGCTCGAGGTACTGGGGACCCCAGTTTTCATTGCCCACACCCATCATCTTCAGGTTAAAGGGAGCGGGATGGCCCATTTTGGCGCGTACCGAACCCCACTTGCTGGTGGCGGGGCCGTTGGCAAACTCCACCAGGTCGAGGGCATCCTGCACGTAGGGATCGAGCTGGTCCAGGGGCACCACCTCGGCGGTGTTGAACTGGCAGGCCATGCCGCAGTTGAGGATGGGCAGCGGCTCGGCGCCGATGTCCTCGCACAGCTGGAAGTATTCGTAAAAGCCCAGGCCGAAGGTCTGGAAGTAGTCGGGGGCCGGGCGATGGGCGAACTCAAAGTTCCAGCGGTTGATCTTCAGCTGGCGCTCCTCCAGGGGGCCGATGGTGTTCTTCCACTGGTAGCGCTGCGACAGGTCGTAGCCTTCCACGATACAGCCGCCGGGGAAGCGAACAAAGCCGGGCTTCATGTCGGCCAGCAGCTGGATCATGTCGGCCCGCATGCCGCCGGGACGCCCTTTCCAGGTGTCTTCGGGGAATAAGGAGATCATGTCCAGGTCGATAACGCCCGGACCTTCGAACCATACATTCAGCTTTGCCTTCGGCTCGGAGGCGGTGGCATGGAAAGAGGCGGACTGCTTGTGCCACTCCTTATCCGTAGCCGTGGGTGCCAGCACCGTGTCGCCGATCGGCTGGCCGCTGGCATTCACCAGCTCCAAGTGCAGCTTCACGCCGGGAGTTTGCTGGCGGTACATCACGGAAAAATCGTAGCGCAGGCCCTGCTTGATGCCCATGCCGCGAAAACCTTCGTTGGTGATGCCCAGCGACTTTGCGCCGTTTTTGCCCACAACGCGGAGGAAGCGGGGGTTGGCGGTGTTGTTATCCTGGCGGTTCAGCACCAGCACCTCTCCTTCCACTAAATTTTTCCGCTGGATGGTCCATCCCATCAGGGGTTTGGCGAATTCGAAGGAGCGGTTCTTTACCAGCTCGGCATAGATGCCGCCGTCGGCGCCGAAGTTGATGTCCTCGAAGAACACCCCCCACATGGTGGGCTGAATGGACGCCTTGATGTCTTTGGCTTTTACCGTAATTACATTTTCCTGTGCCGCAGCCGTCAGCAGCGAGCCCGCCGCCAGCGCCGCCACAGCAAACCGTTTCATGTTCATTGTTGGTCGTCGTTTTTTAAAGTGAAGGATCATTGGGCAATGGTCATTGGTCAATTGCCTTTCCCCATGAATATTGAGTGTTGAATATTGTTTATTGAATGTTTTCCAGATTTGCTTATTGCCTGTTGCCTTCACGCCTTCGGCCGTCATCACTGTATTGTGAAATGCTTATGGTTTCTTCTTCATCCAGATGGCCAGGCCGCCGCCATTCAGGCCGGTCATCACCACGGTGGATTTTACTTTGTTCTCCCAGTCCCGCTCCCGCGACACGTGCAGCTTGTCTACAAACAGGCCGCCCGCCCAGCGAAGCTCCAGCCAGGGAGCGTTGTAGCTCCAGGTGTTGTTGGCGTCGCCATTGATCTTTCCATCGGCATCCAGCTTCGTCACAAAGGATTGGTTCATCTGGGGGTTGGTTTGTTCGCGGTCAAAGCCGGGAACCACGGAGTAGCCATGCACCACCTGGTCGTAGGTACCGGCAATCTCTTCGCGGGTAACCGGGCTGTTGGCCACGTTGGCATAGCGCTCGGGCGATACGATCGGCCAGCCTTCCGGCGTCCAGTGGATCTTGCGCACATGCATCACCATATAGGCGCGGTCCACGCCCGGCCGTCCCTGGTGGGCCATGTAATACTGGCCGTTGTCCTGGAACACCGATACGTGCGACACGCCGGCCCAGCCGCCGTGCTCGCCAAACTTGTAGGGCGACAGGATCATGGGCCCGTTGTCGGCCTGGTTGTCCACGTTTACGCCGTTCCAGTCGAGGAAGGGACCGTTGGCACTGGTGGAACGGAACACCCGGACGTTGTACTTGGTCGACAGCCAGTCGTAGGCCACGAAGAGGTAGTACATTTTCGTATCGGCATTGTAGATGATCTCGGGACCTTCGAGGTTGCCGTTGATGGTACCGTTGGTAATGCCTCTTCTCACCTTGCGGGTGCCGCGGTCGCCGGGGGTTTTGGCCAAGCCGGTGGCGGGGTCGAGCTGCAGCTCGTACAGGCCGTCCCAGGAAGAGCCGTACACCATCCAGTGTTCGCCCGAAGGGGTCACCACTACCGAGGGATCGATGGCATTGGTGCCGGGACCGGCATTAATGGAGGTCACGGCCAGGCCTTTTTCCGTCCAGGGGCCTTCGGGGGAAGTGGATGTCAGCAGGCCAATGGCGCTGGTGCGGCCCGTGGTGGGCGCCAGCGAATAATACAGGCGGAACTCGTTGCCCACCTTCATGATATAAGGCGCCCACAGGCCCTGCACCGGCGTGCCGCCCTGGCTTTGGATGTACTGGACGCCCATTTGGGGCAGGCCGTTCAGGGCCCAGCCTACGAACTGCCAGTCCACCAGGTCCTTCGACCGGCGCACCATGATGCCCACCTTGGCAGCGGCGCCGTAGGCCACATCGGTGCTGTAGCAGTAAAACCATTCGCCCACCCGGATGATGGAGGGGTCGTGCAGGTTGTAGGGCCCCCACATGTAGTTGTATTCGAAGGCGGCATACTGTCCGTAGGTATCGTTGATGTTGTTGATGTTGAAGGGAACGGTAAGGGCAGGCGGGTCCTGCATCGTCAGGTCGTCAAACGCATTGTCCTTTTTACAGGAGGAAAGGCCGAGGGAAAGGGCGGCGGAGAAAAGGGCAATATTCCGGGTAATTTTTTTCATACGCAATTGAGTAGTTGGAGGGAAATAAAAGGCCTGCCGGCGGCTGCCGGCAGGCTTCCGTTGTTAGGATTTATTGGCCGGGTTGGGCAGCAGGTTGGGGTTGGTGTCCAGTTCGCGCTGGGGGATCGGCAGGTATTCGTTACCGGGAGTCCAGGTATTGAAGTCCGGGTCGTGTGCTTTCAGTTCGGCCAGCTTGGTGGCGTCGTACAGCCATCCCCAGCGGATGATGTCGTTGATGCGCTGCGCTTCCACGGAGAACTCCAGTGCCCGTTCGTGGGCGATCTGGTCGCGCATCTGCGCCTGGGTCATGTTGGGACGAACGGTGGCCAGGTTGGCCAGCTTGGCGCGGGTGCGCACCTGCTGGATCAGGGGATACGCCTCGGCAGTGCGATTCAGCTCGTTCAGGGCTTCGGCATACATCAGCAAAATATCGGCATAGCGCAGCACGCGGTAGTTGATGCCGGAGTTTTCCTGGTCGTCGTTGCCGGGCCAGGCCAGCCCGTCGTGGGTGTATTTGCGGGGATAGATCGCGGTCTGGGCATGGGGCCAGGGATTGCCGTAAACCGTAGTGGAATTGTCGGCCGGCTCGTAGGAGGCAATGGTGGCCAGCAGGCGCGGATCGCTTTTGCCGTCGGTGGTCTTTTCCTGCTTGAACTCGTTGTAGATCCAGCGGGTGGGCAGGAAGTCGGCATAGCCGTAGCCGTCCATGGCATAGGTGCGGCCGGTGGAGCTTACCTGCTTCCAGTTGGAACCGGGCTCGCCGCCGTAGTTCATTACCGTTCCCCCTACCTTATCGGGCTGGGCAAACTGCACTTCAAAGAGGGATTCGACGTTGTTTTCATTGATCTCCTTGAAGTTGTCGCGGTAGTCGGGCATCAGGTTGTACACGCCCTTGAGCGAGCCGTTGGTGAATTCGTTGAATTCGTTGGCGGCATCCTGCCAGCGCTTGCGGTAGAGGAAAGCCTTGCCCAACATGCCGGTAGCGGCGCCTTTGGTGGCACGACCTATCTGGCCGGCATCCACACCGTTCAGCCCAACATAGCTAACTGGCAGCAGGTCCTTGGCCGATTTAAAATCGGAAAAGATCTGGTTCCACAGCACCTCCTCGGAGGCGGTGGCGGGGAAGAACTCCTCGGTGGCGGGCGGCGTGGTGATCACCGGAACGATCTTGTAGGTGTTCGCCAGGTTGAAATACGCCAGCCCGCGCAGGAAATGCGCCTGGCCCAGCACGCGGTTTTTCAGGGCCGCGTCCATTTGGATTTCCGGCACTTTCGCCAGCACCTGGTTGGCCCGGAAGATAAGGATGTGATGGGCATGCCACAGCCATTCCACGGGACCCGAGGTGGTGGGGATGGTAAATTTACCCACGTTGTGCAGGTCGCCCCAGGGACTGTCGCCCTGGAAATCGTCGCCGCGGGCGTCGGTCAGGGCCGGGAACATCCGCATGTAGGTACCGTCCAGGATAAGGGCGTTGTAAATAGCATTTACGCCTGCCATGGCATCCGCCTCGGTCTTCCAGTAGGTTGCGATCACCGGCGCATTGGGATTGAGCAATTCCAGTTTCTTTTTGCAGCCGGATACAGCCAGCGCAAGGGTTATATAGATGAATACTTTTTTCATGATTGATACTGCTTTATTGAGGTTACACAAGGATTAAAAACCGGCCTGCACGCCAAACATGATGGTCCGCGGTGTGGGATACGAGCCGAAGTCGAAGCCGGGCTCCCATACGCTGGAGGTAAAGTCGGGGTTAAATCCTTTATACTCCTGGAAGGTGTACAAGTTCTGGCCGGTTACATACACCCGCAGGTTGGAGATGCCTTTGACAAGGCTCTTGGGCAGGGTATAGCCCAGCGACATGGTGTTGAAGCGCAGGTAGCTGGCGCTCTGCAACCAATTCTTGCGGTCCGAGTCGCGTCCGTTGCCATTGGGATCGCCGGCCACCAGGCGGGGGAACTCGTTGTTCGGGTTTGCAGGCGTCCAGCGGTTCAGGGCGTCTTCGTGGTAGTTGATGTAGTCGGTGGTGTGCATCAGGGACCGGTACAGGTTGCTGTTGATCAGCCCGCCGATACGGCCCGAAGCAAAGAGGGTCAAGTCGAACCCTTTGAAGCCGGCCGATACATTGAAGCCATAGAAGGCCTTGGGCAGGGAACTTCCCAGGTCGGTGCGGTCATAGGCATCGATGATATTATCGGGCTTGCCTTCGGGACCGCTCAGGTCTGCAAACTTCAGGTCGCCGGGAGCGGTATTGGCATTCTGGAAGGCGTGCTGGCTGATTTCTTCCTGGCTTTGGAAGATGCCCTCGGTTTTCCAGCCGTAATGCCGGCCGATTTCCTGGCCTACCTTGGTAATGAACCCGCCTACGATCCGCTTGTCGGTGTTGCCGCTGATGGCCAGCACTTTGTTCTTCTGGGTGGTAAAGTTAGCCGAAACGTCGAAGGTCAGGGCGCCCTTGCGTTTATGGTAGCCTGCCACCACTTCAAAACCGGAGTTTTTCAGCGAGGCCGCATTTACTACCGGGGCCGAGTTGATGGAGCCTACCGTCAGGGGGATGTTCACCGGCACCAGCACGTCGCTGGATTTGTTGTTGTAGTATTCCGCCGTCAGGTCGAACATGCCGTTGAGGAAGGTCGCGTCGAAGCCGGCACTGGAAGTGGTTTTGGTCTCCCAGCGAATGGTGGGGTCTACTACGTTGGTCTGCAGGCCGCCGGTTACCCGTACGCTGTTGAAGTTATACACCACGTTGGGGTTCAGGAAGGCCTGCCACAGGTAGTTGCCGATATTGGCGTTGCCCAATTGTCCCCATCCGCCGCGCAGCTTCAGGTCGGTAATGAAATCGGGCAGGTTCAGGAACTCTTCCTTGCTCAGGCGCCAGCCGGCGGAGAGGCCGGGGAAATTCCCGTACTTGTTGGCCGGTGCGAAGCGGGACGATCCGTCGCGGCGGAAGTTGGCGGTGAGCAGGTACTTGTCGGCGAAGTTGTAGTTCACCCGTCCGAACAGGCCGGAAAAGGAATACTCTTGCATTTCGCCCCAGGCCGACTGGTTGGTACCGTTCTGCAGCACGGGGAAATCGGGATTTACGTTTTCGGAATGGCCGGTCCGGGTCAGGGCATTATGCTTAATATAGCTGTGGCCCACCACGGCATTCACGGTATGGCGACCGAACACCTTATCGTAGGTCAGGGTGTTGTCCACCAGGCCGTTGGTGAAGGTGCGGGAATTATCGTCCAGGCGGCTGATGCCTTGCTTGAAGAAGAAGCCGAGATCGAAGATGGGCTGATACAGGAAGTCCCGGGTAATGGTTTTGTCATACGAAGCATTCAGCTTGTATTTCAGGCTGTGTCCTCCCCTTTTCAACAATTGAGCTTCCACCCAGCCCACCGCAAAGGTGCGGTCCACTTCCACGAAGTTGGTAAACAGGTTGTTCACCCCTACCACGTTCAGCGAGATGGCCCGCTGCAGGTCGGACTGCGTACCGCCGTAGCCCTGGGGCATGGTGGAATCGTATACCTTCATGGTGGGGATGTTGATCACCAGGTCATTGATCAGCGGAGGCCGCCCGCCGGTCAGCACGTCGGTGCGGAAGGTAAGGTTGTTTTCTTTGGAATGCGTATAGCTGATCGACTGCCCAAAGCGGAAAATACCTTTCTCCTGTGTGGAGTTGAAGCGGCCGGTATAGCGGGTATAATCCGGTCCGTTACCCTTGAAGGTGCCTTCCTGCTTGAAGAAGTCCAGCGAAGCGTTGTAGGTAACGTTGGCGCCGCCACCCGACAGGTTCAGGTTGTGGTTCATCCGGTTGCCGGTTTTCAGCCCTTCCTTCTGCCAGTCCACATCCACATTACTGATGTATTTGGGATTGTTGGGGTCGTTGGCCGGCGCTACGGTCTGGCCGCCGTTCAGCTGCGATTCGTTGTTCAGCATCTGGTAACCCACGCGGTTGGCTACCGGGATCTTTTGCCATACTTTATCGATGCCATGGTAACCGCTGTATTCCACCCGTAAAGGCGCGTTCTTCTTGCCCTGCTTGGTGGTGATGATGATCACGCCGTTGGCGGCGGCGGCGCCGTAAATGGCGGCAGCCGTACCATCCTTCAGCACCTGCATGGACTCGATGTCGTTGGGGCTGAAATCGCGGGGCGGGTTGAACAGCATCACCCCGTCCACCACGTACAAAGGCGTCTGGTTACCGAAGGTGGTAATGCCGCGGATGCGGATGGAAGGAAGGGCGCCGGGCTGGCCGTCGCTGGCCACGTTGATCCCCGATACACGGCCCTGCAGCATCTGGCCCACATCGCTGGCGGAGGTCTTTTTCAATTCCTGGGTGCTGACGGAGGCTACGGAGCCGGTCAGGTCCTTTTTGCGTTGCGCGCCATAACCCACCACCACCACGTCGGTCAGGGTGCTGGGTACCTGCGCTAATTTAATGGTATGGGCCGCCGTTCCTTTCAATACCAGGTCATAGGCTTCGAACCCCACGCTGGTCAAGGTAACTTTTGTGCCCTCGGGCGCTTCAATAGAAAAAATGCCCCGTTCGTCGGTAGTCGTACCGGTTTTGGTACCGCTGATCACCACCGTAGCGCCGGAAACCGGCTCGCCTTTATCGTTGGTGACGACTCCTTTAAACATTCTTTTGGGTCCTTGCTGAGCCGAAGCATCCTGGCTCTGAATGAGAAAGACAGATGCCGTCAGGCATATAAACGCCTTCCGGAGCATTCCATGACAAGTCAATCGCATAGACTGTATCGTTTTTTATGAAAGGAAGAATAATACTGAAGTGTGAAGTTGAGATGATTCTTCTTTTTCATGGCTCCAATGCGTATCAGTATTTCCTCAAAACGTCTCAATATCCTTTTTCACCCTTTCAGCCTGTTTTTACGCCCCTAAAGGCCTGCCAAAAACCCCTTTACGATAGCCGAAAATCTTTAAATTGTCCGTCGTCCCCTACTTTTACTGTTTTAAAAACCACCGCTTGTCGCTACGCATCCTCTTTTTATTTGGCTTACTTTTCCTGTTGCCGGCCGCCCGTCTGCCGGCCCAGCCCGTTTACTTCCGGCACTACCAGGTTGAGAACGGGCTTTCCAACAATGCCGTCATTGCCACCCTCCAGGACCGCAAGGGTTTTATGTGGTTCGGCACCAAGGACGGCCTCAACCGGTTTGACGGCTACTCCTTCAAGGTGTTCCGCAACAACCCCGACGACAGCGGCAGTATTGGCAACAACTTTATCCACAGCCTGTACGAAGACCCGGAAGGCGTATTATGGGTGGGCACCAACAGCGGCCTCTGCGAATACAACGCCACCAGCGAAAGCTTCCGGGAAATCGCCACCCCTATGCATTACGATACCCGGGAAATGCAGCTCGACCGGGCGGGCAACCTCTGGTTCATCTCGGGCTTTACGCTGTTCCGCTACCATAAGAAAACCCAGGAACTCCGCGTGTACCCCGCCGACCGCTACTTCCAGGCCAGCGCCCTGCACCTGGCCGCCGACGGCACCCTCTGGGCCGGCACCAATGCCGGCACCCTGGAACGGTATGCGCCGGCCACCGACAACTTTACCGCTTATAATATCCTTTCGGGCTCTCCCTCTCCCGGGGCCCGCCGCATCGAAAAAATTTACGGCGGTGGCCAGGGGCAACTGCTGGTGGGCACCTCCAACCAGGGCGTCAAACTGTTTTCCCCTGCTACCGGGGCCTTCCGGGACCTGCTGACCTATAACCCCGACCGCACCAGCATCTTTGCCCGCGACTTCATCCGCAGCGGGGAAAACGAATACTGGATCGCCACCGAAAGCGGCATCTATATTTATAATGCCGCCACTGGCCGCCACACCAACCTGCGCAAACGCTACAACAACCCCTACTCCCTGTCCGACAATGCCGTGTACTCCTTCTGCCGCGACAAAGAGGGCGGCATCTGGGCCGGCACCTACTTCGGCGGGGTCAACTACTACCCCGCCCAGTACACGTCGTTTAAAAAATATTTTCCCAAGGTGGGCGAAAACTCGCTCAGCGGCAACGTGATCCGCGAGATTCGCCAGGACAATAGGGGGCACCTGTGGCTGGGCACCGAGGATGCCGGCCTGAACCGCATGGATACGGCTACCGGCGCCTTTACCCACTTCCAGCCTACGGGCGCCCCGGGCAGCATCTCCTACGCCAACATCCACGGCCTCTACACCAGGGGCAACGAGCTCTGGATCGGCACCTTCCTGCACGGCCTCGACGTGCTGGACCTGCGAACCCACAAAGTGATCCGGCACTACAATGCCGGCCCCGGCCCCCGCGCCCTCAAAAGCGACTTTATCTATTGCCTGTACGGCACGCCCCGGGGCGAGCTCTGGCTGGGCACCACCACCGGTGCCTTTGCCTACCACCGCGCCACCAACGACTTTTCGCCCCTGCCCGGCCTGCCGCAGGACACCTGGTACACCTGCCTGTACCAGGACGGCGGCGGCACCACCTGGGCGGGCTCCTACGGCAACGGCCTGAGCGTGTACGATTCCGCGGCGGGCAGGACCGCGAACTTCCGCTACGACCCCAAAAACCGCAACAGCCTGGCCAGCGACCGGGTGAACAGCATCTTCGAGGACAGCCGCCACCGCCTGTGGATCGCCACGGAAGGCGGCCTGTGCCGCTACCGGCCCCAAACCGCCGACTTCCAGCGTTATACCACCGCCAACGGCTTCCCGTCCAACTTCTTCCTGAGCATCCTGGAAGACCAAAAACAACAACTCTGGATCAGCACCTCCCGGGGACTGGTCTGCTTCGACCCAGCCAGCGAAAAGCTCAACGTGTATACGAGGGCCAACGGGCTGCTGAACGACCAGTTCAACTTCAACTCGGCCTACAAAGACCCCTCGGGCCGCATGTATTTCGGAAGCGTCAAAGGCCTCATCTCCTTCAAGCCGGAAGAATTCCACCCCAACACCTTCGTGCCGCCGGTCTACATCACCGGCATCCAGGTAAACAACCGGGAATTGGAAATTTCCCCCGACGGCTCGCCCCTGAAACAGTCCATCACGTATACCCGCAGCATTACCCTGACCTACCGGCAGTCGACCTTCGGCATCGACTTCGCCGCCCTGAGCTATACCGACCCCGACCGCCTGGAATACGCCTACCGGATGGAAGGTCTCGACAAGACCTGGACCCACCTGAAAACCAACCGCAAAGCCTATTTCACCGAGCTGGCGGCCGGCACCTACGTATTCAAGGTCAAGGCCTCCAACGGCAGCGGCGCCTGGAATGGGCAGGAAGCCCGGCTGATCATCAAGGTGCTCCCGCCCTGGTGGGCCAGCCGCCTGGCAAAAACCATTTATATCCTCACCGGCCTGCTGTTGCTGTTCCTGGCCGCCCTGCTGTACTACCGGCGCACGGAGGCCCGCAACCGGCGAAAAATAGAACTGTTGCAGGTGGCGAAGGAGCACGAGCTGTTCCAGGCCAAGATGGAGTTCTTTACCAACGTGGCCCACGAGATCCGCACGCCCCTGACCCTGATCAAGGGACCGCTGGAAAAAGTGATGCGAAAAGCCGAAGACGTGCCCGGTATCGGCAACAGCCTGCGGATCATCGAACGCAACACCAACCGCCTGGTGGACCTGACCAACCAGCTGCTGGACTTCCGCCAGACCGAGATCCAGGGCTTTAGCCTGAACTTCACCCCGACCAACATCACGGAACTGCTCGAGGAGCATTTCGGCAACTTCAAATCGCTGGCCGAACAAAAGTCCCTCCGCTACGAGCTGGAGCTGCCCGCAGCCCCGCTAACCGCCTGGGTGGACGGTGAAGCCCTGAACAAGATGGTGACCAACCTGCTCGGCAACGCCGTCAAGTACGCGGCCTCCGCCGTGGTGATGCGGCTGCTGCCTTTTAGCGAGGAGGACGCCCACTTCGTGGTGGAAGTGAAAAGCGACGGCTTCCTGATCCCTGCCGATATGAGCGAGAAAATTTTCGAGCCCTTCTTCCGGCTGAAGGAAACCGAAAAGCAGAAGGGCACCGGCATCGGCCTGGCCCTGGCCCGCTCGCTGGCACAGCTGCACAAGGGAACCCTGTACCTGAAGGAGCCCGGGGAGGGCATGAACGTATTTTGCCTGGAGTTGCCCCTGAAGCAGGAATAGCGTTTGCTCCCTTTGACCTACCTTCGCAACATCCTGTACGCCGAACAAAAAGCTGACGACCTGACGATGAAACCCATATTGCTATTAGTGGACGATAATGAAGAGATTTTAGAATTCCTCGCCGACGAACTGGGCGAAAAATATACCATCCTTACCGCCGGCGACGGCCGGCAGGCCCTGGAGAAGCTGCGGGAGGAAACGGTGCAACTGGTAGTCAGCGACGTGATGATGTCGGAGATGGACGGGTTCGAGCTGTGCCGGGCCATCAAAACCGATTTCGACTTCAGCCACATCCCCGTGATCCTGCTGACGGCCCGCAACACCCTGCAATCCAAGATCGAGGGACTGGAGCAGGGTGCCGACGCCTACATCGAAAAACCCTTCTCGCCCGAATACCTGCAGGTACAGATCGCCAACCTGCTGGCCAACCGCAATAAAATAAAGGAATACTTCGCCCACTCACCGCTGGTACACATCAAGAGCGCCGCTCACTCCAAGGCCGACGAGGCATTTTTGGAACGGCTGAACGAGGTGATTATCGCCAACCTGGAAGATACCGAACTGGACGTGGAAAAGCTGGCCGGGGTAATGAACATGAGCCGGCCCACCCTGTACCGCAAGATCAAGGGCATCTCGGACCTGACGCCGAACGAACTGATCAACATTACCCGCCTGAAACGGGCCGCCGAGCTGTTGGCCGAGGGCAACTACAAAATTTATGAAGTGGCCGGCATGGTGGGCTACAACTCGCAAACCAACTTCGGTCGCAACTTCCTCAAACAATTCGGCATGACGCCCTCGGACTACCTGAATATGAAGCAGGCGGAGAAAAAAGGGGGGATTGGTTAATCGGGAATTGGGAGGGCTGCTGCAAATTGATCATCGTAATTCGTATATACTTTATGGCATTTTGGAAAGAACAACGTAGGGTGACCAGCCGGCTGGTGATGGCTCTTTGGGCAATCGTATGCTCTTTTTCCGCCGGGGCGCAGAAAATGGAAAAGGGCTTTGTGCTGCGGAAAGAAAAAGGCGAAAATAAAGTCGCCATTACCCTGGACGGCAAACCTTTTACCGCCTTCCTGTATCCCGACAGCCTGGAAAAACCGGTGCTGTATCCCCTGCATGCCGCCGGCGGGCAAAGCGTCACCCGGGGCTTTCCCCTGCAACCGGAACCCGGCGACCCCGTGGACCATCCCCACCACATCGGCCTCTGGTTCAATTACGAAAACGTCAACGGCCTCGACTTCTGGAACAACTCCTTCGCCATCCCGGCCGAACGCAAGCCCCGCTACGGTTGGGTAAAGACCGACAGCATCCTGCAATTGAAAAGCGGTGCCACCGGCACCCTGGCCTACAGCGCCCGCTGGGAAGACATTCACCAAAACCTGCTGCTGAAAGAGCGGACCACCTACCGCTTCCAGGCTGCCGGTAACCGCCGCATCATCGACCGGGTTACCACGCTGACCGCCGCACAGGACGTGGTGTTCAACGATGTAAAGGACGGCCTCATTGCCCTGCGCATTGCCCGCCGCCTGCAGCTCCCTGCCCATAAAAAGGATAGCCTGTCCACCGGCAACTACCTTTCCTCCCGCGGCATCGAGGGCGACTCGGTCTGGAGCACCCGTGCCTCCTGGTGCCTGCTGTACGGCAAGCTCGAAGCCGACAGCATCAGCATCGCCATCATCGACCACCCGTCCAATCCCGGCTACCCCACCTACTGGCACGCCCGCGGCTATGGCCTCTTTGCCGCCAACCCCCTGGGCCAGAAAGTGTTCAGCAAGGGTGCCGACTCCCTGCAGCTCGGCCTGCCCAAAGGAAAGTCCGTCACCTTCCGCTACCGCGTCGTGCTCGATTCCGGCAAGGAACGTATGCGCACACCCGCAGTGGAAAAACTAGCCAAAGAATTTGCCCGGAAACCGGAATGAAGGAAACCAAAGAGTTCGGAACCCTGCAAGGCCGTTTGTAAAAGTAAAGTCGTTACCAGGGTTCCGAACTCTTTGCCAACTCATTAACTTGTAAACTTTTATCTTTGCCCCGCCTAAAGGTTCCGCATGCGCCACCAAATTATCTGCTCCGTACTCTGTATCCTGCTGCTCCATGTTCATGGGGTAACGGCGGCGCAAAAACTTTTTTCCCACAATGCCTCGGTGGGCTTCCAGGGCCATTACGGCTCCTTCCTGGCCCGGGAACCCAAAGCCCTGTACCTGCGGGATTCTTATACGCATTTCGGAGAAATCTATTACCAGCGGATGGTAGGCGAAAGCGCGGCACCGCTGCAGCCTTCCTGGGGCGTAGGGTTGTTTCATGGCGCTACCGGCAGCCACCGCTATATCGGCAGCATGAGCGGCGCCTATTCGTTTTTGCAGTTTCCCCTCTTCCGTGCCGGAGCCCTCAGCAGCAGCATCCGTTCCGGCATGGGCCTGGGATGGATCGAAAAGCCTTATAACAAAGACCACAATTATAAGAACGCACTGATCGGCAGCCACCTGAACGGCTATTTCCACGTGTTGGTACAGGCGCAATACCAGTTGTCCGGGCGGGTGTTCGCCAACGCAGGCCTGAGCTTCAGCCACCTGTCCAACGGCACCACCACGATTCCCAACCTGGGCCTGAACATCCCGGCTCTTTCCCTGGGTGTGGGCTACCGCTTCACCGAACAGCAGCAGCCGGTGGCTCCTGCCGTTGTGCCGGCTGACCGGCCGCAGGGCAGGAACCGGTTGGCGCTCTATTCCACGGCAGCCCTGAAGCAATATCCCTGGGTAGGCAGCAAACGCTACCTGATCAATGCGCTGACGGCCGAATGGGGTCGTCGGTATTCCCGTAACAACGTGCTGGGCGCCGGCCTGACGGCTTTTTACAACCCGTCGCTGGAAGTGGACCCTTCCGCCCCTATTCCCATCAAACGGGACGGAACTAAATTGCAGGCCGGCCTGTATGCCTCCTGGGAGCATACCGTGGGCCGCATAGCGATACCGCTGCAGCTGGGCACCTATGTGTTTAACAAACTGGACAACCCGCCCCTGTACCAGCAACTGGGCCTCCGCTACCGGATCTCGCCGCGCTGGCGGGGCCAGATGCTGTTAAAGACGCATATGGGAAGAGCCGATTTTATTCATGCGGGCCTGGGCTATCAAATAAAATAAAGCGCATCATGAAAAGCACCCGCCTGCTATTGCTGTTGCTCCTGTCCCTTTCGGCCATCCACTGCCGGAAGAACGACTGCTTTTCCCATGCCGGCGACCGCATCAAGGTGCAGCGGCAAGTAGAAAGCTTTCACGAGATTGACCTCTACGACAACATCAACCTGTTGCTGACTCAGGACACGGTCGAAACCCTTTTCGTGGAAGCCGGCCGCAACCTGATGCCCAACAT
This sequence comes from Huijunlia imazamoxiresistens, assembly GCF_037132455.1. Lineage (NCBI taxonomy): Bacteria > Pseudomonadati > Bacteroidota > Chitinophagia > Chitinophagales > Chitinophagaceae > Huijunlia > Huijunlia imazamoxiresistens. The sequence goes on along the minus strand of NZ_JBBBEI010000002.1, from coordinate 195,354 downwards.
TACCACCACCGTGGAAAAAGGCGTGCTGGTGGTCCGCAATGCTACTTCCTGCAAGTGGCTGCGGGATCCCGGCGAAACCATTAATGTACACGCCAGCGTGAAAGCGCTGGACAAGCTCCTCTACAAAGGCACCGGCAACATTACCTCCACCAACGCCCTACGTGCGCCGCGCCTGGAAATTTCTTCGGACGAAGGAGCCGGCGACATCGAACTGTCTGTGAATACAGATGTGGTCATGGTGCTTATCCACAGCGAAAATGCGGGCATTACCCTTCATGGCGCCAGTGGCGCCTGCGGCGGCTATATCAACCCCCGGGGCCACCTCGATCTGAGCGACCTGGAAGTGGCGGACATGAACCTGACCTATGCAGGGGCGCGGAACACCACGGTAAATGTTTCCCATTCACTGTTTATGCGCATCCTACATACCGGCAATGTGTACTACAAAGGCCAACCGGGTAAGCTCACCGTTGAAACCTACAGCTCGGGCCGGCTTTATCCCTGGCCCTGACCTGCGGCAATACTGTTGGCGGCAATCCAGCCGGTGGTCCAGGCGTTCTGGAAATTGAAGCCGCCGGTGATGCCATCCACGTCGGCGATTTCCCCTGCGAAGTAGAGGCCGGGCACTTTCTTGCTCATCATGGTATGGACGTCGATCTCGCCCAGCACGATGCCCCCGGCGGTAACGAACTCTTCCTTGAACGTGGTCTTCCCCTTTACCTCCACGGTATAATCCACCAGGTTTTTCACCAGCGCATTGGCCGCCTTGGCCGGCAGGTCGGCCCAGCGAACGGCTTCGCCGATACCCGACTGCTCCAGCAAAAACTGCCACAGGCGGTTGGGGAGGGAAGTAAAATTGTGGGAAACGACTTTTTTGGCGGCTACCGAACTGCGGAACTCCTGCAACTGGGCCCGTACGCCCTGCTCGTTCTCTTCGGGCATCCAATTGAGGTGCACGGTGAACGTGTACTCTTTTTGAAACAGCTCACGGGCGCCCCAGGCACTCAGGCGCAGCACCGCCGGGCCGCTCAGTCCCCAATGGGTCACGAGCACGGGGCCCTGCTCGGCCAGCCTGGTGCCTTCGATCTTGATCCGGACGTCGGCAGCGCTGACGCCCATTAGTTTGGTAATGGGGTGCTGGGGCAGGTTAAAGGTAAACAGCGAGGGAACCGGCTCGGCGATGCTGTGCCCCAGCTGCCGCAGCCATTCAAACAGGGCCGCCTTGGGATAGCCGCCGCAGGCAATGCAAACCGCCTCGGCAGAGAGGGTTCGTCCGCCCGCCAGTTGCAGGGAGAAGGAACCGTTCTGCCCCTGTACTTCTTTCACCTCGGCATGCATCAGGATCTCCACGCCGTAGCGGTTGGCTTCCGCCATCAGGCAGTCGATCACCGACTGCGAGGAATCGGTAACGGGAAACATCCGGCCGTCGCTTTCCGTTTTCAGCTTCACCCCCCGGGCTTCGAACCACTCAATGGTATCGGTGGTAAAAAACTGGTGAAAGGCTTTTTTCACAAAGTTGGTTCCGCGGGGATAGCGGCGGCTCATCTCCACGGGGTCAAACAGGGCATGGGTCACATTGCAGCGACCTCCGCCCGACACCTTTACCTTCGACAGCAGCTTCCCGGTCTTTTCCACGATGGTCACCTTCAGGTTGCGGTCCAGGCGGGCGGCATTCACGGCGCAAAAAAACCCGGCCGCTCCCCCACCCACTACGATCAATCTTTTCCGGCTCATGCAGTAATCATTTATCTGTTAACAGCTCTAAAAGCAAAAGCCCTCGCTGGAGGGCTTTGACAGGAACAGGGTTCGGAACCCTTCCGGGACCTTCTCCCCTCTTAATAATTGCTATACAAATTCGGATTGGCCCTTTCGGCTTCCTCGATGGGTTGATAGTTCGAAAGAATGTCGGCCTTGCCCTTCATCACGCAGACGTCGTGCTCGAAGTGTACGGAAGGCTTGCCGTCACGGGTGCGTACCGTCCAGCCGTCGGGCTCGGTAAATACGTCCTTGGTACCCAGGTTGATCATGGGCTCGATGGCCAGCACCAGGCCTTCCTTCAGCTTGGGACCGCTGCCCCTTTTGCCGTAATTGGGCACCTGGGGGTCTTCGTGCATGCTGCGGCCCAGGCCGTGGCCCACCAGCTCGCGTACCACGCCATAGCCGTGCCGGCGCTCGGTATGCTCCTGGATGGCGAAGGCGATGTCGCCGATGCGGTTGCCCGAAACGGCTTTTTCGATGCCCTTGTACAGCGATTCCTTGGTGATCTTCACCAGTTGCTCCACCTCGGGGGCGGGCTGGCCCACCAGGAAGGTATAGGCATGGTCGCCGTGGAAACCATTTTTGAACACACCTACGTCAATGGAGATCAGGTCGCCCTCCTTCAGTTCGGAACCGTTGGGGAAACCGTGCACCACCACGTCGTTCACCGAAATGCAGGAACTAAAGGGGTAACCGTGGTAGTTGAGAAAGGAAGGGATCGCCTGGTGGTCGTGGATGAATTCGGCGATCATTTTATCAATGGAGAGTGTTGTAATTCCGGGTCTGAGGATCTTTGCCACTTCCGAGAGCGTCTTGCTGACCAGCAGGGCGCTCTCCCGCATCAATTCTATTTCTTTCGCGTTTTTATAATGAACCATAGCTTGTCTTTAATAATAAAACCTGGCAAGTATCCCTGCCAGGTTTTATCAATCATTATGAAAGGCTTACATAGCTTCGGTCAGCGTTTGCCGTCCCTGGATACGACCGCTCTTCATCAGGCCGTCGTACTGCCGCATGAGCAGCTGGGTTTCAATTTGCTGCAGGGTATCCAGGATCACGCCGACCATGATCAGCAGCGAGGTGCCGCCGAAGAAGGTGGAGAAGTTCTGGGTGACGCCCAGCAGCTTGGCAATGCCGGGAAGGATACCGATCAGCGCCAGCAGGATCGCGCCCGGGAGGGTGATGCGGTCCATGATGGTTCCGATGTAATCCACCGTAGGCTGGCCCGGTTTAACGCCCGGGATGAAGCCGTTGTTTTGTTTGAGGTTGTCGGCAATTTGCTTCGGGTTGAAGATCAGGGCAGTGTACAGGAATGTAAAGCCGATCACCACTACCGAGTAGATCACCATGTACCAAACGTTGGAGTGGTCGGTGAAGATGTTGTGCAAGCCCTGGCCGGCCTCGGACTGCCGTACGGCGGAGTTGAGGTTGAACAGGGTGGGCAGGAACATGATCGCCTGGGCGAAGATGATGGGCATCACCCCAGCGCTGTTGACCTTGATGGGCAGGAACTGGCGGGCGCCACCGAACTGGCGGTTACCCACGATCTGCTTGGCATAGTTTACCGGGATCTTGCGTACCCCTTGTACCAGCATGATACAACCCATGATGATACCAATGAGGATGGCGATCTCGATGATGAACACCAGGATCTGGCCGGTACGAACCGATTTATCGGTCAGTTCCTGCATGAACGACTGGGGCAGGCGGGCCAGGATACCGACCATGATGATCAGCGAGGTACCGTTGCCGAGACCTTTGTCGGTGATCTTCTCACCCAGCCACATCACGAACATGGTACCGGCAGTGAGGATCACCACGGTGGACAGCCAGAAGAAATCCTGGTAGGCCGGGTGGATGCCCCCGGTGCTGCGGGTCATTTCGATGAGGTACTTTACATAAGCAGAGCCTTGAACCAGCGTTACGCCCACCGTGAGGTAGCGGGTCCATTGGTTGATCTTTTTGCGGCCACTTTCACCTTCCTTCTGCATTTTCTGGAACTGGGGCACCAGGACCGTCATCAACTGCATAAAGATCGACGCCGAAATGTACGGCATGATCCCCAGCGCGAAGATGGACGCCTGTGAGAAGGCGCCACCGGCGAAGGTATCGATCAGGCCCAGAACCCCACCCTTGGCATTTTGTAAATTCAACCGGTTGGGGTCAATACCTGGCAGTACGATGTGCGTTCCCAGACGGTAGATAAAGATCAGAAGCAGAGTAAAAAGTATTTTACTACGTAATTCCTCTATGCTCCAGATGTTCTTGATAGTTTTTATTAGATTCTTCACAGAAGGTTACAGTTTTCGGTCCAAAAAAACAAAAAGACGCATTGCTGCGCCTTGCAATTTAACTAAAATTACTTTACAACTTCTACGGAACCGCCGGCTGCTTCGATAGCGCTTTTTGCCTTGGCGCTAACGGCATTCACCTTAAACGTAACCTTCGTGTTCAGCTCTCCGTCGCCCAGAACCTTTACGCGGTCGGTCTGGCTGATGAGGCCGTTAGTGTACAGGTTTTCCAGAGAAAACTCGGTAAAGCCATACTTCTCCACCAGTTGCTCGATCTGGCCCAGGTTGAAGACCTTGTATTCCACGCGGTTGAAGTTTTTGAAACCACGCTTGGGAACACGGCGCTGGATGGGCATCTGGCCACCTTCGTGGGCACGCTTGCTGGAATAACCGGCACGGCTCTGTCCGCCTTTGTTACCTTTTGTGGAGGTGCCACCTTTACCGGAAGCTTCACCACGACCTAAACGTTTCTCTTTGTGTACGGAACCTTGTGCAGGTTTTAAATTGTGTAATTTCATCTTGATTGATTTTAACTAACGGGGAATCTCCCCTCGCTTAAAAATTAAAAATATAAAATGGCAAATGTAAAATCTAAAATGAAAGGATGTAAGGATTTACATCATTCATTTTAAATTTTACATTTTCCTGTTACTTAGGCAACTTCCTCAACGGAAAGCAGGTGCCCCACGGCACGCACCATACCCAGAACCTGGGGAGTGGCTTCCACTTCCTTGGAAGAGTTCAGCTTGTTCAAACCCAGGGCCTTCACGGTCAGCTTCTGGCGTTCCGGACGGTCGATCGGGCTTTTAACTAAAGTGATTTTGATCTTTTTCATGCTATAAGAAGTTTGTGAAAGTCACTGGTCCTTGACCAATGCCTGTCTTATCCGTTAAATACCTTTTTCAGACCGATCCTTCTGGTGCGGGCAACGCTTACCGGCTCACGCAGCAAAGCCAAGGCTTTGAAGGTAGCTTTCACCACGTTGTGGGGATTGGCGGAACCCAGCGATTTGGCCAGTACGTCGGTAACACCGGCGCTTTCCAGCACCGCACGCATGGAACCTCCGGCGATTACACCGGTACCGTGGGCGGCGGGCTTGATCAGCACGATCGCAGCGCCTTCTTTGGCCAGCTGGTCGTGGGGAATGGTACCGTGCATGATGGGAACCTTGATCAGGTTCTTCTTGGCATCTTCGATACCTTTGGTGATGGCTTCCTGAACTTCTTTGGCTTTGCCCAGACCATGACCTACTACGCCATTTTCGTTTCCTACTACCACCAGGGCAGAGAAAGAGAACGTACGGCCACCTTTGGTGGTTTTAACTACGCGGTTAATAGCAACAACCTTTTCTTTTAACTCAAGGTCGCCTGCTTTTACTCTATTTAAATTAGCTTTTGCCATAAATTATTTGCGAAATACGATTTACGAATATGAATAGGTGAAAAGGGACTTAGAACTTCAGTCCGCCTTCTCTTGCGCCTTCGGCAACAGCCTTAACGCGGCCATGATACAGGTTACCACCACGGTCGAAAACTACAGTGGCCAGACCCAGCTCGGTAGCCTTGCGGGCGATGGCTTGTCCTACCAGCTTGCTCTTTTCGGTTTTGGTGCCGGTCTGAGCTTGGATGTCCTTTTCGCGGGAGGAAGCGGCTGCCAGGGTCACACCGTTTTCGTCATCGATCAATTGAGCGTAGATGTCGGTGTTGCTGCGGAATACCGATAAACGGGGCTTCTGAGCAGTACCTGCCACTTTCTTACGGATGGTATACCGTATTTTCTGCCTTCTTAAAGTTTTTGCGTTTGTTCTCATTGTTAACTCCTAGTTCGCCCGGAGGGCGGAGTGTTTATGATCCCTGATACTGCCAGGGATCGAATTAGAATAGAAACCTATTTTGCTTAAAGCGGAATTAGTCAAAAGGAACCAGAGTGCTCCGCTCCTTTTGACTAATCTTTTGAAATTACTTACCAGCAGCTTTACCAGCTTTCTTGCGCACCACTTCGCCTTTGTAGCGAACACCTTTGCCTTTGTAGGGCTCGGGCTTCCGCAGGCCGCGGATCTTGGCAGCCACCTGGCCGATCAGCTGGCGGTCGATGCCTTCCAGCGTGATTTCGGGGTTCTTACCTTTTTCCTGGGCGGTAGCCACAGTCAGTTCTTTGGGAACTTCGAAGATGATGTTGTGCGAGTAACCCAGGGCCAGGTCCAGGACGTTGCCCTGGTTGGCGGCCTTGAAACCTACACCGATCAGCTCGAGCTTGCGTACATAGCCTTCGGTTACGCCTTTCACCAGGTTGGCTACCAGGGCGCGGGACAGGCCGTGCAGGGCACGGTGACGGATCTGGTCGGTAGGACGGGTAAAGAGGATCTGGCCGTCTTTTACTTCCACGTTGATATCGCGGTCGATCGGCTGTTTCAGTTCGCCTTTGGGTCCTTTAACGGTAATAACATTGTCGTTGCCTACAGTTACGGTGACACCGGCGGGAACAGCAATCGGGGCTTTACCTATACGAGACATAGTAATTTATTTATTCGTTTTTTGGAGATGTTGCCGACCGGTCAGCCAGGATAGGTGCTGGCTTAATGTATCGGCAACGGATTCGTTTTTCTGCAATAATTTATTAGTAGATGTAGCAAAGAACTTCGCCACCTACATTTTGTGCCTTCGCTTCTTTATCGGTTAAAACACCTTTGGAAGTGGAAATGATAGCGATGCCCAGACCGTTTTTCACACGGCGGAACTCATCCGGCTTTGCGTACTGACGCAGGCCCGGACGGCTAACTCTTTCCAGGGATTGGATTGCAGGTTGTTTTGTTGCTGCATCGTATTTCAATGCGATCTTGATGAGACCTTGTTTGCTGTCCTCTTCAAATTTATACTTCAGGATATAGCCCTGGTTGTATAAAATCTCGGTCATGCGTTTTTTCAGGTTCGATGCAGGGATCTCCACGATGCGGTGACCTGCCATCTGAGCATTACGGATACGCGTCAAAAAATCTGCAATGGGATCTGTTACCATATTTTTGGCCCTCCTACGTCCCGCCTGGGCGGGATAATTGGAAAAGTTTAAATGTTTGAGTAGTTGTGTTTGTTGTTGGGTGTTTACCGTTTTATTCGATAAACGTTGCTTACCAGCTTGCTTTTTTCACGCCGGGGATCTTGCCGTTCAGGGCCATGTCGCGCAGGGCTACACGGGAGATACCGAAGTAGCGCACATAACCGCGGGGACGGCCGGAGAGCTGGCAACGGTTCTTCAGACGTACGGGAGAAGCGTTGCGGGGCAGTTCGTCCAGGGCTTTCCAGTCACCGGCAGCCTTCAGGGCTTCTCTTTTCTCGGCGAATTGGGCAACCAGTTTCTCTCTTTTACGCTGGCGGGCTTTTACTGATTCTTTAGCCATAGTAGTTGCTAGAATTTATATTTAAGAAGGCCTTCTTTCGAAGACACCGCTTAAACGGTGGTTACTTTTTAACGTTTTTAAAGGGCATACCCAGTTCTTTCAGCAGTTCGTAGGCTTCTTCGTCGGTACCGGCGGAAGTTACGAAGGAGATGTCCAGACCGGTGATCTTGTTCACCTTGTCGATGTCGATCTCCGGGAAGATGATCTGCTCGGTAACACCCATGGTGTAGTTGCCACGGCCGTCGAAAGACTTTTCGTTGATGCCTTTGAAGTCACGAACGCGGGGCAGGGCCACGGCGATCAGACGGTCCAGGAATTCATACATCTTTTCGCCACGCAGGGTGACACGGGCGCCGATGGGCATGTTTTTACGGAGCTTGAAGTTGGAGATGTCTTTTTTAGACATCGTTGCCACCGCTTTCTGGCCGCTGATGATGGTCAGCTCTTCCAGGGCGATGTCCACCAGCTTCTTGTCGGTTACCGCGCCGTTCACGCCACGGTTGATGGAGATCTTTTCCAGTTTGGGAACCTGCATGATGGATTTGTACTGGAACCGCTTCATCAGAGCGGGGATCACATCCTGCTGGTATTTGCCTTTCAGCCTCGGAGTATATGTTGCGTTTGCCATTACTTGATTGCCTCCCCGGATTTTTTAGATATACGAATGGTTTTGCCTTCCTGCTTTTGTTTTTTCACCTTGGTGGCTTGTGTGCCGTCCCACAGCATGATGTTGCTGATGTGGATGGGGGCTTCTTTTTTCACGATGCCGCCCTTGGTGTTGGTGGCGGAAGGTTTGGTGTGCTTGGTGATGATGTTGACACCTTCAACCACCACTTTGCCTTTTTCCACCAATACTTCTTTTACCAGGCGGGGCTTCTTTGCGTCTTTGTCATCGCCGGCGATAACAACCACCGTGTCGCCTTTCCTGATATTGTATTTTGGTTTGAATCTTGTTTTCATAACCATATCCGCTACGCGGACTGTTTTGTTTTTGTTATCGAATTAGATTAATCGCTTTGGACGACTTATAAAACTTCGGGGGCCAGAGAAATGATCTTCATGTAGCCTTTATCGCGAAGTTCCCGGGCAACGGGTCCGAAGATACGGGTACCGCGGGGTTCGTCGGCCGCATTCAGAATTACTACGGCATTGTCATCGAAGCGGATGTAAGAGCCATCTTTACGACGGAGCTTGTGGGTTGTACGTACGATTACCGCTTTGGCCACAGTACCTTTTTTGATACCGCCGGCGGGAATAGCATCTTTTACGGATACGACGATTTTGTCGCCTACACCTGCGTAACGCTGTCCGCTATTACCCAGTACACGGATACAAAGCACTTCTTTGGCACCGCTGTTATCCGCTACATTCAAACGGGATTCTTGCTGGATCATCTTGTTTCAGTTTGAAATTTGACAGTTGACATTTGAAATTTGAAGATGGAAATGATCCTTAAAGGGGCATTCAAATTCCAAATCCCAAATCCCAAATCAGAAATATGTTTACTTATTTAACTTTTTCGATCACCTCTACTAAGCGCCACCGTTTGGTTTTGCTCAAAGGGCGGGTTTCCATGATGCGGACAACGTCGCCGATGCTGCACTCGTCTTTCTCGTCGTGCGCATGGAACTTGGTGGTTTTCTTTACGAATTTTCCGTAGATGGGGTGCTTCACCTTACGTTCCACAGCAACGGTGATGGTTTTGGTCATCTTGTTGCTGGTTACCACACCAATTCTTGTTTTTCTTAAGTTTCTAGTTACTTCAGCCATTATTTTAAGCTTTGGGGCTATGAGCTTCGAGCTGCGTGCTTTAAGCCGATAGCATTTCTAACAATTTTTATAAGAGGCCCCGGCAGGGCCCGTAGCTCAAGGCGAATTAAGCGCTTAACTGCTTTTTCTTTAATTCGGTTTTCAGACGTGCCAGTTCCCGGCGGAGGTTACGAATGCTCATCGGGTTTTCCAGCGGGGTCAGGGCGTGGGCGAATTCCAGCTTCTTCAGACGCAGTTCGTCTTCGCTGATGCGGGCGGTAAGGTCTTCCGCGCTCAAAGCCTGGATGCTTTTTTTGAAATCTACTGACTTGGACATTTTATTTAATTTGACGATTCGACAATGGGAAATTACAATACCTTTTGCCGGCCGAGGGGTTAAAATCGGCCAGCAGGCCTCATTAAGCGGTGATCAGGTCGCGACGCTTAACGAATTTGCAGTTGATAGGTAATTTTCCTGCGGCCAGTTCCAAAGCGCCTTTGGCCACTTCTTCCGTAACGCCGTCAATTTCAAAAATGATGCGGCCGGGTTGCACCACGGCAGCCCAGTACTCCAGGTTACCTTTACCCTTACCCATACGTACCTCTGCAGGCTTGTTGGTGATGGGCTTATCGGGGAAAATGCGGATCCAAACGTTACCTTCCCGTTTCATGTGGCGGGTAAGGGCCTGACGGGCGGCTTCGATCTGACGGTCGGTGATCCAATGGCTATCCAAAGCTTTCAGAGCATAGGAACCGAAGGAAATGGTGGTTCCTCTTTTAGCGTCGCCTTTCATGCGACCCTTCTGCACCTTTCTGTGCTTTGTTCTTTTCGGCTGTAACATGATAAGTTTATTGTTTTTGGCGGGTCATTTCCGGTTTCCCTTCCATGCCGGCCAGGATGGTTGAATGATTGCTGTTTTCGATTATTGGTGCTGACCTCTGCCGCCACGGCCACGGCCGAAATCACGGCCACCTTCCCGGCGGTCTCTTCTGTCGCCACCACCTTCTCTGCGGTCGCCGCGACGGTCGCTTACGCCGCCCTTGGCATCACCGATCAGGTTGGGGTTCAGGTCGCGCTTGGCCAGTACTTCACCTTTACAGATCCATACTTTGATACCGATCTTACCGTAAACGGTCAGGGCGAATACGTTGGCGTAGTCGATGTCCATACGGAAGGTATGCAGGGGCGTACGGCCTTGCTTGATTTCTTCGGTACGGGCGATCTCGGCGCCGCCCAGACGGCCGCTCACCTTGATCTTGATCCCTTCGGCGCCCATACGCAGTGCGGAGGCGATGGCCATTTTAATGGCGCGCTTGTAGTTGATGCGGTTTTCAATCTGGCGGGCGATGGTGTCGCCTACGATGTTGGCATCCAGTTCGGGGCGGCGGATCTCCAGGATGTTGATCTGCACATCGTCCTTGCCGGTAAGCTTCTTCAGCTCTTCCTTGATACGGTCTACTTCGTTACCGCCTTTACCGATGATGATACCAGGCTTGGAAGTATGTATGGTGATGATTAATTTACCCAGGGTTCTTTCAATAACGATCTTTGAAATACCACCTTTGTTGATCCGGGCATTCAGGTATGTGCGGATTTTGTTGTCCTCGATCAGTTTGGGAGCAAAATCTTTTTTGCTGCCATACCAGTTCGATTCCCATCCCCTGATGATCCCTAACCTGTTACCAATAGGATTTGCTTTCTGACCCATGTTTATTGGTTATACTTTATAAGTTTTTTATTAAGGTTTTGCGTCCACAATTACGGTTACGTGATTGCTTCTTTTGCGTACACGGTAACCACGGCCCTGGGGGGCGGGGCGCATACGTTTCAGGGTTTTGGCGCCGTCTACGAACACGGTCTTAACAAACAGCTGGCCTTCGTCGCCGCCTTCGTTCTTCTGTTTCCAGTTGCTGATGGCGCTCAGCACCAGTTTACGCATCGGCACGGCAGGGTGCTTGGGGTTGTGCTCCAGAACAGCCAGTGCCTTTTCTACTTGCATACCACGGATCAAATCGGCCAGTAAGCGCATCTTGCGTGGTGATGTAGGATAATTATTCAGTTTAGCTACTGCTTCCATTGTATTATGTTTCTTGTTTTTGGCTTTTGGCTTTCGGTTTATTTAGCGATAAACGCTCAACCTTTTGCCATCAACACTCTTAACCTTTTTTGCTTGAATGTCCTTTGAAGTTGCGGGTAGGTGCAAATTCACCTAATTTATGACCCACCATGAACTCTGTCACATAAACGGGGATGAACTTGTTCCCGTTGTGCACAGCGAAGGTGTGGCCTACAAAGTCAGGTGTAATGGTTGAACGGCGGCTCCATGTTTTAATCACACCTTTTTTGTTTTTACCCTCGTTGATAGCAACCACTTTGTCTTCCAGGTGAGCTGCTACATAAGGACCTTTTTTAATCGAACGAGCCATTGATATTTACGATTTACGATTTACAATTAAGATTCTAAGAGCTAAAAGAGGAGAAAGAGTAAAAGAGTAAACTGCTCTTTACCTCTTTTCCCTCTTTATCTCTTATCAATTTATTTAGCCAGTTTCTTTCCGTTCTTGCGCTGGATAATCAGCTTGTCGCTGCCTTTACCCTTGGTGCGGGTCTTCAGACCGCGGGAGTACTTACCGGTTCTGCTGCGAGGCTGACCACCGGAAGCCTTACCTTCACCACCACCCATCGGGTGATCGACAGGGTTCATGGCGACACCACGGTTACGGGGCTTGATGCCTTTCCAACGGTTGCGGCCGGCCTTACCTTTCGATTCCAGGCTGTGGTCGCTGTTGGAGGCCACACCCACGGTAGCGTAGCAGTTGATGAGTACTTTGCGCAGCTCGCCGCTCGGCATTTTCAGCACGGCGTATTTTTCTTCCTTGCTGGAAAGCTGGGCGGAAGCACCGGCGGAGCGGGCGATCTTGCCACCCTGTCCCGGCTGCATTTCGATGTTGTGCACCACGGTACCCAGGGGCATGTTCTTCAGCTGCAGGGCATTTCCCAGTTCGGGAGCTACCGCGTCGCCGCTGATGATTTTGGCGCCCACCTGCAGACCCTGGGGGGCGATGATGTAGCGCTTTTCGCCATCCACATAGTGCAGCAGGGCAATGAACGCCGAACGGTTCGGATCGTATTCAATGGTCGCTACAGTAGCGGGGATCTCTTTCTTGTCGCGTTTGAAATCGATGATACGGTACATGTTCTTGTTACCGCCGCCGATGTAACGCATGGAACGGCGACCGGACGAGTTACGTCCACCGCTTCCTTTGTTGAATTCAACCAACGACTTCTCGGGAACATTGGTGGTAACTTCTGCGTATGCATTACCGATTCTCCAACGAGTACCGGCTGTAATCGGTTTGTATTTCTTTAATGCCATATAATTTTCAAGACTTTTCGGTTCTTGCAACCATATTTTTAAAAAGCTTCCTTACTTCCGGGGAATCAAGGATTAAATGTTGGTGTACAGGTCGATGGTTTCGCCTTCGGCTACCGTTACCAGGGCTTTTTTGTAAGCAGCCTTCTGGCCTTTTACAAAACCTTTCTTGGTGTAGCGGGTTTTGTTTTTGCCGGGGATCACCGAAGTGTTCACGTCGATGATGTTCACGCCGTAGAAAGCTTCAACAGCCTTTTTGATTTCCAGCTTGTTGGCAGTACGGGCTACCTTGAAAGCGTAGCGGCGCAGTTTTTCCTGCTGGGCGTTGGCTTTCTCGGTTAAAATGGGCTTTATCAATACTTCAGAGAGTTTCATCTGAATCAGCTTTTAAAAGGTTATCATTAAGCGGCTACTTCAGCCTCGTCACTTGCAAAAATCTTTGCGGCGCTTTCGGTCAACACCAGCACTTCGCTGTTCACGATGTCGTAGGTATTGATATCGCTCAGGATCACGCCCAGTACGTTGGGTACGTTGCGGATGCTGCGGTACACGTTGGTATTTTGCTCGGGAGTGATGAAGAGGGTTTTCTTGGCGGCCACGTCTACGGCGCTGAGGATACCCACGATGGTCTTGGTCTTGGGGGCGTCCAGGGTGATGTCTTCCACGATCACGATGGCGTTTTCTTTCGCCTTGTACGACAGGGCGGAGATTTTCGCCAGGTCCTTCACCTTACGGTTCAGTTTAATGTGGTAGGTGTGGGGTTTGGGGCCGAAGATGGTACCACCACCTTTGTACAGGGGGTTGCGGATGTTGCCCTTACGGGAGCCGCCGGTACCTTTTTGACGGTGCAGCTTGCGGCTGGCACCTTTCACTTCCGCACGGGTTTTCACCTTGTGCGTTCCCTGACGCTGGGCAGCCAAGTATTGCTTAACAGCCAGGTAAATGGCGTGGTCGTTCGGCTCAATGCCGAAGATTTCTTCAGGAAGCTCAACAGTTCTACCTGTTTTTTGTCCTTGTATGTTTACTACTTCTACTTGCATGTTACTTCTGGATTAAAACGATTGAACCATTGTGGCCCGGAACAGAACCACTTACCAAAATGTAGTTTTTCTCAGGGAAGATCTTAACGACCTTAAGGCCCTTCACCTTCACGCGATCGGTACCCATACGACCGGCCATGCGCATTCCTTTGAATACACGGCTGGGGTAAGAGGAACCGCCCACGGAACCGGGGGCCCTTTGACGGTCGTGCTGACCGTGAGAAGCTTCGCCTACACCGGAAAAGCCATGGCGTTTCACAACACCCTGGAAGCCTTTTCCTTTAGAGGTGCCTACTACTTCCACTTTCTCGCCTTCAGCGAAAATGTCTACGGAAATAGTGTCACCAAGGGCTTTCTCCTCGGAATAATTTCTGAATTCTTTGACGAATTTTTTGGCGGCTGTATTGGCCTTAGCGAAGTGATTTTTCTCTGCGAGAGTGGTACGGCTTTCTTTCTTGTCGCCGAATGCTACCTGGATGGCAGTGTAGCCATCTGTCTCCTGTGTTTTGACCTGTGTTACAACACAGGGACCAGCTTCGATAATGGTGCAGGCAACTTGCTTTCCGCCCGCATCGAAGATGCTGGTCATCCCGATTTTTTTACCAATGATTCCTTTCATTTTCTTACGGTTTTTCCCCGCAAGGTTGTACAAGACATTCCCGCACAGGGGCGGGACTTCAATCCTGGTTCATCGCCGACCTTTTCCCGAGGCGCCCCGTCCGGCCCTTGCGGCTGGACGAGACTGGGGAAGTACCGGCGACAAACAAACCTCGAAGGGCTTGTTTATATGTAACCCCAGCTTTTAAATTGGCTGAGGATTTTTAAAACTCAGAGCTCTTTTCTTGACCCGGCAACGTACCGGGCAATTGAGAGATGACGAAAAATTGAAAAAACCTTCATTCACTTCCACGATCGTGGCAGGGAATCATCAGGCTTTGATTTCCACTTCCACGCCAGAGGGCAGATCCAGCTTCGACAGCGCATCTACAGTTCTGGAAGAAGAGGTGTAAATGTCCAGCAAACGCTTGTGCGTTGCCAACTGAAATTGTTCACGGCTTTTCTTGTTAACGTGCGGTGAACGCAATACGGTAAAGATCTTTTTACGCGTGGGCAGAGGAATAGGACCTGTTACAACTGCACCTGTGCTGCGTACAGTCTTTACAATTTTCTCGGCCGATTTATCCACCAGGTTGTGGTCGTAAGACTGCAATTTTATTCTGATTCTCTGTGACATAAGAGCTAATCCACTTTTTCGAATGGGAGTGCAAAGGTATGGGGATGATCACGATTCTGCAAAGTTTTCGGGGTCTTTTTTCATCAGAATCTTTAAGAAGGTGTTAAAACTATTTTAAAGGCCGCTTCCTTGGGGTCCGCTGCCTTACCTTGGGGGTTTTAGCCCCGCTTCTTCCTGCCATGTCCGCCATTCCCGATACGCCCCCCTCCCCCGTCAGGAAAGCCCTGACGCTGTTTCTGAAGATCGCCGTCACCCTCCTCTGCTTTTGGTACATGTCCACCAAGATCGACTTCCAGCATACCTTCCACGCCCTGCTGAAGGCCAACTGGTGGCTGCTGGCCGGCGCCGTGCTGTTGTACACCCTTTCCAAGGTCGTTTCTTCCTTCCGCCTCAATATCTACCTGCGCAACATCAACCTCCGGCTGCCCGAATGGGAAAACCTCAAGCTCTACTGGCTGGGGATGTTTTACAACCTCTTCCTGCCCGGTTCGATCGGCGGCGACGCCTACAAGGTGATCCTGCTGAACCGGAAGCGGCAGGCGCCCCTGAAAAAGACCTCTTCGGCCGTATTACTCGACCGCTTCAGCGGCCTGCTGGGCCTCGGCGCCATTCTGGCGATTTATGGCGTCATCGTGCTCGATAATGCGCTTGTCGATACCTTTCTGATTGCCGGCTCCCTGCTGGCCGTGGGCGCCTTTTACGGGGGCATCCGCTTTTTCTTCAAAGACTTTCTGCCGGGCTTCTTCCCCACCCTGTTCTGGGGCCTTGTGGTACAGGGCATCCAGGTGGGCTGTGTGTACCTGATCCTGGCCAGCCTGGGCCTGCCCCTGCAGCCGCAATGGCTGTTTATTTTCCTGCTGGCCTCGGTAGTGGCCGTGTTCCCTGTATCCATGGGCGGCGGCCTGGGTACCCGCGAGCTGGTATTTGCCGAAGGCGCTAAATATTTCCACCTGGCCCCCGAGCTGGGCGTTACCATTAGCCTGCTGTTTTTCCTGTGCAACCTGCTCAGCTGTGTCTGGGGCGCCTGGTTCGTCTTTAACGATCCCCTGAAAACTACCCAGCCTGTCACTGTTGTTACCTCTGAAGAGGCCTAATAAAGAAAAAGCCGTTCCGGGAACGGAACGGCCTGAAATTATGAGGAATTGCTAATGCCTATTTTACTAACGTCACGGTATCCACGGTGGTGATGGTATTCACCTGGATGCCTACGCTATTTTTCACAGCCTTCTTATAAGCGGTGTCTGTGGGCAGGAAGTGGAAGTCGTAGGTACCTGCTCCGAGGCCTTTCAGCGTATAGCCACCATTGTTCGTATAGGTGCTGGCAACGGTATCCGATCCCTTGATCACCAGGACGGCGGTGGGGAAGGTAGCAGGCTTTACATAGCCTTTTACGCTGCCACCGATGGCTTCCAGGACGGTGCGGATGGTCGGCTTCAGCATATACTTCTTATTGCCGGTTTCTTTTACCGATTTGGCCACGTCGAAGTCCAGCAGCACTTTATAAAGAATGCCTTCCTTGATTTCCTGGTGGATGTTCAGCTTAAGGCCGGATTGCTGGGCGCTGGGGGTTTCCATCTTGATCATCTGGCCGTTCACCTTTACATAGTTCTCGGTGCCCAGAATCAGGCGGATCTGCTCTACCCTGCCGGTGTTCAGTTCGGCATCCGCCAGCAGCGTATCCTTGTCATTGGTAAGGGTCAGCAGGTTGTAGGTGGTCTTTTTCACCCCCGGCAGGCTTTGCCAGCCGTTGGTGGAATCGGTGGTATAGTTGATGCGGATGTCCTGCACGTCGATATAAACGCCTTCGTAATCGCCCGGATCGTCTGTCAGGTATACCTGCAGGCGGGGTTTCTCGGTGCCGGTGCTGGAAGCATCCTTTTTCGAACAGGCAAACAGGAACAAAGCCAAAACAGTCATAAAAACTGCGCTGAAACGTCTGGTGGTCATAGATCAGTTAAATTTTACTGCTGAGTTAGCAAGTTTGGTGCCACGCTAACGGAAGGACGGTGCTTTATGGATAATTTCCGGGAGGTGCTGCACGAAAAAGCCCTCCCGCTGAAGCGGGAGGGCTTTTGATCTATTGGAAAAAGTTGCCTTAGGAAGCGCTTACTTTCCCCTTGCTCTTGGCGATCACTTCTTCAGCGATGTTGTTCGGAGCGGGGGCGTAGTGCGAGAACTCCATGGTAGAGGAGGCACGGCCGGAAGACAGCGAGCGCAGCTGGGTTACATAACCGAACATTTCGCTCAGCGGAACCTTGGCTTTGATCACCTGGGCGCCGGCACGGGTGTCCATACCTTCCATCATACCACGACGACGGTTCAGGTCACCGGTTACATCACCCATGTATTGGTCGGGGGTGATTACTTCTACCTTCATGATGGGCTCCAGCAGCACCGGCTTGGCTTTGCGGGCGGCCTCCCGGAAACCTTGCTTGGCGCAAAGCTCGAAGGACATGGAGTCGGAGTCAACCGCGTGGAAGCTACCGTCGTATACGCGGATCTTCAGGTTGTCTACGGGGTAAGAAGCCAGCACACCTGTGGTCATGGCCGATTGGAAACCTTTCTGGATAGCCGGAACGAATTCGCGGGGGATAGAACCACCGAAGATGTCGTTCACGAACTGGTAGTTCTCATCCGGGTTCTTCTCTTTGAACTCGGCGTCGATGGGACCCAGTTCGAAGATGATGTCGGCGAACTTACCGCGACCACCCGACTGCTTCTTCAGCACTTCGCGGTGTTCTACAGTGTTCTGGAAGGCTTCTTTATAAGCTACCTGGGGAGCGCCCTGGTTTACTTCTACTTTGAATTCGCGGCGCATCCGGTCGATGATGATCTCGAGGTGCAGCTCACCCATACCGCTCAGGATGGTTTGGCCGGTCTCTTCGTCGGTGCGTACACGCAGCGTGGGATCTTCTTCTACCAGCTTGGCGATGGCCATACCCATTTTATCCACGTCGGCCTGCGTCTTGGGCTCAACGGCTACGGAGATCACCGGCTCGGGAATGAACATGTTTTCCAGAACGATGGGGTGGTTTTCGTCGCAAAGGGTATCACCGGTTTTGATTTCCTTGAAACCAACGGCGGCACCGATATCACCGGCTTCGATGAAGTCGATGGGGTTTTGCTTGTTGGCGAACATTTTCATGATCCGGGAGATCCGCTCTTTCTTGCCGCTGCGTACGTTCAGCACGTAGGAACCGGCATCCAGGTGACCGGAATAAGCCCGGAAGAAGGCCAGACGACCTACGAAAGGATCGGTCATGATCTTGAAGGCCAGGGCCGCGAAGGGTTCTTTTGCATCGGGCTTGCGCACCAGTTCTTCGCCGGTGTTGGGATCGGTACCTACGATGGCGTCGATGTCCACGGGAGAAGGCAGGTAACGGCAAACGGCATCCAGGGCAGTCTGCACGCCTTTGTTTTTGAAGGAGGAACCGCACATCATCGGCACAATGCTCAGGTCGATGGTGGCTTTACGGATGGCTTCGTGTACTTCGGCTTCAGAGATAGAGGACGGATCGTCGAAGAATTTCTCCAGCAGCTTGTCGTCGTATTCGGCAACGGCTTCGATCAGCTGGGCTCTCCAGTATTCCACGTCTTCTTTCATATCCTCGGGCACGGGGATGTTGTCGAAGGTCATGCCTTCGGTTTCCATGTGCCATACAATCCCTTTCATGGTGATCAGGTCCACCACGCCTTTGAAATCGTCTTCAGCACCGATGGGCAGCTGCAGGGGAACGGCTTTGGCACCCAGCATGTCGCGCACCTGGTTGACCACCATCAGGAAGTCGGCACCCTGGCGGTCCATTTTGTTGACGAAACCGATACGGGGAACGCGGTAGCGGTTGGCCTGGCGCCAAACGGTTTCGGATTGGGGTTCCACGCCATCAACGGCAGAGAACAGGGCGATCAGACCGTCCAGTACGCGCATGGAACGCTCCACCTCTACGGTAAAGTCCACGTGGCCCGGAGTATCAATGATGTTGAAATAATATTTTTTGGTATTGGCATCAGCCGTTCCTTTTACGGTAGGAAAGTTCCACTGGCAGCTTACGGCGGCAGAAGTAATGGTGATACCTCTTTCTTTTTCCTGCTCCATCCAGTCTGTGGTGGCAGCACCTTCGTGTACTTCACCTATTTTGTGGATCATACCCGTGTAGCGCAAAATACGCTCGGTAGTGGTGGTTTTGCCGGCATCGATGTGGGCGGCGATACCAAAGTTGCGTTGAAATCTCAAGTCTGCCATGATGATTGAATTGATATAGTTTGTTTTTTTTGCCGTGATCCGGAAGGGTTTTCCTCACCTTTCTATTCCCCGGTTGCTCAACCGCATTCCAATTCACGAAAACGAGTTCGCAAAGGTAAGGAAATAGAAAGCATTTTTTTTCGGCATTTATTGTTTGTTTGTTAAATGCCATGGGGGTTTTGGGCTATTTCATACTAATTTTTATTGACAATGTGTATAACTGTGTTCGCATAGTTTTTGTAAATGGTGTTAACGTTGTAATTTTCATACACAAAAGTAACCCTTACTTCAAAACCCATTAATTCACAAAAAACCCATTAAAATGGCAAAATCAGTTAAAAAGGCTGCCGTCAAAAAAGCTGCCCCCAAAGGTGCTGCCGGCACCAAGGCGGCGAAAGGAGCTGTAAAAGGAGCTGCAAAAGCCGCTAAAAGCGCCCCCAAGGCCGCTGCGAAAAGCGCCGGCCGTGCAACCGGCGTGAAAGCCGCCAAAGGCGCGAAGGCCGCAGCCCCGAAAGGCGCTTCCAAAGGAGCCGTGAAAGGCGCCATCAAGGGAGCCGCCAAAGGAGCCATCAAAAGTGCTGGTAAAGCCGCCAAAGGCAAGGCCGTGGCCGCTAAAGCCGCCACCAAAAGCGCCGGAGGCCGTGGAGGCGTTACCAAGACCGCAGCCCGCGGCGGAGCCAAAGGCATCGGTACCGCTAAAAGCACCGGCCGCGGTGCCGCCGCTCCTGCCAGGGGCGCCGCCAAGGCCGCTCCGAAAAAAGCCGTGAAAGGCGCCGCCAAAAGTGCCGTGAAAGGGGCTGTAAAAGGAGCCAATAAAGGCGCCGTCAAGGGTGCCGCCAAGAGTGCCGTTAAAGGTGCGGTGAAAGGTGCCGCTAAAAGCGCTGTGAAAGGTGCGGTAAAAGGTGCCCATAAGGGTGCCGTGAAAGCTGCGGTGAAAGGCGCTTCCAAAGGCGCGATCAAAGGAGCCGCCCCTAAAGCCGCCAAAGGCATCAAAGGCGCTGCCAAGGCCGCCAAAAGCCCCTTAAAAGGCGTCAAGGCCGCCAAGTCCGCTACCAAGGGCGTTAAGGCCGCCGCCGTTAAGAGCGCCGCCCCTACCAAGACCACGACCAAGGGCATCGCCCCGGGCCGTGCCGGCAACGCCGCCAAGGGTGGCGTGAAGAGCGCCGCCCCGGTAAAATCGGCCGCTAAGAGCGCCGGCATCAAAGGCCGCGCCGCCGCTGCTCCCGGGAAGGTGAAATCCGCTTCCAAAAGAGGCCGCGCCAAATCCGAAGAAACGAAATCAGCCCTGGAATCGACGCCCCTGCTGGAAGGAACGGACAGCACTACCGGGAACGAAACCCCGGAGAACGCTCCCTCCCCTGTCGACCATTTCCCTGAAACCGGCGCTGCCGGCGAAAGCGAAAAAGGTGAAGACACATCGGGCCCCGCTTCCGGCGAAGACGAGGATAACGATTAAGACCACTGCCCCCGCAGTATCCATAAAAAAACCATCCTGTGCTGCAGGATGGTTTTTTTTATGAACAGGCTTTAGTTCGCCCGGGCATAAAAAAATCCCACCGGTAAGTGGGATTTCTTTATACTGAATTGTCAACAAAAAGTTACACCTTAAAGTGAGCAAACGCCTTGTTGGCCTCGGCCATACGGTGGGTATCTTCTTTCTTTTTGAAAGCGGCACCTTCACCTTTGCTGGCGGCAACGATTTCGTTGGCCAGCTTGTCGGCCATGCTGCGACCATTGCGCTCGCGGCTGTAACGGATCAGCCACTTCATGCTCAGGGAGATTTTACGGTCGGGACGTACTTCCGAAGGGATCTGGAAGGTAGCGCCACCGATACGACGGCTGCGTACTTCTACGGCAGGCGTTACGTTCGACAGGGCTTTTTTCCAAATTTCATAACCGTCTTCGCCGGTTGTCTTCGCTACTCTTTCCAGAGCGTTGTAGAAAATATCATAGGCAATGCTTTTCTTACCCTGCCACATGATATTGTTCACAAAACGGGTCACCAGCTTATCGTTAAAACGAGGGTCTGGAGCCAGCGGGAGTTTTTTTGCTTGTGATTTCCTCATTGTATCACTGAATTTATATCCGCAGCGGAAAAGATCTTAACGGAATGGACCGGCAGGGAACCACCGGGGCCTTCCTGCAAAACCTTCTCTTGCGGCGCTTATTTTTGTTTACTTATTAAGTGGCCGGCCCTGTGTATAAAGGAATATTATACCCGGGGGCGAGACCTTATCTTATTTTTTACCTTTAGCGGGAGCGCCTTTAGCACCCGGCTTTTCTTTCTTCGTACCGTATTTGGAGCGGCTCTT
>NZ_JBBBEI010000002.1:0-173830 GCF_037132455.1 Huijunlia imazamoxiresistens | reverse complement strand
CGGAATGTAGGCGATCACCTCTACTTTGTTGGTCAGACGCACCTTCGCTACCTTACGGAGGGCGGAGTTGGGTTTCTTGGGGGTTGTGGTATACACCCGGGTACACACACCACGGCGCTGGGGACAGCTGTCCAGGGCCCTGGATTTACTCTTTGCCCGGATAATCTCTCTTCCTTTACGTACTAATTGCTGTATAGTAGGCATTATTAACCTTTTGTTTTTGGGAGGGCAAAGGTAAAGGATAGCTTCAAATATCCAAAATAAAAATCCCAAAATCGATTTGATTTTGGGATTTTCAGCGGAAAAAGTCGTATTAAACCTTCACCATCCAGCCGTATTTGTCTTCTTTTTTGCAGGACCGGATGTCGTCGAGCCATTGCTTTACGCCCGGCATCACCTGCCACTGGTCGATGTCGAAATGCATCACGAAATCCTTGTAGCGCAGTTCCTTGATGGGCGATACGGTGGCGGCGGTGCCGGTACCGAACACCTCGCGGAGCTGGCCGGCCCTGAAGGCCTCCATGATCTCGTCGATGCTCACGGGGCGCTCCTCGATGCCCAGGCCCATTTCTTTCAGGATGGTCAGCACGCTTTGGCGGGTCACCCCGTTCAGGATGGTGCCTTCCTCCAGGCCCGGCGTCACGGCGGTGTTGCCGATGATGAAGATAATGTTCATGGTGCCGATCTCCTGCACGTACTTGTGCTCGACAGGGTCGGTCCACAGGATCTGGTCGTAGCCTTTCTTCTTGGCTTCCTGGGTGGGATGCAGGCAGGCGGCGTAGTTGCCGGCGGCCTTGGCATAGCCAATACCGCCCCTGACGGCCCGCACGAAGAACTCTTCCACGTAAATACGCATGGGGGCGCTGTAGTAAGGGCCGGTGGGGCTCAGCAGGATCATGAATTTATAGGTGTCCGAAGGCTTGACCCCAATCATTTCGTCGGTGGCAAACATAAAGGGACGGATATACAGCGAATAATCGGGCTTGCGGGGGATCCAGTCCTTTTCCAGGGCCACCAGCTGCTTCATGCCCTGCATGAAGATCTCTTCGGGAACGGCAGGCATTTCCATGCGGGCCGCCGAAATATTGAACCGGCTGTAATTATCGTGGGGGCGGAAAATAAACGCATCGCCGTTCTCATCCTTATAGGCTTTGATGCCTTCGAAAATGGCCTGACCGTAGTGCAGCACCGCGGCCGAGGGATCCATGACCAGCGGGTGGTAAGGCCGGATGCCCACGTTCGTCCATTCGCCGTTTATGTAGTCCGCCTCCAGCACATGGTCGGTAAAATACCTTCCAAAAGATATATTTTCCAGGTTGAGATCTTTCAGTTTACTTCGCTCAGCTTTTGTAACAGGAATTTCCATGGTACCCAACATAATAATTAATTTAGCACGACAAAGAAACAAAAAAGCTAAGAATACAGGCTACTAACCTTCGCAAATGAGCTTAAATAATATACAACTGCATCCCGGACTTCTTGCAGCCCTGTACCCGGATGTGTTGGTTGAGACCGCTGCCGCCGCCGCTCCCGCTCCTGCCCTGCCTTACCTGGGCGGCAATAAAAAGCAGATCACCATCGTGGTGCCCCACGAAATGAAGGTGTTCCCGGTGGAAAGCGAGCTGGCTTTTTTAACGAATATTTTAGCCGCCTGCAAGCTCACCCTGGCCGATGTGGCCCTGGTACAGCTGCCCCCGGGTGCCCCGCTGACCTATGAGTTCCTGCGCAGCGAACTCCAGAGCAAGGCGATGCTCCTGTTCGAACTGGCTCCCGACGCCCTGGACCTACCCTTCCACTTCCCCTTCTTTCAGCTGCAGGAGTTCGACGGCTGCACCTACCTGGCGGCCCCGGCCCTGAAGGAGATCGAAAAGGACAAAGCCACCAAACAAAAACTCTGGGGGTGCCTCAAAACCCTCTTCAACCTGTAAACCGCGTACATGAAACTGATATTCGCCACCAACAACGGCCACAAGGTGCAGGAAGTGAAGGCCGTGCTGCCCGCCGACCTGGACGTTTCCTCGCTCCGGGAAGCCGGCATCATCCAGGATATCCCCGAACCCCATGATACCCTGGAAGAAAACGCCGCCGAAAAGGCCCGCACCATCTACCGCCTGACGCAGACCAACTGCTTCAGCGAAGATACCGGCCTGGAAGTGGCCGCCCTGGACGGCGCCCCGGGCGTCCGCAGCGCCCGCTATGCCGGCGAAGAAGCCTCTTCGCAGCAAAACATTGAAAAACTGCTCCGCGAACTGGAAAATAAGGACGACCGCAGCGCCCGGTTCCGTACGGTTGTCTTCTTAATAATGGACGGCAAGGAATACCGCTTCGAAGGCATCTGTACCGGGCGGATCACCCCAGAACCCTCCGGCAGCGGCGGCTTCGGCTACGATGCCGTTTTCATCCCGGACGGGGCCGAAAAAAGCTTTGGCGAGATGACCCTGGCGGAGAAAAACCGCTACAGCCACCGGAAAAAGGCCATGGACAAACTGGTAACATTTTTGAACCACATCACTACAAATCCGCAGTAATTGAGTGCAGGAAGCAACCAAATGATCGCCGAATCCGACTTAATTGAAGGATGCATTGCGGGTAACCCGAAAATGCAATACGAATTGTATGCCCGTTTCGCGCCCCGGATGTACGGTGTGTGCCTGCGGTACGCAGGCAGTACGGAAGAGGCCGAAGACATGCTGCAGGAAGGCTTCATCAAGGTCTTTAAAAAGATCGGCAGCTACCGGCAGGAAGGCTCCTTCGAGGGATGGGTGCGCCGCGTATTCGTCAATACGGCCATCGAGCATTTCAGGCGGAAGACCTACCTGCAGCCGATAACGGAACAGGAAGAAAATACCATGGAAGGGAAGTACCTGTCGGTACTGGACAGCCTGGCGGAAAAGGACATCACCCAGCTGATCCAGCAACTGGCACCGGGCTACCGCACCGTATTCAATATGTACGTGGTCGAAGGGTACACCCACAAGCAGATCGCCGAGGCTTTGGGCATCAACGAAGGTACCAGTAAATCGCAGCTGTCCCGGGCGAAACTGATCTTACAGGAGCTGGTCCGGAAGCATATTGAGCAACGAAAACAAGTACCGTAACAACATGAGCAACCCTATTCAAAATAAACTGCTGAATTTCGAAGTGCCCCCGCCGGAGCACGCCTGGAACAAGATCCAGTCGGCCCTGGAGCAGGACTCGGAATTCCTGCTGTCCAGGAAGCTGCACAATTACCAGCAGCCCCCCTCCTCCCAGGTTTGGGAAAACATCAAGGCACGGCTCGACCAGGAAAACGGCGCCGCCCCTGCCCCTTCCGTAGTCCAGCCCCGTCGCTTTCCCCAATACCTTCCGGCCGCTGCAGCGGTGCTTATAGCCGCCCTCCTGGGCCTGTTGTTCCTGCTGCGTCCGCCTTCCGAAGAACCCGCTGTGGCCGCCGGCCGGCAGCAAACGCCGGTACCGCAAACCACGCCTCCGCCCCCGCTGGTTACCGCCAGGGCCGGCGCAGACAAACGCCACGCTCCTCCTTCCTTTTCGCCCCTGGCGAAAGCAACGGCTCCCACCGACCGCCAGCCTTCCATGGGCAAGGCAGACAGCCCTCTGCCCCTGCCCGGCCAGGACATTTCCGCCACCCTCCCTTCCGGCCGTTATATGATGGTTGCCGGTACGACGGGCTATGCCGTAAAAGTGTCCAAAAAGCTGTACGACCTGTTTGCCTGCTCGGAAATGGACTTTTACTGCCGCCAGCAGATCGAGCTGCTGCAACAACGGGTAGCCTCCTCCGACGTGGTGGCGACCGCCGGCGTCAACAGCGTGCTGGACCTGCTGAAAACCCTGGAAAACAAACAATAGAGATACATGGCGAGAATAAAGGTCTCCGTTCCGGAGCAATTTCCGTTTTCTGCGATCCTCCCCGTACGCATCACCGACATGAACTATGGCGGCCACCTGGGCAACGACGCAGTGCTCAGCCTGATGCACGAAGCCCGGGTGCAGTTTCTAAAACATTTTCAACTGGCCGAGCTGGATTTTGCCGGGGTTTCGCTCATCATGAACGACGTGGCCATCGAATATAAAAGCGAGGTATTTTACGGCGATACGCTGAAGGTGTACGTGGCGGCCAACGACTTTTCCCGCATCGGCTTCGACCTGTGTTATAAGCTGGTCAAGAACGAGGAAGAAACCCTGGTAGCCCTGGGCAAGACGGGCATGGTTTGCTTTAACTATGAAACCCGCAAGATAGCCGTCGTACCGGCGGAAGCTCGCGAAAGACTTGAAGGGGCGCCTGAAACTTTTTGAGGAATTGGTTCATTAGTTAATTGGTTAATTGGGCCTTGACCGTTGAAGGATTCTTCCCCCCTTCCTAATATCCCAATTAACCAATTAACCAATTCCTTAATAGGAATTCCAGATCTTCCAGCTTTCCTCGGCTTGCAGCAGGAGCATTTCGGCTCCGTTGGCGATTCGGGCGCCCTGCGCTTCGCCTTTTTGGAGGAACAGGGTCTTTTCGGGGTTGTAAATGAGGTCGTAGAGCAGGTGGCGGGACGTCAGGGCTTCGTAGGGAAGCGGCGGCGCTTCGTTGACGTTCGGGTACATGCCGAGCGGCGAGGTGTTTACCACCAGCAGGTGTTCCCCGATCAGCTCCGGGGTCAGTTCGCTGTAGGTGATCGTGTTTTCCCCTTTCGAACGCGACACCATCCGGTAGCGGATGCCCAGGCTTTTCAGGGCGTACTGGACGGCCTTGGCGGCCCCTCCCGTTCCCAGCACCAGGGCGCTGGTATGCTGCGGCTCCAGGCTTTTCTCCAGCGACTGCCGGAAACCGATGACATCGGTATTGTAGCCATGGAGCTTTCCGTCGGTGATCTTAATGCAGTTGCAGGCCTTCACCTCCTGTACGATATCATTCTGCCCGTGCAGGAACGGCAGCACCGCCTCCTTATACGGGATGGTGACGTTCAGGCCCTGCAAGCCCGGAACCGACCGGATCAATTCGGGCAGTTCGTCCATGGAGGCCAGCTCGAAGTTCTCGTACCGGCAGCCGGGGATACCTTCCGCCTCGAACTTCTGGGTGAAATAGGCCTTGGAAAACGAGTGCTTCAGGGTTTTCCCCAGCAGTCCGTATACCCTCATTGCACGCTTTCTTTATTATTCAGGAATAAGTGGAAGGTATCGCCGCGCAGGCCTACCCGCATGGCTTCCAGGGACAGCACCTCGGAGGGGGCGATATTTCCCAGGTTCACGTTGCAGCCCAGTAATTCAATGAAGTACAGCTGCTGTTCTTTTTGCGGGGCTTCCCACAGGATTTTTTCGCCGGGGATCTGGGTCAGGATCTCCTGTACCAGGCCTTCCCGCACTTCACCCGAGCCGCGGTAGATGCCCACGTTGCCGCCCTCCCGGGCCTCGGCGATCACATAGGCCGCGCCGGCATCCAGCTCGGCCCGCATCAGCTCGATCCATTTGTAGGGGGGAATGATATGAGCGGCATCCTTGCTGCCCACTTCGCTCAGGACGATGCCGTGCCTGGTCATCTTTTCAATATAACCGCACTTTTCGGTATGGGGGATGGTAATGGAACCATCGCTCACTTCCATGTACTGAATTCCATAATCCTTACAAATGGCCAGGTAGTCGTCGAACTGGTTGCGCACCAGGAAGGCTTCGAACAGGGTGCCGCCAAAATAAACGGGAATATCATAGGACCGGTACACTTCCAGCTTCTTTTCCAGGTTGGGGGTAACGAAGGAAGTACCAAAACCGAGCTTCACGATATCGATGTGGGGATGGGCCACACTTAAAAAGTTTTCCGCATCATTGATGCTCAGCCCTTTATCCATCACCATGGTGATCCCCGAAGTACGCGGCTTGGCGTGCCTCTGGGGCATCTGCGTAAGGTTGAAATTCATTTATAGCTTGTTTGAATCTATTTATCCAATTGCCGGCAAAAATAGGGAAGTACCGCTACTAAACGGGTAACACCCCTCAGCGTTTGCCTTTTTTGTAGCGGGCGATGGTATCGGCCACGCTTTGGATTTGCAGCACGGATGGATTCAGGGCTATGAATTTCTTGACCGTCTTGGGCGACTCCTTCAGTCCTTGCTCGAGGTACAGCATAGCCTCCTTGGACTTGCCCATGGCAATCATGATGGCGCTTAAATAGTAAATGAACAGCGGCTTGCCGTTGGTGACGTTCAGGGCCGTGAGGGCCTGCTGCCTGGCTTCGGCATAGAAACCGGACTGGTACAGGCAGCGGATCAAGGCTTCCCAGCCTCCCAGCTTTTTGGGCTTCACGCGTACGACCGTGGAGAAGTACTGGACGGCTTCCTTGATCATGCCCATATTGAGCTTGCACTCCCCCATCAGCAGGTTGTACTCGTACTGGTGGCGGTGGATGCGGAGGGCCGTCTCCAGCTGTTTGGCGGCATTGATCCAGTTGGCCTCGTTGTAATAGGTGCAGGCGATCTTGTACAGCAGCTTGCTGTCCTCGGGGTTGAGGTGGGAGGCTTTGCGGTAGTGGAAGCGGGCCTGGGCGAAATTGTGCAGGCGGTCGTAGCAATGGCCGATGGCCTCGTAGATCACTTCTTCGGGCTTGGACAGCTCCAGCACCTTTTCCAGGGCCTCGATGGCTTCTTTGTACTTGCGCAGCCGGATATAGGCATCACCGATATTGCGGTAGGCGTAATCGAATTTCTCGTCGATGACCAGCACATACTGGTAGGCGTCGATGGCCTTTTCGTACAGTTTCAGTCCCTGGTAGGCTGCTCCGAGGTTGAACCAGGCCAGCTCGCAATAGGGATGGTCGTCGATGATCTGCAGGTGCAGGCGGATGCTTTCCTCGTTGCGGCCGGTGAAGTCGGTCCAGAAGCAGATCTTGTACAGGGCTTCCTCGTTGGTGGGATCTTCCTTCAGCAGCAGCAGCAGGCAGTCGAACACCTTGTCGAACTCTTCGTAGTCGTCGTATACGTCGGCCAGCTCGAACAGGAGCTCCACCTTCTCCTCCCCTTCCACGTAGCGGATGGCTTCCTCCAGCAGGGCGACGGCCTTTTCCTGCATGTCCAGGGCCAGGTAGGCGTCGGTGCGCAGGATATAAAGGTTGATGTCGGTGGCGTCGAGCATTTCGGCTTTCTGGAGTACCTCCAGGGCCTGCTGGTAGCGGCGGGTGGCCAGCAGCAGGTCGGCCTTGCGGAACAGGATGGCGGCCGAGAAGGGGAAGTATTCGGCAGCGATCTCCGCCGCTTCCATGGCCTTGGCGATATCTTCCTGCTCCTCGAAAAAGTCTATGATCTTCTCGAAGGCTTCTTCTTCCAGGAAGGCGGTATTCTGCCCGGTACGAATTTCTTCATATAATTTGAGTAACTCGTAAATGCGTTCACTATCGTAAAATGGGTCTGTAGTCATCTAAGAATTCTCCTTCAATTTACTATTAAGCCAAAAAAACACCAACTTTTCGTGAATTAACTTTCAAAAAGGCCATCTGGCCGAAAAGTAGGTAAATAGCAAAAGATAATGGTGGTAAAGGTTGGCTAAATGTTAATATTTATGTTACTTTTGTTGAACAAATGAAAAGTACCACCACCATAAACTGCCTAATTAAAAAGAAAATAGCCACTGTAGCGCTTGTTACCGTGTCTTTAGCTTCTTTCGCCACGTTAGGGGATGGAGGTAAGAAGGCCGAAAATAAAACCTGTTTTTTCCCGAAAACCTATACTTCCACCAACTCCAAACATTTTTCCTTAAAGACCCAGTTCAATTACCGGGGCAACCAGATCCTCAGCAACACGTCCTCCGAACGGTTTATCATGCTGAATACGGTAGTCACCTATCAAAAAGGGAATACCACCTACATTCTGCCCATGAAAAAGAAGGTATTGCTGGACCGGGTGAAGTTCAACCCAGCCCCGTAGGAATTTCGGATTTCCGATTTCGGATCCCTTGAAAGAAGAAATTGGCTTACACATTATAAAGCCCCCTATTTGGGGGCCTTTTTATTTACTATATTTTGGATTTAGAAGGCGTTCCAAAACATAAGACGCTTTCTGCTATCAAGGGTTCCGAAATCCGAAATCCACCTACTTTCCTCCCTTGCTTTCCGAATAGGACATGATGCGGTAGCCGCTTTTGGGGAGGTCGAAGCGGGCGGCCGGCACGGGGCTGAACGAGATGGAAGAGACGGTATAGGTGATGCTTAGATTCCCCATCAGCGCCTCGTACTGCATGGCCAGGCCCGGCAGCGACTGGTGGCCGCTCTGGAAGTCCTTGTTCTCCGGCACCAGGTCCGGGGCATACCAAACAGTAAAATTGGTGCCGTCGCTCAACTTGCCCACGGCCTTCTTACAGGCATATCCCTGGATCTCCTTGGTTTCCGGCAGGTAGGAGAAGGTCACCCCCTCGTATTTCTTATTGGCGTCCTTCCAGTCGGCCGGCGACATCTGGATCAGGTATTTCTTGTCGCCATACTCCTTCAATACCACCACGGTGTTCCGGGCCCCGTCGATGATCGTGGACTGTGTGCCCAGCGAGGAAGCCATCTCGGTCCGGCTCTTCGCCCCCTTGATGTAAACGGTGCTGGTGGCGCCGTCGAAAAAATCGGCCGCCTGGGGCTTGCTGGTGCCCGTATTGATAACAATGTCGTAATGGATGGTTCCCTCGGAAAACTTCTTTTGACCAAAGCCGTTGATGCCTAATGCCAGCAAAAAGAACAGAATAGTAATCTTTATTTTCATAACCACGTTAACTATAGACTAGACGCTTCAAATATCCCGATTAGTTGCTTCATTAAAAAAACCCCGCCGGAGCGGGGCTTTATATTTTTTGCGGAAGGCGTTACGAACGGTTTTTGTTCTGCATTTCCTGCATGCGCTTCTGCTGCTCCTGCAACTCCTCCATCTTTGCCTGCCACTTGGATTTCACCTTCGGCTTGCGGCGGTTCTCTTCGATCTTCGCCAGGATCTTGTCGTGGTTGATGATGTAGTTCTGGATCACGAACTGCAGCGCCAGCGTAATCAGGTTGGACACGGTATAGTACCAGGTAAGACCGGCCGGCAGCTTGTTGAACACGAACAACAGGATGAAGGGGAAAATGTACGGCATGTACTTCATCATGGGGTTGTTCTGGTCGGGGGTCATGCTCATGCTGTACAGCGAGATCAGGAACGATGTGATGATCGCCGTCAGGGTGAACAGGCTCACGTGGTCGCCATACAGGGGAATGGTAAAGGGCAGGTCCAGGATGGAGTCGTACTGCGACAGGTCCTTTGCCCAGAGGAAGCTCTGGCCGCGCAGCGCCACGCTGGAGTTAAAGAAGTTGTACAGGGCAAAGAAGATGGGGATCTGCAGCAGGCCCGGGATACAACCGCCCAGGGGGTTGACGCCGGCTTCCTTGAACAGGCGCATCTGCTCCATGCTCATGGCCTGCTGGTCGTCGCCATGCTTGGCTTTCAGGGTCTCGATCTCGGGACGCAGGGCCTTCATCTTGGCACCGCTGAGGTAGCTGGTGTAGGTCAGCGGAGAGATCAGCAGGCGGATGAACAGGGTCAGCAGCAGGATCACGAGGCCGTAGTTGGCCGTAAAGCCCCGCAGGAAGTCGAAGACCGGGATCACGATCCAGCGGTTCAGGTATTTTACGAAGGCAAACATGCCGCTGCCCAGGTTGACCATGTCTTCCATATCATTGCCGTACTGCTTCAGGATCTTGTAGTCGGTGGGGCCGTAGTACAGGGCCAGGGGCACCTTGGCATTGGCCGCCGCCGGCAGCTGCAGCTGCAGGGTAGCCGTAGATTGCACGATGGCATTGCCGGTAGTGGGGCTTACCCAGCTGATCTTACCGGAAGAAAAGTTGTTCTTGGCAATAAAGGTGGTGTTAAAGAACTGTTGCTTGATACCCACCCAGTTGACGTCTTTTTCCAGCTCCTCGTTGCCGCTTTCTATGGCGCTGCTGTGGTCGTAATCGCCTTCCGCTCGGTAGCTGATCTGCGACTGCTGGCGCTCGTAGCTGAGGTCCTTCTGCAGCTGAAGGGCTTGATTCTGCCAGGAAAAATTCAGGGCATTGCCGGTAACGAGCTGGCTGGCACCCTGGAGGCCCAGGTCGAAATCGAGCATGTAGTTATTGGGCTTCAGCACGAACTGGTGGGTAACGGCCGTGCCGTTGCCGCCCTGGAGCTGGTAGGTGATGGTTTGGGTACCATCGGCCTGGCGTTGTACCTGGCCGCCGGTAAAATAAAAGTTGGTGATGTCGGTCGCCTTGCCGGGAGCCGTATTGATGACGTAGTTGATCTTGTCGAAATCGCTGGCCGCCAGCTTGACGTTGGTGCTGTCCGGCGCTTTAAAATTTTTCAGTTCCACCCATTTCGGCTGGCCGCCTTTATTGGTGAAGGCTACCTTCATCAGGTCGGTTTCCACGGTTACCACTTGCTCGTTGCCAAAGGCAGCGGTCTGGAAGCCGCCGGCCTGGCCCAGGCGGGTCGCGGAGTCGGCCCGGGCCGAATCAAGCCGGTAGGCGGCCGAATCGATTTTCGGGAGCCGGGCATGAGCTACGGAGTCGTCATATGCCCGCTTCCGGGCAGCATCCGCCTGGCCTTGCTGGTTATAAAAGAAATAGCCGAAAAATAAAACGGCCATGGCCACGAAACCGATGACGGTATTACGGTCAAAATTCATCTGTAGAGATTTGTTTTAAGGTGGTCGGGCAGTGTGCCGGGGAAGAGACGAACTGCAAGGAAAATTTCCGTTGCCGGGCGCAGCTTCGTTTTGGCCGCCTGCTGTTTACCCTTTTAAAGGTGCGCAAAGATAATCAGGAGTTTCCAGTTCCCGCCTGTAAGTTTAAAGCCAGCCGCAGGGCGGCTGGCTTTGTAAAAGGGTTTTAACATTTATAATGGTAAAAAGCCGTTTCGGTAAACTCAATAAACTACAAAAGTCTCAAAGACTTTTGTAGTTTATCTGGCTCTCCCATTCAGCTCGGGGCTTCTTAGACGACTTCGTTCTGAACAAAGCGGTTTTCGATGCCGGCACGTTGCTCGTGGTACAGGCGGGCGGCGCCTACGAAATGCACGAACAGGGGGTGCGGGTTCTCCACCGTGCTCTTCAGCTCGGGGTGGTATTGCACGCCGATAAAGAACGGGTGGTCGGGGATCTCGATCACTTCCACCAGGTTGGTCTCGGGGTTGCGGCCGCTGGCCGTCATGCCGGCTCTTTCGTACTGGTCGAGGAATTCGTTGTTGAACTCGTAGCGGTGGCGGTGGCGCTCGCTGATCAGGCCGGCACCGTAGATGTGGTGGCCCAGGGTGCCGCTGCGGAGCTCGCAGGGGTACGATCCCAGGCGCATGGTGCCGCCCTTGGTGGTAATGCTTTTCTGCTCTTCCATCATATTGATCACCGCGTTGGTGGTATCGGGCTCCATTTCGGTGGAATGGGCGTCCTTGATGCCCAGCACGTTGCGGCCGAATTCTATGACGGCCATCTGCATGCCCAGGCAAATGCCGAAGAAGGGCAGGCCGCTTTCACGGGCATAGCGTACGGCGGTGATCTTTCCTTCGATGCCGCGGAAGCCGAAGCCGGGGGCTACCAGCAGGCCGTCGAGGTCGGCCAGCTTTTCGGCCACGTTCTCGTCGGTCAGCGACTCGGAATGGATGGGTTCTACCTGCACTTTCACCTCGTTGATGGCGCCGGCATGTACAAAGGCCTCCAGGATGGATTTGTAAGCATCCTGCAGTTCCACGTACTTACCGATCAGGCCGATGGTGAGGCGTTGCTTGGGGTTTTTCAGCTTGCTGAGGAAACCTTTCCAGCGGGTCAGGTCGGGCTCGCCGAAGTTGGTGATGTTCAGCTTTTTCAGCACGATCAGGTCCAGTTGCTCTTCCATCATCAGCAGGGGCACTTCATAGATGGTGCTCGCATCCTGGGCTTCGATCACGGCTTCGGGCTTTACATTGCAGAACTGGGCGATCTTGCGTTTGATGTCGGCGTTCAGCGGCTCTTCGGCGCGGCAAACGATGATATCGGGGAAAACGCCGCTCTCACTCAGCATTTTTACCGAGTGCTGTGTGGGCTTGGTTTTCAGTTCTTTGGCGGCCTTTAAATAAGGTACCAGGGTCAGGTGCATCACGATCAGGTCTTCTTCGGGCAGTTCCCATTGCAGCTGGCGTACCGCCTCGATGTAGGGCAGGGACTCAATGTCGCCCACCGTTCCGCCGAGCTCGGTAATCACCACGTCGTACTCGTCGTTCTGACCCAGCAGCAGCATTCTTCTTTTGATCTCGTCGGTGATGTGGGGCACCACCTGTACGGTCTTGCCGAGGAAGGCGCCTTCGCGCTCCTTGTTGATCACGTGCTGGTAAATGCGGCCGGTAGTTACGTTGTTGGCCTGGGAGGTAAAGATGTTCAGGAAGCGCTCATAATGGCCGAGGTCA
The DNA here is from genome assembly GCF_037132455.1 of Huijunlia imazamoxiresistens. Lineage (NCBI taxonomy): Bacteria > Pseudomonadati > Bacteroidota > Chitinophagia > Chitinophagales > Chitinophagaceae > Huijunlia > Huijunlia imazamoxiresistens. The sequence continues at coordinate 161,435 of NZ_JBBBEI010000002.1, read as the reverse complement.
AGGTCTGTTTCGGCTCCGTCCTCGGTTACGTAGCACTCACCGTGCTCGTAAGGGTTGAGGGTTCCGGGATCCACGTTGATGTAGGGATCGAATTTCTGAATAGTCGCGCGCAGGCCCCTTGCCTGCAGCAATTTGGCGAGAGAAGCGGCGATAATACCTTTTCCCAACGAAGACGTCACCCCACCGGTAACAAAAATATACTTGGCCATTTGTATGGTTTGTTAATATGAAAATTTCAATACGATCGTGCTTAAAAAAAATGTAGCGCCTGAAGCACCCGCCCTATTCTATTATAGAATAATTAAAGGCAGGTTCAAACGCTATTGTTGTGTCGGGGACCGGTTGGATTATGCTTCGCTCGGCAGAGCTGTTCATACCACTCACCCTCAGACCGTCGGATATGTACTGTCAAAAACTCCGTGAGGTCGTGCAAAGCTACAAATTGTTTGCCCGGGAGAAAAATCAAAATCCCGTTAATAACGGTTTGTTGTTTAAAGACAATTGTTTATGGCGGCGCCGTGCGAAATGAAAAAAAGCATAAAAAAACCACCGGCCCGGTTTCCGGATCGGTGGTTCTGGAAAAAGAACAGCTTTTTTTATCCCTTGACGATCTTATTGTAGCTGGTCGAGATGCCTTTAATCAGGGACGAGCTGAAGCCCTGGTGCTCCATTTCGTTGAGGCCGGCGATAGTGCAGCCCTTGGGGGTGGTCACCTTGTCGATCTCCTGCTCGGGGTGCGAGCCCTTCTGCAGCAGCAGCTCGGCGGCACCTTTTACCGTCTGGGCGGCGATCAGGCGGGCGGTGGCGGCGTCGAAGCCGATTTCGATGCCTCCCTGGATGTTGGCGCGGATGTAGCGCATGGCGTAAGCGGTGCCGCAAGCGCCGAGCACCGTGGCCGCATCCATCAGCTTTTCGTCAATCAGGGCCACCTTGCCCACTGTACCAAACAGCCCCTGCACATAGTTGATCTGCTCTTCGGAAGCGTAGGCCGAGCTGATGCAGGTCATGCTTTCCTGGATGGCAATGGCCGTATTGGGCATGGCCCGGAACAGCGGCAGGTCGGCCTTCACCACCTCGTGCATGTCTTTAATATAGACGCCGGTAACCACCGACACCAGGATGTGGCGGGGCGTCAGGTCGGCAGCAATGCTCTCCAGCACATCCTTGGTCTGGAAGGGCTTGATGGCCAGGATCACCAGCTCCGACTCCCGTACGGCCTGGTTGTTGTCGCTGATCACGGACACGCCTTTTTCCTTCAGGGAAGCCAGGGTGGCCACGTTCCGCTTGGTAACGATGATATCTTCAGGAGCCGAAAAACCGCTTTTCAGCAACCCTTCTACAATGGCGGAACCAAGGTTCCCGCCACCGATGACAGCTATTTTCTTGGACATAATTACAAGAATAAGGTATCTAAAAAAATTTGGGTGAATCGGACGGATCCTACTGGAATGATTTCCTTCCAGGCAACCGTCGAATCCACCCAAATCCAATTTTCTGAAATTATAAAGCGCTCAGGGCCTCCATGGATTCTTCCCGGGCCAGCAGCTTTTCAATGGCGGTATCGTACCGGTCTTTCCAGTCGGTGATCACGCCCCAGTCTTCGTTGTTCACCCGTACGCTGCCATCGGAAACCACGCCGATGTCGGTAGCGGGGAAGTCGCCGAGCACCCTTTTGAAAGCTTCCACTTTCTCGGGTTTTACAGCTACCACTACCCGGCTTTGCGCCTCGCCGAACAGGAAGGCATCCTTCCGCAGGCCTTCGGCCAGGGTAATGTGGAAGCCCAGCTCGTTGGTAAAGCCCGATTCCAGCAAGGTAACGAAAATGCCGCCTTCGCTAACGTCGTGGGCCGCGGAGATGACGCCCTCGCCGATCAGCTCTTTTACTTTTTGCTGCAGCTGGAACTCTTCCTCGATCTCGAAATAAGGAGCCGGGGACAGCGCTACGCCGCGCACCTTGTGCAGGTATTCGGAGGAACCGATGTCGTTTTGCAGCTTACCGACCACGAACAGGGCCTCGCCTTCTTCCTTGAAGTTCAGGCTCATAGTCTTGCCCAGGTCGTCTACCAGGCCTACCATGCCGATGGTCGGGGTCGGGTAAACCGGGCCGTCGGGGTTCTGGTTGTAGAAGCTCACGTTACCGCCGGTTACGGGGGTATCGAACCTGCGGCAGGCTTCGCCCATGCCTTTGATGGCGTTCACGAACTGGTAGTACACTTCGGGGTTGTAGGGGTTGCCGAAGTTCAGGCAGTTGGTCACGCCCAGGGGCTGGCCACCGCTGACAACGATGTTGCGGGCAGCTTCGGCCACGGCGATCATGGCACCTTTATAGGGGTCGGCATGTACGTAGCGGCTGTTGCAGTCTACGGTCACGGCCAGGCCCTTGCCGGTTTCCTTCACCAGCACGATGGGGGCGTCGGTGGGGGCGTTGGTAGAGGCGTTGACGGTACCCACCATGCTGTCGTATTGGTTGTAGATCCAGCGTTTGTTGGCAATGGAGGGCAGCTGCACCAGTTGTTCGGCCACCGCTTTGAGGTCGGCAGGCTCGGAAACTTTTTGCAGGTCGAACTTTTCGATCTCGTCCAGGTAGGCCGGGCGCTCGTAGGCGCGCTCGTACACGGGGGCGCCGCCACCCAGTACCAGGTCGTCGGCCGGGATCTGGGCTTCCAGCTCGCCGTGCATATAAAAAGACAGCAGGCCGTCGTCGGTAACTTCACCGATGACGGCGCTGGGGAGGTCCCATTTGTCAAATACTTTCTTCACTTCTTCCTCGCGGCCTTTTTGGGCCACCAGCAGCATACGCTCCTGGCTTTCGCTCAGCAGCAGCTCCCAGGCTTTCATGTTCTTCTGGCGCATGGGCACTTTTTCCAGGTCGATGCGCATGCCCACCTGGCCTTTGGCGCTCATTTCGGCGGTGGAGCAGATGATGCCGGCGGCACCCATGTCCTGCATGCCCACCACGGCGCCGGTTTTGATCACTTCCAGGCAAGCTTCCAGCAGCTTTTTCTCCTGGAAGGGGTCGCCTACCTGCACGGCGGGCAGTTCTTCCACGCTGTCGGAAGTGATGTTGGCGGAGGCGAAGGAGGCCCCGCCGATACCGTCCTTACCGGTGGCGCTGCCCACGTACACGACGGGGTTGCCCAGGCCTTCGGCGGTGGCGGAAACGGTTTTGCCGTTTTCCACGATGCCCACGCTCATGGCATTCACCAGGGGGTTGGTATGATAACATTCTTCAAAATAAATTTCGCCGCCCACGGTGGGAACGCCGAAGCAGTTACCGTAGTGACCGATGCCATGCACTACGCCGGCCAGCAGGTGCTGGGTCTTTTCTTCGGTCAGCTTACCGAAGCGCAGCGAGTTGAGGGCCGCGATGGGGCGGGCGCCCATGGTAAAGATATCGCGGTGGATACCGCCCACGCCGGTAGCAGCGCCCTGGAAGGGCTCGATGGCGGAGGGGTGGTTGTGCGATTCGATCTTGAACACTACACCATAGTTATTGCCGATATCCATCAGGCCGGCGTTTTCCTCGCCTGCCTTCACCAGCATGCGGCTGCCTTCGCGGGGAAGGGTCTTCAACCACTTAATCGAATTCTTATAGCTGCAGTGTTCGCTCCACATGCCGGAGAACGCACAGAGTTCATTAAAGTTCGGCGTACGCCCCAACTTTTGCTTGATCAGTTCGAACTCTTCGGCGGTCAACCGGAGTTCCTGAGCGGTTTTAACGGTAACTTCCATGTTTATTCTTTCAGGGCTGCAAAACTAATGTAAAATGAAGTACCGCACGAGGGGCGGGGGATTGGTTAATTGGTTAATTGGGAATTAGGGAGCAGCCGCGGAACTAAAAACCCAGGAACTTAGGAACATAGAAACTCAGGAACTTTCCCCTTAACGCGTAAACCCGTAAACTTGTAAACTCGTAAACTCATCGCCCTGTTACTTTTTACCGCTTACCTTATTTTATTCACCGGACTGGCGACACGCATTCCTTTTTTCCGGGCGCCGGGACTGACGCCGGCACGGATCGCGGCCTTGTTCCTGCTGAAGGTACTGGCCGGCATCGTGTACAGCCGGGTGCCGCAGCTGGTGGATACCTGGGCGTTCCATGAGGAGGCGCTGCGCGAATACCGGGTGCTGCTCCACAGCCCTGCCCAATTCTTCCACGATCTTTACCGGAACGATTATCCCCAGGGGTACGGCAACTTTTTGTCCAGCCGCAACTCGTGGTGGAAGGACCTGCCCGGCAATGTGTTTCTGATGGTACTCTCACTGTTCCATCTTTTGAGCGGGGGTCAGTATTATAGTAACCTCATTTTTTATTCGCTCCTCACCTTCTTCGGCCCGGCGGCCGTGTACCGCGTGCTGCAGCGCCGGTTTCCCCAACAGGCTACCGCCCTGCTGGCGGCCTGCTTCCTGCTGCCCTCCTTCCTGTTTTGGACCAGCGGCATCCATAAGGACGGGCTGCTTTTTACCGGCCTGGCCCTGGTTTTCTACCAGGTGGCAGCGGGTTTTGAAAAAGGGTTCGGCCTGAAGCGGTGGATCGGGATGGTGGCGGGCCTGCTGCTGGTGGGGGCGTTCCGTCCCTTTTTATTATTGGTGTTGCTGCCGGCCCTGGCAGCCTGGTTCCTGGCCAAACGCACCCGCCTCCGGCCGCTGGCGGCCTTTGGAATTGTATACGGGGCCGGCCTGGCCTTTTTCTTTACCGCCCGGTATCTTTCCCCCTCCCTGGACTTCCCGGCAGCCATGGCCGAAAAGCAGCAGGCGTTCCTGTACCTGCAGGGACGGACGGCGGTGCCGGTACGCCCATTGGAACCCAGTTTTTTGGGGTTTCTGAAAAACGCCCCGCAGGCTCTTTCCCTGGCGCTGCTGCGCCCCTTTCCTTCGGAAATAAAAAGCGGCTATTCCCTGGCGGCCTTTCTCGAGCTGGTATTGCTGTACGGCTGTTTCTTGCTTTACCTGTTTTACCGTAAAAAGGAGGACCCGGCTGCTCCCCTGCTGCTCTTCTGCCTGTTCTTTTCCCTTTCGGCTTTGCTGAGCATGGGGTATACGGTGCATTTTACCGGGGCTATTGTGCGGTACCGCAGCCTGGTGCTGCCCTTCCTGCTGGCCCCTTTTATGGCACAGGTTGACTGGAAGGAAGTCGCTGCTAAAGTGCGCAAAAAGTATTAAAAAAATATATCATAATCATCCTTTTGGGGAGTTTTATTGCAGGGGTTGCCTAATAAAGGGGATTTTTTTCTATTTCCCCCACGATTAACTAATCTTTTTTTAGCTTTTCCAGATTTTTTTTTCAATTTTGGCCCTCATCATATTTCTTTGCCTAAAATTTTTTATTTATGTCGTTGCGATTTCAAGCCTTAAGCAATCTTTCTACCGAATCAGCGGTGGAGCCTGCTATCCAGCAGCCCACCAACGGGGCGGCGAAGATTACTGCTCTCTTTGCAGAAAATGTGTTCACACACCAGGTTGCAAGACAGTTTTTAAGTGACGAAGCCTACAAAAGCCTGATGGCATCTGTTAAAGCCGGGCAAAAGATCGACCGTTCCATGGCCAACCAAATTGCCAACGGTGTTCGTGCCTGGGCCGAAAGCAAAGGCGTAACCCACTATACACACTGGTTTCAACCCCTGACCGGAACCACTGCCGAAAAGCATGATTCCTTCTTTACGCTGAAAGGCGACGGTACCCCCATCGAACAATTCGAGGGCGACGCGCTGATCCAGCAGGAGCCGGATGCCTCCTCCTTCCCCAGCGGCGGTCTGCGCGCTACTTTTGAAGCCCGCGGTTACACTGCCTGGGATCCCTCCTCCCCTGCCTTTATCATCGACATCGGCTACGGAAAGACCCTGTGTATCCCCACCATCTTTGTTTCCTACACCGGAGAATCGCTCGACTATAAAGCCCCGTTGCTGAAGGCCATCGAAGCCCTGAACAACGCCGCTGTTGACGTTTGTAACTATTTCGACCGCAACGTAACCCACGTTACCGCCACCCTGGGCTGGGAACAGGAATACTTCGTGGTAGACGAAGGCCTGTTCAACTCCCGTCCTGACCTGGTCATGTGCGGCCGCACCGTTTTCGGTCACAACTCCGCCAAAAACCAGCAGCTGGAAGACCACTACTTCGGCGCTATTCCCGAAAGAGTGTACGCCTTCATGCGCGACTTCGAAAAAGAATGCTACAAGCTGGGTATTCCCCTGCGCACCCGTCACAACGAGGTGGCTCCCGCCCAGTTTGAGTGCGCCCCCATTTACGAAGAGCTGAACCTGGCCGTGGACCACAACTCCCTGCTGATGGACATCATGGACCGCGTTGCCCGCCGTCATAAACTGCGCGTACTGCTGCACGAAAAACCCTTCGCCGGCATCAACGGCAGCGGTAAGCACAACAACTGGTCGATGGCTACCAACACCGGCGTGAACCTGCTGTCGCCCGGTAAAACTCCGAAGACCAACCTGATGTTCCTGGCCTTCTTCGTGAACACCATCAAAGCCGTTCACGATCATGCCGACCTGCTGCGCTCTTCCATCGCCTCCGCCAGCAACGACTTCCGCCTGGGCGCCAACGAAGCTCCCCCGGCCATCATGTCCGTATTCATCGGCCAGTACCTGACCAAGGTGCTGCAGGATGTAAAGGAAAGAGTGGGCCAGAAGTTCGACGAGCAGGACGAGAGCATGCTGAAGATCGACATCCACCGCAACATCCCCGAGCTGCTGATGGACAATACCGACCGTAACCGTACTTCTCCGTTCGCCTTCACCGGCAACAAGTTCGAGTTCCGTGCCGTAGGTTCCACCGCCAACTGCGCCAACCCCATGACCGTGCTCAACACCATCATGGCGGCTACCCTGCGCAAGTTCAAAAAAGACGTGGACAGCCTGATCGAAAAAGGCGAGAAGAAAGAGATCGCCATCATGCACGTGATTAAGGAATACATCGTAGCCAGCGAAAAAGTACTGTTCGAAGGCAACGGTTACAGCGAAGAGTGGGCCCAGGAAGCCGAGCGCCGCGGTCTGCCCAACCTGAAGACCACGCCCCTGGCCCTGGATGCCATGGTTACCGACAAAGCCAAAAAGCTGTTCGTCGATAACAACATCTACAGCCACCCCGAACTGGAAGCCCGCCACGAGATCGAACTGGAAAAATACATCAAGAAAGTACAGATCGAAGGCCGCATCATGGCAGAACTGGCTACCAGCCACATCCTGCCCTGCGCCATCCGCTACCAGAACATCCTGGTGAACAACATCAAAGGATTGAAGGAAGCCGGCCTGGCCGAAGACAGCTACGCCAGCCAGAAGCAACTGCTGGTGACCATTTCCAAGCACATCAACAACCTGAGCGCCGACGTGCTGGCCATGATCGAAGCCCGCAAGCAGGCCAACGCCATCGAAAACACCCGTGACAAGGCTATTGCCTATTGCAACGACGTGAAGGAAGCCTTCTTCGAAAAAATCCGCTACAGCGCCGACAAGCTCGAACTGCTGGTGGACGACCGCGAATGGTACCTGCCGAAATACCGCGAACTGCTGTTCCTGCGCTAATTCGTCATTTTCCAAAATAACCCAACCCGTCCCGCCTTTAGCGGGGCGGGTTTTTCTTTTTCTATACGATCTCCTTACCTTGTTGCACATGAATCCCTTACTCAACATTCATCCCGACGTACAACAGGCCCTGGCCGAAGGCCGGCCCGTAGTGGCCCTCGAATCCACCATCATCGCCCACGGCATGCCGTATCCGAAAAATGTGCAGACAGCCCTGGAAGTGGAGGCCGTCGTCAAAGAGGCGGGCGCCCTACCGGCCACCATCGCCCTGCTGGACGGCAAATGCCAGGTGGGCCTCAGCCCGCAGCAGATCGAACAGCTGGGTAAGGCCACCGATGTATGGAAGGTGAGCCTGTGCGACCTGCCCTATGTGCTCAGCAAAGGCCTGAACGGGGCCACCACCGTGGCCGCCACCATGCGCATCGCCGCCCTGGCAGGCATCCGCATCTTCGTCACCGGCGGCATCGGCGGTGTTCACCGCGGCGCCGAAACCACCATGGACATCTCCGCCGACCTCACCGAAATGGGGCAAACCTCCGTGGCCGTGGTATCCGCCGGGGTAAAATCGATCCTCGATATCGGCCTGACGCTGGAATACCTCGAGACCAAAGGCGTACCCGTGGTCACCGCCGGGCAGGACGAATTCCCTTCGTTCTATTCGCGCCAAAGCGGCTTTGCCTCTCCCCTGCGGCTGGATACGCCCGAAGAGATCGCCGCCCTGCTGCACACCAAGTGGGCCCTGGGCCTGGAAGGCTCGGTGCTGATCGCCAACCCCGTGCCCGCCACGCAGGAAGTGCCCGCCCCCGAAATAGAAGTACACATCCAACAGGCCCTGCAAGCCTCCGCCCAACAAAACGTCAAAGGAAAAAAGGTAACGCCCTTCTTACTGAAATATATAGCCGAAAATACGCAGGGAGAAAGCCTGGAAGCCAACATCGCCCTTATCCGCAACAATGCCCGATTGGGAGCGGAAGTGGCGGTGGCGTTTGCTATGTTTGGCGTTTAACCGCGCCTGCTGCGCGGCCAAACGCCAAACTTGCTAATTGATAAAGTTCCACGAAATGCCGAAGCGGATCATCAGGCCGGGCAGCAGGTAGTCGGGGGCTGCCAGGTTGTTGTAGTTGAACTTGGGACCGCCATCGGTAATTTGAAGGGAGTTCAGGTTCTCGGCCCGCAGGTAGGCCTTGAAGGTGCGGATGCGGAAGTGCATAAAGGCCGCCACGTCGGGGCGGTTGTTGATGGTCACCGCATCCTGGAAGAAAAACTGCCCCAGCACCGGCGAATAGTTGTCGGCTTTATAGGGCGTATGGTAGCGCACCTCGGCTCCCGTGGCCAGGAAGAGGTTGCGGAAAAACCGGCCTTCAAACACCAGGCGCTGGCGGGTGTACACGAACGGAATGTTCAGCTGCACGCTTCCGGCCTTCTGCTGCACCCACACATCGGCATACCAGTTCCAGTAGCGGCCCAGCTTCATCACCTTCGAGGCGTTGAGGCGCAGCACGTTGAACAGCGCCCGCTCCTGCTGCAGCTTGCGGAACTCGGTCAGGTACAGGTAATTGGTCATCAGGAAATAGTCGGCGCCCAGCTTCAGCTTCAGGGCCGGGATCTGGGTAGCACCAAAGAAGTGAACGGTATTTTCCTTTGAGAACGACTTGGTAGGATCGTCCAGGTAGAAGCTGCTGTTGCGGTTGTACAGGTAGGGAGGGGTCCGGTTCACGTTCTCGAAGCCCAGCTGCAGCGTGCCGATCTTGCGGCCCAGCAGGCTTTGCAGGCTCACGTAGGCATGGTAATCGCCCAGGCTGCTGCCTGCCAGGAACAGGCGGCCGAAGGCCTCGATGTCCCACTTCTGGTTGCGGCTGCGGTTGCGGTATTCGCCATGCCCGATGATGTTGTACAGGTTGTCGGAAGTGCTGTCGAAGGTTCCGTTCAGCAACTGGGTCTCCAGGCCCACTTTGATGAACTGGTGCAGGTTCTTGGCGTCGGGGAACTGGTAAATGGAAAAGTCGTTGTTAATTTCCCGCCAGTGGTCGCGGAACGAAATGGAATCGTCGGCAGGCGGTATATAACCGTAATTAGTGGCGTAATAAGCCGAATCCGGATTGGAATAATCAAAGAAATGGTAGTCGTAGCGGTTGAACTTAAAGGTATGTTCGAACCGCAGGCGGGGATAGAATAGGGGGACCACCACGGTATCGGTTACCAGCGAATCCTTACGGCCCAGGTCGTACTGCTGGCGCATCAGCACGGTGGACTCCTTGTAGCGGTTGCCCGTGGAGATGTTGTTGCTAAAAAAGTCGCGGCCCGGCTCGGGCACGCCGCCGATCTTGGTGGGCACGATGAAGCGGTCCTCGTAACCGGGCAGGTTGAGGTAATCCTGGTCACGCCGGATGCCGCCGCTTTCGCCCGCCTGCAGGCTGTTGGCCAGGAACACGAAATAGTTGTTGTACCGCTTGTTGGGCGACTGGTACCACGAGTTCAGCAGGTAATTATTATGGTTTGTTTTCTGGTTGGCGAAATAGCCCGGCGAGTTGATCAGCCGGTAGTTGAAGGCCGCATTCCAATACGGCTTCAGGTTCTGGGTATGCAGGATCTCGATGAGCTGCTGCGACTTGGAGGCCAGGAAATACCCCAGCTCGGTATAGGGCCTTGTCGTGTTATAGAAACGAAGATTCTCCAGCTTCCATTTGTACGCGTCGAAAGCATGGAAGCCGGGGTCCCAGCCGGCCTTTGCCATAGGTGAAAAGAGCAGTGACCGCGTAGCCGAGCCCGTATTGCCCAGGTATACATGGGTGGCCGGGAGGGGAAAGCGCTGGGTAAAATCGCTCAGCGAGGAATCGAAGGCATACGACCGGGTAGAATCGATGTAGCGGTAGGTGATGGTGATGCTGTCCTCGAACTGGCTGCGGCGCTGGAGGCTGTCGCCGCCACCACCCCCTCCTCCCCCGCGGGGCATGCGGTTCATGATATCGCCCAACTGCGCCTTTACCGTGCCGGTAGCGCAGCAACAAAGAGCCAGGCTGAAAAGGATCGAATGGAAAAACGTTTTCAAAAAGGAAAAGAGGTTAAATGGTTCTGATTAATTCGCGGAAGATGGTGGCAAAATGGGGCTCGGCGGCCTTGGCGGCGGCCAGCACCTCTTCGTGGGTGATGACGTTTTCCTCTTCGCGGATGCCGATATCCGTGATCACGCTCATGGCAAAGCACTGCATGCCCATGTGAACGGCCACGATCACTTCCGGAACCGTGCTCATGCCTACCGCATCGCCGCCCACCAGTTGGATCAGCTTGTACTCGGCCCTGGTTTCAAAGGTAGGGCCGGTAACGGCAAAGTACACGCCCTGTCGTACCGGTATATTATGGCGGTGGGCCACGTCTTTGGCTTTTTGGATCAGCTCCTTTTTATAGGGCTCGCTCATATCCGGGAACCGTGGTCCGAGGCGGTCGTCGTTGGGGCCGATCAGGGGATTTTTGGTGGCAAAGCTGATATGGTCGGTGATGATCATCAGGTCGCCCACCTGCATGCCGGCCTGCACACCGCCGGCGGCATTGGAGAGCAGCAGCGTGTCCACGCCCAGCAGCCGCATGATCCGGATAGGGAAGACCACTTCTTCGGAGGTATAGCCTTCATATAAATGAAAACGGCCGGCCATGGCCACCACCGCCCTGCCGGCAATGCGTCCGAAGACCAGCTTGCCCTTGTGGCCGACCACCGTGGAAACCGGGAAGTGCGGAATGGCGGTGTAGTCGATCTCCCGCTCCACCTCGATTTCCTTGACGAAATCGCCCAGCCCGCTGCCGAGAATAATGCCGATCTTAGGTTCCTGCGCCGCATAAGGTTTTAGAAATGCAGCCGCTTCCAAAAGCTTTTGATAGTGCTCCATAAATTGGGACAAAGATAGAGCTAAGAGGTAAAGGAGGGAAAAGAGATAAAGAGAAAGGAGGGCGGAACGGGACAAGAAATGATAAGAAAAAAATATATAAGCCAAGCAACAGGGGAAGGCAACGGAATGCGACCGATTATGGCAAAAAGAAAGATATAAAAAGAAAAACGCAGAAAAATCCCCTCTACTCTTTTTCTCTTTTCCCTCTTATAGCTCTTAGCTCTATCTTTGCCGCAAAATTCAGACACATGAACTTGCACGAATACCAGGCAAAAGAGCTATTAAAAAAATACAATGTCCCGGTACAGGAAGGCATCGCCGTCAACAACCAGCATGAAGCGGAAGAAGCTTACCGCCAGATCAAGACCCAGTTCGGCAGCAGCTTTGCCGTAGTAAAAGCCCAGATCCATGCCGGCGGACGCGGTAAAGGAAAGGTAAAGGAAACCGGCGTCAGCGGTGTAAAAGTGGTGAAGTCGCTGGATGAAGTAAGCGAAGTAGCCCAGAAGCTGATCGGCGGCACCCTGGTGACCATCCAAACCGGCGAGGCAGGAAAAGTAGTGAACAAAGTCCTGGTAGCGCAAGACATGTACTACGATGGCCCCAGCCCGAGAAAAGAATTTTACCTTTCCATCCTGCTGGATCGTGCTACCGGACAGAACGTGATCATGTACAGCACCGAGGGTGGAATGGACATTGAAGAAGTGGCCCACAAAACCCCCGAAAAAATATTCAAAGAGTGGGTACACCCCGGCGGTGGCCTGCAAGGGTACCAGGCGCGCAAGATCGCCTTCAACCTGGGCCTGAGCGGCGAAGCGTTCAAGAAAATGACCCGCTTCGTGACCAACCTGTACAACGCCTATGTAGGCCTGGATTGCGCCATGCTGGAGATCAACCCGCTGTTCAAGGCTGCCGACGACAACATCGTAGCGGTAGACTGTAAGATGGGCCTGGACGACAACGCCCTGATGCGCCACCCCGACCTGGCGGCCCTGCGCGACATCACCGAGGAAGACCCCACCGAAGTAGAAGCCGGCAAATTCAACCTGAACTTTGTTAAACTCGACGGTAACGTGGGTTGCATGGTGAACGGCGCCGGTCTGGCCATGGCCACCATGGACATGATCAAACTGAGCGGCGGTGAGCCTGCCAACTTCCTGGACGTAGGCGGTACTGCCAATGCCCAGACCGTGGAAGCCGGTTTCCGCATCATCATGAAGGACCCCAAGGTGAAAGCCATCCTGATCAACATCTTCGGCGGTATCGTTCGTTGCGACCGTGTAGCCCAAGGTGTGATCGATGCCTACAAGAACATGGGCAACATCAACATCCCCATCATCGTGCGCCTGCAGGGCACCAATGCCGAAGAAGCCAAAAAACTGATCGACGAAAGCGGTCTGAAAGTGCAGTCGGCTATCCTGCTGAGCGAAGCTGCCGCCCTGGTGAACAAGGCTGTCTCCGCTTCCTAAGCACCAACAGGCAATTGGCAATAGACAATCGGCAAATGAGACCGTAAGGTCATCCAACATAAAAAAATCCCACTTTGCTCCGGCAGGGTGGGATTTTTTTTGCACCAGCTATTAATTTTTTGCAGAAAAGGCTTTTGTCTTTGCAAGTCTATTTAAAACGACTGGCACCAAGAGTAGAAAATTTGTAGTAAGAAGAATAGGTACCCCTATAAAAAACTAACTCCCCGCGAAAACGGGGAGAAAAACATGGCGCTGAAGATGGTGGATTGAATTCAGTCGGACGCCAAATGTATTCTTTAGGGCTTGGACAAATAGTGTTCAGGAAAACGGATGGCCTGTTCACTAAGGGATTCGGATAACCAAATATAAGATAAAGCTGAACAATAACAAGCCAATGTTACGCAACTTTTAAAAAATAATTGTGTTTTGGACACACTGCTTGCCGCTCCCCTACTCTTCCACCATTTGCGCCTCGTAAACGGGGCTGAACAGGTACATGCGCCGGGTGGCCACCTCCTCGCACCGGAAGCGTTTGCGCAGCTTGGGTCCCTTGCGGAAGACCCGGCCGTCATGGGTCTGGAAGAGCGATCCTTCGGGGATGCTTTCCACGAACAGGTGGCCTTCCTTTTTACCGTCGTACTGTTTCAGCACCCGGAGCAATACCTCGTCGGCGCAACTGCTGGCGGCCGGGTTGGCCAGGGAGCGCAGCAGCGCCTGCTTGATATCGTCGGGAAAGACGTCGTGCTGGATGAATTGTGCGAGCAATTGACCGAAAAAGGTTTTCCATTCCCGGCCGTGCGACTGCACCCGGTTGCCGTGTTTCTCGAATGTCAGCAGGTGGGCCAGCTCGTGCAGCAGGGTGATGAGAAACGAATACGGATTGAGGTTGCCGTTGACACTGATGCGGTGGTTCTGGCCGGGCAGCCGGTGGCGGTAGTCGCCCAGGATGCTTTTCCGTTCACGGGCCACCGTCAGGTGCACCTGGTAGTGCTGCAGGTAATGCACTACCGGCTCGTAGGTATCCGGGGGCAGGTAGGCCTCCAGGGCAGAAATGGGCGCCTCTTTCTTAGCCATTGGCCTTTCCCCTTAGCAATTTGGTGAGGATGCCCACCTCCATAAACAAATACACCAGGTACAGCCCCATGCACCCAAACAGGGCGGGCTTGTTCAGGCCCGTACGGTTGATGGCGATATAAATGCCGGCGGCAATGATGCAGACAAACAGCTTGATCATCATGCTGCCGTAAATGGAGCGCACAAAGGCGTTGGGGTTCTTGTCATTCAGTCCCCGCAGGGCCATCATAAAGGAGATGAGGGTGATGACAAACAGCAGCAGGTTGCCCCAGAGCAGCACCTCCTGGTCGGCGCCCAGGCGGACCAGCAGGCTGTTGCCGGCAATGAAAAAGCCGGTCAGCACTACAAACAACACGATCACCGGCGTAAAATATTTAATTCGTTTTTGGGCCATTATCCTTTTTTCGTTTTGAAGTTTCCTGGATCAGTTTATAAATCATCATCACCAGCACCACCAGCGGAATGAGCCATACCAGCAGCGGGAAGGGGACCTTCAGCCATTGGTCGGCCTTGTATCCTGCAAACACCGCCACGCCCAGCGATACAAAAATTTGGGATGCCAGGCCGGCATAACGCATTAATTCGCCGGCATTGCCGGACCTCTTTTGTTGTTCAGGCATGTGGTAGGGTATAAAAGGTGACGCCTGCCCCCATCAGAGGCCGGCAAAGATATTCATCGGACCGCTTAATCTTCGGAAAATTCATCCTTGGGCACCTGCAATTGCGTGGTATCGAGGTTGACGGGCACATTGCCGCTCAATACCCTTTTGATGTCGTCGATGTACCGCGTCTGGAACGACACCTGCTTTTGCAGCGAGTCGGTAATATATTTCATCTGCCGGTACTCACGGCTGACCTTGGCGCTGCCATAACCGGGGATATAATATTTTAAAGGCGTGAACACGATGAAGGCAGCCGTCAGGCCCACCAGCAGTACGAATACCGTACTCAGCACCACGTACACGCTGGTGCGGGTGAGCCGGAACGTAACCACTTCTTCGTAGGTGTCGTCATTCATGACCACCAGCCGGTACCGGTTGCGCAAACGTTTCAGGGTGCCGGCATCTAGCTTTGCCATATGCTTCGTTTGGCTAAAGATAGGAGAAGTCGCGAAGTCAGCAGAGGGAAAGTCTTCCGGACTTCTTTTCCCCTTCCATACTAAAATATTTGAAATTCAGTTTATAGAATTTAGATTGCGTACCTCAATGCAAAAATATCGCTATACTCGCACAGCCATCTGCCTGCTGCTTTTCTGCCTGGGGCTTTCGCCCCTGAAGGCCCAACTGGGATATGACCTGGAAATAAAAAAGCCGGAGCCCTACGAGAACCGGCTGCTGAAAGCCGAAAAATCGGGTAAGAAAAAATTTACCGCTCCCCGTCGGTTCTTTCAGAATACCTATACCCATTATAACTACTTCTTCAACGCGAACAATAAGCTGAACACGGTCATCGAAAGCGCCAAGGAAGCGCACAAGGACGATTACGCCGAACTGCTGCCGTTCTACAACTATTCGCTGGAAACCACCACCCAAAGCAAGACCGAGCTGGACTCCATTATTTACAAGTCCAAAACGGGCATCCTCATGCACGACCTGCGCAACGACTGGATCGACGACATGTACCTGCTGTGGGGCGCCGCCTACTTCCTGCAACAGCAGTTCGACTCGGCCTACCAGATGTTCCAGTTTATCAACTACGCCTTTGCCGAAAAGGAAAAGGACGGCTATTACCGCTACATCGGCAGCCATATGGACGGCAACACGGCCCTGAGCATTGCCACCAAGGAGGACCAAAGCCGGCTGAAGCGCATGATCTCCGACCCGCCCAGCCGCAACACGGCCTTCATCTGGCAAACCCGCACCCTGATCGAGTCGGGCGCCCTGCCCGAAGCCGGCAGCCTCATCGCCACCCTGAAAAAAGACCCCAACTTCCCGGAACGCCTCCAACCCTCCCTGCACGAAGTGCAGGCTTTGTGGTTTTATAAGCAGCAACAGTGGGACAGCGCCGCCGCCCACCTTTCCGAAGCCCTGGAGAATGCCCAAACAAAGCGGGAACGGTCGCGCTGGGAATACCTTATTGCCCAACTGTACGAAAAGGGGGGCAAACCCGACCAGGCGGAAATTTATTATGCCCGGGCCATCAGCCATACCCTGGACCCCATTATGGACATCTACGCCCGCCTGAACCTGATCCGCATCAACAAGGCCGGCGGCGACGACTACATCAACCAGAACATTGCCGAACTGCTGAAGATGGCCCGCAAGGAGCGCTTTGCCAACTACCGCGACATTATATATTATATGGCCGCCCAAATGGAAATGGAACGGCATAATACCGAGGCCGCCCGGGAATACCTGCTGAAATCGGCCAAATACAACCTCAACAACGTTGCCTCCCGCAACCGCTCCTACCTGCAGCTGGCCGATATGCTGTTTGCCGAACGTAAATATGTACCGGCCGCCTCTTATTACGACAGCGTACAAACCGATAACCTGAAAAAAGAAGAGGCCGACCGGGTGACCGGCCGCAAGGAATCCCTGGGGAAAGTCGTCAGCGGCATCGCCACCGTTACCAAACAGGACAGCCTCCAGCGCATTGCCGCCCTGCCCGAAGCCGAACGTACCGATTTCCTGAAAAAGCTGGCCCGCCAGCTCCGCCGCCAGCGGGGCCTGAAAGACGATACCACCGTAACCGTCAGCGGCGGCGTCAACCGGCTCCAGGATGCCGGCGAAGGCGACCTGTTCCGGGCCCCGGCCAAGGGCGAATGGTACTTCTATAACCCCACGCTGAAAACCCAGGGCGCCGCCACCTTCAAGCAATTGTGGGGCACCCGGCCCAACGAGGACAACTGGCGCCGGGCTTCGGACGTAATGACCAAACTGCGGGACAACGTCCCGGAAAACACCCGGGGCAACCCCGTGCCGGGAGCCGAACCGGCCATTGTCAACGCCATCAGCTACGACGGCCTGCTGGCGGGCCTGCCCCTGACCACCGAAGCGGTGGCCGCCTCCAACGAACAGATCCGCAACGCCCTGCTGGCGCAGGGAAGGGTGTTCCTGAACGAACTGGAAGACTACACCTCCGCCCTTGAAGTATACGAAGAACTGAGAAAGCGCTTTCCCGACTACTTCGGCATGAGCGAAGTGCTGTTCGGCCTGTACCTCGGTTACGAAAAAACCGGCCAGACGGCCAAGGCAGCAGAAATGAAACGCCTGCTGCTGCAAACCTATCCCACCAGCCGGCAGGCGGCCATCCTCACCACCGGCAACGATCCCGAGGACATCCGCCCCACCACCGAGGTGACCAAAACCTACGAAGGGATCTACGATATGTTCCTGGAAGGAAAATTTGAAGAAGCCGTAGCCGGCAAGCGGGTAGCCGACAGCACCTACCGCACCAACTACTGGTCGCCACAGCTGCTCTACATCGAATCGGTTTATTACATCAAGCAGCGGGAGGACAGCACCGCCATCAACCGCCTGAACCTGCTCCAGCAGCAAAGCCCCAACACGCCCCTGGCCGCCAAGGCTGCCCACCTGGTGCAGGTGCTCGGCCGCCGCAAGCAGATCGAGGATGAGCTGACCAACCTGCAGCTGGAAAAACCGGTAGAAGATACGGCGGCCGCCGCCCCGGCCCCGGTGATCACCAAGGCGCCGGAACCGAAGCCCGACTCCACCGAGGTAGCCCTGCCCTCCGTCAAACGGCTCCGGACCACGGTGGCTAAAACGCCTTCGGCCCAGAAGCCCCCGGTAGTGAAAGCCACCGACAAGCTGGCCCGGAAAAAGAATATGCCCTCCCTGGTGGTCAACAACGCCAACCTGTTTAAGCCGACACCCACCGAGCCGGCGGTCGACAGCACGGCCCTGGTGAAAACGCCGAAAGTGGATACGGCCCAGAAGAAGGACGTAGCCATTGCACGGCCCGATACGGCTACCCGCAAACCCGAGCCGCCGGCCATCAAGGCGCCCGCGATCCCCAAAGACAGCGTGGCCAAAACCGACGTGCCGGCACTGCCGAAGGATACCGTAGTGGTTGCCCAGCCTAAGCCGGAGCCGAAAAAGGATACCACTGCCGTAGTGACCGCTCCTCCCCTGCCGAGAAAAGACACGACGGCCATCCAGCGGGATACCGCCACGGTGAAAAAAGACGTAGCCGTTCTTCCAAAGGATACGGTCACCTCCAAACCGCCCACGGCCGCCCTCCCCACCCCGCCGGTGGTGCCGCCAGCCGTGAAAAAAGATACCGTGGCCGCCAAGCCCCTGCCGAAGGTGCCTTCTGCGCTGTACAACCACGACGCCGGCGTGCCGCACTACGTGCTGATCGCCCTGAACAAGGTGGATAACGTATTTGCCAACGAAGCCCGCAATGCGTTCAACCGGTACAACCTGGAACGAAATGCGGCCGCCCGCCTGAGCAGCCAGCTGGTGCAGCTGGATGCCGACAACCGGCTGCTGCTGATTTCCGGCTTCGCCAATGCCCAGCAGGCCATCGACTACGTACAGCGGGCCAAGCCGCTGTCGGCCACCGAGATCGTTCCCTGGCTGAAAAGCGAGCGGTATTCGTTCTCCATCATCTCGCCCGCCAACCTGGAGGCGCTGAAGAACAATCCCGACCTGGGCAAATACCAGAAGTTTATCGAGCAGAGCCTGCAGATGAAGTTCTGATAATTAACAATGCGTAATGGGTAATCAGTAATGAGTAGGGGCCCAACCGGCCACGGCACTCATTACTGATTACTCATTACGCATTATCACGATTCTATTTTTTAGCTTTGACGTTTCTAAGAAAGCCGGGTATGGCCGCCATTGCGGGGCCCGCCGGGCATGAATTCTACTTGTATGAAAAAATCAGTTCGCATTTTCTGGTTCCTCTTCCTGGGCGGCTTTGGCGCAGTACTGCTGATCATTATCCTGGCCATGGCGGGTGCCTTCGGCAAACTGCCCTCGCTGAAGGAGCTGGAAAACCCCAGCATCATGCAGGCCTCCGAAGTCTATGCCGCCGACGGCACCCTTATGGGTAAATACTATATGGAAAGAGGCAACCGCTCCAATGCCAATTACCGCGATATATCCAAACACGTGATCAACGCCCTGGTGGCGACCGAGGACGAACGTTTTTACGAGCACTCGGGCATTGACTTCCGCTCCACCTTGCGGGCGGTGTTCCTGCTGGGTAAGGAAGGCGGTGGCTCCACCATCACCCAGCAGCTGGCAAAGACCCTGCTGTTGCAGGGCAGCAAGAACAAATCGCGGCGCATGGTCGAAAAGCTGAAAGAGTATATCGTGGCCATCCGCCTCGAACGCAACTTTACCAAGGAAGAGATCCTGGCCCTCTACCTCAACGCGGTACCTTTTAGCGACAACGTCTACGGCATCCGCAACGCCGCCCGCACGTTTTTCCAAAAAGAACCGGACCGCCTGAACGTGGAGGAAGCCGCCCTGCTGGTAGGCACCCTGAAGGCCAACTATTCCTACAACCCCCGCCTGTTTCCCCTGGCGTCGCTGGAACGCCGCAACGTGGTGCTGGGACAGATGGAAAAGAACCAGTTCCTGACCTCGGCAGAAGTGGACCGCCTGGGAAAGGTGCCCATCCAGCTGAACTACCACAAGCTGGACGAAAACAGCGGCTACGCCCCCTACTTCCGGGAAATCCTCAGGGATGAAGTGATGAAGGCGCTGAAAGACATTACCAAGCCCGACGGGGAAAACTACAGCGTGTACCACGACGGCCTGAAGATTTATACCACCATCAACCCCCGCATGCAGGAATATGCCGAGGAGGCCGTGGCCCAGCAAATGCCGGTACTGCAAAACATCCTCAACCGCCAGAACAATATCCGCAAGGGTACGGTCTGGAAAGGACGGGAAAACGTGCTGGATGCGGCCATGAAGAACAGCGACCGCTGGAGCAACCTCAAAGACGACGGGCTGAGCGATGAAGAGATCCGCAAAACCTTTGACCAGAAGGTGCACATGAAGGTGTTTGCCTGGAATGAAAAGCGGGAGAAGGATACGGTCATGACGCCCATGGACTCGATCAAGTACCACCGCCAGATGCTGCAAACGGCCTTCATGGCCATGGACCCCATCACCGGCGAAGTAAGGGCCTGGGTAGGCGGCATCGATTTCAAAACCTACAAATACGACCACGCCAACCTGAAGACCAAGCGCCAGGTAGGCTCCACCATCAAGCCGTTGCTGTATTGCCAGGCCATTGAAGAGCGGGGCTTTACGCCGGAAACCATGGTCCAGGACCGCCAGCAGCTTTTTGGCGAAAAGGACCTGGTGCCCGCTACCGGCGCCACCTGCACCGGCCGCACCATGACCATGGCTTCCGCCCTGGCCTGGTCGCGCAACTGCGCCACGGCCTATATCATGAAGCAGGTGGGCCCGGCCCAGTTTGCCAACTTCCTGTCGCAGCTGAACATCCCTACCAAGGTAGACCCCTTCCCTTCCATTGCCCTGGGCTCCTGCGACCTCTCGCTGTTTGAGATGATGTGGTCCTACAGCATCTTCCCGGGACACGGCTTTTCCACCAAGCCCTACTTCATCACCCGCATCGAAGACCGCAACGGCAACGTCATTAAGCGCTTCGACTTCAGCCAGAACCGCAAGGAAGTGGTGAGCGAAGTAACGGCCTACAAGATGTGCAAAATGATGGAAGGCCCCGTCACCAAGGGTACCGCCGCCGGGCTGATGTACCGCCTGGGCGCCAAGGAAATGGGCGGCAAAACCGGCACCACCAACGACAATGCCGATGCCTGGTTCATGGGCTATTCGCCCCAGCTGGAAGCCGGTGTGTGGATCGGCTCGGACGACCGCTTCATCCGCATCGAAAGCGCACAGGGTTATGGCGGCATCGCGGCCCGGCCCATCTGGGAAGCTTTTTTCAAAAAGGTGTATGCCGATAAGAACCTGGGCATCGATAAGGATGCCGAGTTTGCCAAGCCGGCCGACCTGGAGAACGAGATCAGCAACTCCTACATCAACGAGATCCTGAGCCCCCCTGCCGGTGCCGGCGCCGAGGGCGTCGACCAGGGCGTGGGCGAAGCCGACGACTATGGCCTGCAGGATTCCTCGTACCAGTATATTGGACCCGAATCGAAGCCCGTGATCGACGAGAACGCCCCGCACCCGGTGAAGAAAGATACGGCCCGCCGCTCGTCCGGCGCGCCCCGCATTGGCGAAGCAGCCCCCCAGGAAGAGAAAAAGAAAGGGATTCTGCGGAAGATTTTTGGAAAAAAGAACAAGGATGAAGAGCCGGCAAACGATTATTGATCATTATCTTTTATAAGTACATAACAGCCAGGCCCCCCGCTGCAGCGGGGGGCTTTTTTTGTCCCTGCATGGACAAAAGGCTTAAGAAGATGGGCGTACCAGATTTCTCCCCCGCTGAGGCGGGACGAGGTCTGGTACGCCAGGCCGCCGAATGAACCACTCGGTGCTGGAACACAGCTATAAAAAAAGGGTTGCAGCCTTGCCGGCTGCAACCCTTTTTTTATAATACGTGAAAGGTAAGCTTACCTTGCGGTTACCGGTTTCATCTTCGGAACCAGGAGGTGCATGATCAGCCAGGCCACGATGTAGGCGCCAGCGCACACACCGAACATGATATAATATGCCGTCTCGATCTGGTTGATGGAACGGTAATGAACGAAGAGGTTCTTCTGCACCAGGGCCGACAGCATGATACCGCCCAGGGCGCCGAACATGCCACCGATACCGGTAACAGAGGCCGTAGCCGACTTGGGGAACATATCACTTACGGTGGTGAAGATGTTGGCGCTCCATGCCTGGTGGGCTGCAGCTGCCAGACCGATCACCGCTACCGCCAGCCACATGTTCACATTACCCAGGATCTGGGCAAAGAAAATGGGCAGTACGGCCAGGGCGTAAATGAACATGGACGTTTTACGGGCTTTGAATACCGGCATGTTGTTCTTGATAAAGTTCATCGGAAGCCAGCCGCCACCTACGCTACCGATGGTAGACAGGGTGTACACCAGGGCCACCGGAATAGCCAGCTCGGTGCGGGACAGTTGGTATTGGCTTTGGAGAAAGTCGGGCAACCAGAACAGGTAGAACCACCAGATCGGGTCGGTCAGGAACTTACCAATGGCAAACGCCCAGGTTTGACGGAAGCCCAGGAGCTGGAACCAGCCCAGTTTCGGACCTTCCTCGGTAGTGGTCGCTACCGGCTGCTCGTCCTTATCGCTGTGAATGTAATCGTACTCGGCTTTGGACAGTTTTTTATGATTCTTGGGCGAATCGTAAATCATCATCCACAGCACCAGCCATACAAATCCAAAGGCGCCGGTAATGATAAAGGCCCATTCCCAGCCCCATTTGTCCGCGATAAAGGGCACGGTCAGGGGAGCGATAATGGCACCGACGTTGGAACCGGAGTTGAAGATACCGGTAGCCAGCGCCCGTTCCTTTTTGGGGAACCATTCGGCGGTAGCCTTGATGGCGGCGGGGAAGTTACCGGCTTCGGTAACGCCCAGGGCCGAGCGGGCCACGCCAAAGCTGAAAACGCTGTTGGCAAAGGCATGGGCAACGGCGGAAAGGCTCCACAGCGCGGTGGCCAGGGCATAACCGATCTTCGTTCCCAGTTTATCAATCAAACGGCCGGCACCCAATAAACCAATAGCATAGAACAGCTTGAAGGCGATCTCGATATTGGCGTAGTCGGCATCGTTCCAGCCCATTTCGGTTTCCAGGGTAGACTTCAGCAGGCTGATCACTGCCCGGTCGAGGTAGTTGACGGTGGTGGCAAAGAATACCAGGCCGCAGATCGTCCACCGGTAGTTGCCTATTTTGGAAGATCCCTGGTTTCCCGCACCGGATCCGGAGGCGGAAGATTTCACAGGGCCCGCTGTTACGTTAGTCGAACTCATAGTAAATTATTTACGGATTTTCTGGATCAGCTCCAAGGATTCCTGAGTAAGGGTGGTAATCTTGGAATATTCTTTATTTTCTAAGATGGACTTGGTGATCAGCTTGCTGCCCATCCCTACGGCGGAGGCGCCGGCGCTGAACCAGCCTTTCAGGTTGTTTTCCTCGGGTTCTACACCGCCGGTAACCATGAATTTCAGGCCGCTGAACAGTTCTTTGATGGCGCTGATAAAGCCGGGGCCTACGATGTTGCCGGGGAAGATTTTCACGAATTTAGCACCCAGGGCTTCAGCCTTGATGATCTCGGTGGGGGTCATACAACCCGGAACCCACAGCAAATTGTTCTTGTCAGCTACTTCGGCGGCATCTTCCACCAGACCCGGGCTGATGATATAGTCGGCGCCGGCGTCGATAAAGGCCTGGGCCTGCTGGGCGTTCTTAATGGTGCCAATCCCCAGGTACATGCCTTTCAGCTCTGTTTCAATCGCTTTGCGCATGATGGCAAAGTTCGCCAGGGCAGCTTCGCCGCGGTTGGTGTATTCCACGGTACGGATACCGGCAGCGTACAGGGCACGCAGTACTTCCACACTTACCTCTGCATCTTTATTAAAGAATAAAGGCAGCACACCCTGCTCGGGAACTAATTTCAGAACTTCGGCTTTCTTATCCAACGTAGCTGGCTGATTGCTTTGAGTTGTCGTCATAGTAATTTAGGCGTTTATTTTAAAAGGGCATGAAGATACAAAGCATCCTCATGTAATATGTTGACTTTTCGACGAACCGGGCGATAATTTTTACGCAAACGTTATCGGAACTTTTTTTATAAAATTGGGCGCAATCCACTCCCCTATCTAATTATTTAAGGATATTTGGGCCCGTTTTTCAAAAAATCGAGGCAAAAGCCGAAACTTATTACTTAATAAATCACACAACTCAACTATGTCAAAAAAGGTTGTAACACTGGGAGAGATCATGATGCGCTTGTCTACTCCTGGTTTCGAGCGTTTTGTTCAAAGCGACAGCTTTGATGTTACTTACGGTGGTGGCGAAGCTAACGTAGCCGTAGCCGTATCGAACTACGGACTGGACGGTGTATTCGTGACCAAAGTTCCGAATAATGCCCTGGGCCAGGCGGCTATCAACCACATCCGCCGCTATGGTGTGGACACCACCAACATCGCCCGTGGCGGTAAAAGATTAGGAATTTACTTCCTGGAAACCGGCGCTTCCATGAGAGCTTCCCAGGTTATCTACGACCGTGCAGACGCTTCCATCGCTGATGTAGACGCTTCTGAATTCGATTTTGACAAGATCTTCGAAGGCGCCGACTGGTTCCACACCACCGGTATCACCCCCGCCCTGAGCGACAAGGCTGCCGCCCTGACCATGGCCGCCCTGAAGGCTGCCAAAGCCAAAGGCGTGACCACTTCGATCGACCTGAACTACCGCAAAAAGCTGTGGAGCAAGGAAAAAGCCCGCGAAGTAATGACCGAGCTGTGCCAGTACGTAGACGTATGTATCGGCAACGAAGAAGACGCTGAAACCACCCTGGGCTTCAAGTCCGAAGGCACCGACATCACCAAGGGTGAGCTGAGCCTGGAAGGTTACAAGAGCGTATTCCAGCAAATGAAAGAGAAGTTCGGCTTTAAATACATCGCTTCCACCCTGCGCGAAAGCCACAGCGCTTCCGACAACGGCTGGAGCGCCCTGGTATACGATGGCAACGAGTTCTACCAAACCAAGCACTACAATGTTCGCATTGTGGACCGCGTAGGTAGCGGCGACTCCTTCGCTTCCGGCTTTATCTATGGCCTGGTTACCGGTATGCCCTTTGGCGAAGCCGCCGAGTTCGGCGTAGCTGCTTCCGCCCTGAAGCACACCATCCCCGGCGACCTGAACCACGCTACCCTGACCGAAGTGAAAGACCTGATGAAAGGCGACGCTTCCGGACGTGTACAACGCTAATTTTTCCGAAAGGAAATAAGATAAAAGGTCCGTCCGGCGTCACTGCTGCGACGGACTTTTTTATAAACCTTATCCCAACCTCTTAAATTCTTGAGCAATGGTTATTGATACTTTAGAAAATGCCGGCAAATACGCCAGCCTGCACCCCCGCCTCGCCCAGGCCTTCGAATACCTGAAAACCCTGGACCTGAACGCCCTGGAAGTGGGTAAGTTCGAAATCGACGGCCGCGACCTGCACGCTTCCGTTTCCTCCAAGGACGGTGTGAAGGCCGAGGACGCCAAGTTCGAAGCCCACAACAGCTACATCGACATCCAGCTGTGCCTGCAGGGCAGCGAAACCATCGGCTGGACCCCCCGGGCCAAAGTAACCCAGCCCAAGGGTGAGTTCAATACCGAGAAGGACGTGATCTTCTACAGCGACAAACCCGAAATGTATTTCACCCTGACCGACGGCCAGTTCGTGATCTTCTACCCCGAAGACGTACACGCCCCCATGATCGGCGAAGGCAACATCAAGAAATTGGTGGTGAAAGTGAAAATCTAAGTACGAAGTACCAATTACATAGTACGATATAAAGGCCCGGAGGTTTGAAGCTTCCGGGCTTTTTTCGATAGATTCTTCAGAACTGTTAGCTTCGCTTCCATCCATGACACCGATCACCCCACCCGCCGACCGTGCCGTTTTTGAAGGCGCCATTGCCACTTACTGGATCGAGGACGGCATCCTGGTTTCGCTTTCCAAAAGCCCGAAGCGGACCGTGCAAAATATTTCCGAAAACATCGCCCTGGTCCGGCAGATCACCAACAATACCAAAATGCCGCTGCTGATCTACCTGGCCCCCTCCCCCGTTCCCGATAAGGAAACGAGGCAGTTTTCCACCGAGCAGCTGCCCCATGTATATAAGGCCATGGCCATGGTGTCGAAACCCGGGCTGGCAAAGCTGATCATGAATATCCTGTTCCGCCTGAAACCGCCGCCCATACCCATGAAAAGCTTTTCGGACGACCGGGCGGCCAAAGAATGGCTGCGCCAATTTGTATAGCTTCCGAGAAACCGGGCTTTTTATTTGCAGGGATATAGGGAGCCCCTGGCTGTCAAAAATGAAACGCATATGACCAGAGAACAGGCAAGAAAAGCGGCCTTAGTCGCCGCCTCTATATTCATGGCCGTTGGCCTGGCGATCGGCAACCTCATCCGCAAAGCCTGAAGGATTACCGCTTCGCCCGCAGAGACGTTGTTTCGCAACGTCTTTTTTATTGCCCTTTCCCTTTAACATAACCTTACCGATGCGCCATTAATCATTCCCCCGCTTTTCAGTTCTCAGTATCCGGAACACCTGAAAAACGCGTTCCCACCGACACATGAAAAAGCCAAGTTTACTCCTTCTGCTCACCCTCCTGATCTCCTCCCTGGCCATGGCGCAAACCGGATCTTCCTTAAAGCCCTCCTTCGGCGTACGGGGCGGTTTGTCTTCCGCCAGCATGAAAGGCGAAGCCGTCAATAACCTCCAGGACCTGCTGGAATATGCCGACGGCAACATCACCACGCATAGCCGTACGGGTTATTTCGCCGGCGCCTACGTCAACCTTCCCCTGACCGAAGGATTGTCGGTGGAACCAGGTGTGTACTACACACAGAAAGGTTATGAAATGAGGGGCAAATTCAATATAAAAGGCATGGACTTCCTCGGCATTAACGGTAAGGCACAGCTGACATCGCAATACATCGACATGCCGCTGCTGCTGAAAGGCTCCATCGGCGGTTTCGAGATCTTCGGCGGCCCGCAGCTTTCTTACCTGGCCAAGGCCAACCTGCGCACCACCGCCGGCGCCCTGGGCTTCAACATGCTGGATAAAACCATGGATGCCACCGAACAATTCAACCGCTGGGATGCCGGCCTCACCGGTGGTATCGGCTACCAGTTCCCCTACGGCATCAACGTGAGGGCGTCCTACGACTACGGCATGTCCAAGGCCGACGCCAACAAACGCCTCGAATCCTACAACCGCTCGTTCAAAGTAGGCGTAGGTCTAAGTTTCTAGCCTCAACCTCACCCCCGGCCCCTCTCCATCTGGAGAGGGGTGCCCAAACTATAGTTTTTTCCTACAGGTTTGAAGTAGGACATAATAAAAAGAGGAAAGCCTTTTCCGATGTGGAAAAGGCTTTCCTCTTTTATAGGTCTCTCCTTACTCATAACCAGTAGGATAAGCTACTGATTTGGGCACCCCTCTCCACATGGAGAGGGGCCGGGGGTGAGGCTTACAGGGTTACACCGGTTTTGAAGATGGCGATCTCGCGGAAGCCGCCTTTCTCGTGGTGGGCTTTTTCGCCGTTAGCCACGCGAATGATCTTCTGGATAAACTCCTCCAGGGCCTCGTCGAAGGATTTGTCTTCGGCCAGCGGACCGGCATTGTAGTCGATCCAGTGGGGCTTGTTCTTGGCCAGCTCGGAGTTGGTGGCGATCTTCAGCGTCGGTATGAACGAGCCGAACGGCGTACCGCGACCGGTGGTGAACAGCACCATGTGGCAACCTACCGAACCCAGGGCCGTAGTGGCCACCAGGTCGTTACCGGGGGCGCTCAGCAGGTTCAGGCCCTTGGTTTTCAGGCGCTCACCGTACTTCAGCACATCGGTTACGTTGGCAATACCGCCCTTCTGGGTACAACCCAGCGACTTATCTTCCAGGGTGGAGATACCGCCGGCCTTGTTGCCCGGAGAGGGGTTTTCGTAGATCGGCTGCTTCAGGTCGATAAAGTATTGCTTAAAATCGTTGATCAGCGATACGGTCTTGTCGAACACTTCCCGGTTCACGCAACGACCCATCAGGATGGTTTCGGCGCCGAACATTTCCGGAACCTCGGTCAGCGTGGTAGTACCACCCTGGCTGATGAGGAAGTCGGAGAAATAACCCAGCAGGGGGTTGGCCGTGATACCGGACAGGCCGTCGGAACCACCGCACTTCAGGCCGATCTTCAGCTCGGAAATGGGAATAGGCTCGCGCTTGTCCTGGCTTACTACTGCATAAATTTCTTTCAGCAGCTTTACGCACTCTTCCACTTCGTTCTGCGCTTTCTGGCTGGAAAGGAATTTTACGCGGCTCTTGTCGTACTCGCCCAGGCCGGCTTCAAATTCGTCGATCTTGTTGTTCTCACAACCCAGACCCAGGATCAGCACGCCGCCGGCGTTGGGGTGCAGGGCAATGTTGGACAGGATCTTACGGGTGTTCTCGTGGTCATCGCCCAGCTGGGAACAACCGTAGCTGTGCTTGAACACTTCAATCCCGTCAATATCGGTGGGGTTTACCTCGGCTTTGAACTCACGGATGATCTGCTCGGCAATACCGTTGACACAGCCTACGGTCGGCACGATCCAGATCTCGTTGCGGATCCCTACTTCACCATTGTTCCGGCGGTAGCCGTTGAAGGTCAGGTTGCGCTTGGGGTGTACCAGCTCGTTCAGGGCCGGATCATAAGAATACTCAAATACATCGTTCAGCTTGGTGCGTACGTTCTGCACGTGCACATGCTCGCCCTTCTTAATGCTTACAGTAGCATAACCGATGGGGTAGCCATATTTTAAAACATCCTCGCCTTCCTGAATGTCGGTCAGGGCAATTTTGTGACCACGCTCCACATCGCTGAGCAGTTCCAGGCTTTGTCCATCCACTTCAATGGTTTTTCCTTTCGAAAGGTGTTGCAGGGCAATCACCACATTGTCGCGGGAATGGATTTTAATGAATTCCTTCATGAATTAGTGTTTTTAATATTTAAAGCTATCCCAACAATCCGGGCCGCTTGCCGGCTAAAGAATAGATACCAAATTTATCAAATACGGCTGCGTTTGCCATGCAAAAATCGTTGGAATAGCTTTATTGTAAGGTAAAAGGGTGGTTAAATCAACTCAATCGCCTTCTGCATGCCTTGCTGCTCGATGTTGATGAGATGTTTGGTCACCGCTTCTGTCAGGCCCGGAACGGCGTTCAGGTCCTGCTTCCAGTTCTTCTGGTAGCCCAGCACTTCGGTTACGATGTTCTTCAGCGAAGCTTCGCTGCCGTCGGCTTTGGCCCAGGCATTCTTCAGCAGCTCCAGGTTGCCGGCGTCATCGTTCAGGGCGATGGTCTCTTCACCGCGCTTGCCTTTGTAGAAGGCGATGGTGGCGGCCAGGGAGAAGGCCAGGTGCTGGGGTACGGAACCTTTGCGCTTTACATATTCCAGTACGGAAGGCAGCACGCGGGTTTCGAACTTCGGCCAGGAGTTCAGGGAAATGCTCATCAGCAGGTGCTTGATGTAGGGGTTGCGGAAACGGTCGATCACCTCGCCGGCAAACTGCTCCAGCTCTTCCTTGGACAGGTCCAGGGTCGGGATGATCTCTTCGAAGATGGCGTCCCGCAGGAACTTGCCCACTACGGGGTGCTCCACGGACTCGCGTACGGTATCGATACCGTAGAGGTAAGCCACGGGTACCAGGGTGGTATGGGCGCCGTTCAGGATGCGCACTTTACGGGTGCGGTAAGGCGTGATGTCTTTTACGTATTTCACGTCCAGGCCAATGGAGGGGAACGGCAGCTCCTGCTGCAGGTTCTCCGGGGCTTCGATCACCCACAGGTGGAAGGGCTCGCCTTCTACTACCTGCTTGTCTTCGTATCCCAGCTCGGCAGTGATCTCGGCAATGCGCTCACGGGGATAGCCCGGAACGATGCGGTCCACCAGGGTGTTGCTGAAGGTGCAGGCCTCGTTCAGCCACTGTACGAATCCTTGCTCGTAGCCCCATTTCTCGGCCAGTTGCAGCAGGATGCGCTTCAGGTTCTCACCGTTCTTCTCGATCAGCTCGCAGGGGATGATGTGCACGCCCTTGGAAGCATCGCCTTTGAAGGTCTGGTAGCGGTGGTTCAGCCACACGGCCAGTTTGCCGGGGAAGGAAGCCGGGGGCTGATCGCCGGGCTGGTCGTTCTCGTTAAAGGAGATACCGGCCTCGGTGGTATTGGAAATGATGTAACGCATTTCGGGGTTCTCGGCGGTCTGCAGGTAGGCGCCGAAGTCAGCGTAGGGGTTGATGCCGCGGCTGATCACGTCGATGGTGTCGTGGGTGCTCTGGGGCTCGCCGTTCACCAGGCCGCGCAGGTACAGGGTGTACAGGCCGTCCTGGTCGTTGAGCATGTCCACCATACCCCTGTCGATGGGCTGCACCACGACGATGGAGCCGTTAAAGTTGGCTTTCTTGTTCAGTTCGTGGAACATCCAGTCCACGAAGCAGCGCAGGAAGTTTCCTTCGCCGAACTGGAGCACTTTCTCCGGGTATTCACGAAAACCGGTGTACGTCTTCTTGCTTAAAAGTCTTGTCTCTGTTTGTGCAGACATAGTGTAAAGGGCTTTTTAGTGTTTGTATGCAGTTCTTAATTTCGAAACGGTGAGTACGTCCTGGCCGGTGGCGTCGCCGGGTTCCTGCAATTTGCCGAAGGCGGCTGCCGTGGCATAATCGATCAGTTCCTGGGGCGCCAGGTCTTTATACAGGCCGTAGATGATGCCGGCCATAAAGCAGTCGCCGCTGCCCGACCGGTCCACCACCCCTTTGCAGGTAAACTCATCAGAGCTGTACAGCTGCCCGTCCTTGAACAGGGTGGTGTAATAAAGAATATCGTTGGCGTTGCCATCGAAGCGGAAGGTGTTGGCGACCACCTTCACCTTTGGAAATAGGTCGATGATCTCTTTGGAGGTGGCTTCCGAATGGTCGAGGTAGGCCTGCTTGGTGCCTTTCTCGTGGATCTGGGGGTCGATGGTCGTTCCCAGCAGGGTATTGGCCGACCAGATGTTGCCCATCACCACGTCGCAGTATTGCACCAGCTGCGGCATGATCTCGATCGGTTTTTTGCCGAACTTCCACAGGCGCGAACGGTAGTTGAGGTCCACCGAGATGGTGATCTTGCGGCGGGCGGCCGCTTCCACGGCCTCCAGGCACACATCGGCCACGTTCTCGTTCAGCGCCGGCGAAATGGCGGAAAAATCCAGCCAGTTCACGTCCTGGAATACCTTGTCCCAGTCGATCATGCCCCTTTTCAGCTGCGAAAAGGCGGAATGTTCGCGGTCGTACACCATGCTTCCTTTGAGGTCGGCGCCCCGCTCGAGGAAATAAATGCCGATGCGGTTGCCAGCGTACAGGATGGAGGCGGTGTAAATGCCTTTGTATTCGAGGTAATGGATCACGTGCCGCGACATAAAGTTATCGGGCAGCACGGTACAGTATTTTACCGGCAGGTTCCAACCCGCCAGGGCAGTGGCTACGTTGGCCTCGGCGCCTCCCACATAAACCATCATGGGATTTTCCGCCAGGGCATCGTTGGCCGCCGGCGAAATACGCAGCATCAGTTCTCCGAAACAACAAATTTTATTCATGGAATAAGCGTCAATAGAGAATGGTGAATGGTGAATCGTTGCAGTCATCAGGCTCGGGTAAGTTCACCATTCACCATCGACCATTCACGTTAAAAAATATAGCGTGTGCTTAAAAAGTTCGAGCTTTCGCTGTGCACAATGTCATTGATCAGTTGCTTGTTCTGCTCGGTCAGCTTCGTGGCCACCAGCGAACGGATCGAAAACGACCGCAGCGCATCCACCACCGACAACGTCCCTTCCGCACTGTCCTTGCGCCCCGTAAACGGAAACACGTCCGGACCCCGCTGGCACTGGCAGTTGATGTTCACCCGGCTCACCTGGTTCACTACCGGGTCGATAATCGAGGCCACTTCTTCGGTATCGTTGGAAAATATGCTCACCTGCTGGCCGTGCGTCGAATCGATCAGGTACTGGATCGGCTCTTCGAGGTCCTCGAAGGGGATCACCGGGATGATCGGACCGAACTGCTCCTCGCGGTACAGCTTCATTCGGTCATTGACCGGGTACACGATCGCCGGGTACACGAACGAAGCCACGCTGTCGCCCCCGTTCTCGTTCACCACCTGTCCACCGTTGATGATGGCATCATCGATCAGCTCCTGCAGGTAGGCGGGCTTGCCCGGCTCCGGCAGCGGCGTCAGGCTGACGCCCTTCTCCCACGGCATGCCGTATTGAAGCTTGCCTACCGCTTCCTTCAGCAGTTCCAGAAACTCTTGGGCGATGCGCTGGTGCACGTAGATAATCTTTAAAGCCGTGCAGCGCTGGCCGTTGAAGGTCAACGCACCGGTAACGGTTTCCTGAACCGCCAGCTTCAGGTCGGCATTTTGGGTGATGATGGCCGCGTTCTTGGCGTCCAGGCCCAGAATAGCCCGCAGGCGGTTCACCTTGGGGTGCAGCTTTTTGAGCTCGTTGGCCACCTTGGAAGAACCGATCAGGGTGAGCACGTCCACCTTGCCCGACTGCATCAGCTGCGGCACGATGGCATGGCCCCGGCCGTAGATGGTGTTGACCACGCCTTTGGGGAACGCTTCCTTAAACGCTTCCAGCAAAGGATAGTGCAGCAGGGTGCCGTGCTTGGGCGGCTTGAACAGCACGGTATTGCCCATGATGATGGCGGGGATGAGGGTGGTGAAGGTTTCGTTCAGCGGGTAGTTGAACGGTCCCATGCACAGCACCACGCCCAGCGGCGAGCGGCGGATCTGGGCCACGATGCCCTGCTCCACCTGGAAGCGCGAGCTCTGGCGGTCGACGTCCTTGAGCGCATCGATGGTGGCATAGATGTACTCGACGGTGCGGTCGAATTCTTTTACGGAGTCGGCCCAGGATTTGCCGATCTCCCACATGATGAGTTTGACGACGATGTCCTTTTTGAGGATCATCTTGTGGGTGAACTGCTCGACGCATTTGATGCGTTCGGCCACGCTCATGGTGGGCCACTGGCCGCGGCCGTTGTTGTAGGCCTGAACGGCGGCGTTGAGGGCTTGGGTGGCCTCCTCCTGGGTGCAGATGGGGTAAGTACCGATGAGCTTGCGTTTGAGGCCCTCTTCGGTGCGGATGCAGATGGGGGAATACACTTCGTGTACCGGGCCGTTCCAGGGCTTCATCTCGCCATCGGAGAGGTATTCGCGCTGGTGGATCTCACCCGGCAGCGCATAGGCTGCCGGGATCTGATCCTCCGTTACGAATATTTTTTCCAACTGTTCCGAAAATCGGATGGTATGCATCTTCTTCGTTATTAGATGAGGATGGAAGCTTTCTGGTTCACGGCAGCACCTTCGGTCTGCCAGCCAAAGTAGTTTTTGGCGTTGTTGAAGCAAATGTCGCGTACCACCTGGCCGGTCCAGTCGATATCGTTGGGCAGCTCGCCGTTCTCGATCTCGTTGCCCAGCAGGTTGCACAGGATGCGGCGGAAGTACTCGTGGCGGGGGTACGAAAGGAAGCTGCGCGAGTCGGTGAGCATGCCCACGAAACGGCTCAGCAGGCCCAGGCTCGACAGGGCGTTCATTTGCTTGATCATGCCGTCCTTCTGGTCGAGGAACCACCAGCCGGAGCCGAACTGGATCTTGCCCGGAACGGTACCGTCGTTGAAGTTGCCGATCATGGTGGCCATCAGCTCGTTGTCGGAGGGGTTCAGGTTGTACAGGATGGTCTTGGCCAGCTGGTTGTTCTGGTCCAGGCGGGCCAGGAACTTGGCCAGGGCCTGTGCCTGCGGGAAGTCGCCGATGGAATCCCAGCCGGTATCGGGGCCCAGGATACGCTTCATGCGCAGGTTGTTGTTGCGCAGGGCCCCCAGGTGGTATTGCTGCACCCAGCCTTTTTCCCAATCCCAGGTGGCGAACACCACCAGGAGGGCGGATTTAATTTTCAGGTTTTCTTCCAGCGACAGCTGGCTGCCGGAACGGATCTTGTTGAAGATCGCGTCGATCTCGGCATCGGTATAGTCTTCGGCATACACCTGCTCCAGGCCGTGGTCGGAAACCGAGCAGCCCATGGAGGCGAAGTAGTCGTGCCGCTGTTTCAGGGCGTCGAGGTATTGGGTGTATGAGCCGATGGAGGTGTTACTAACCGACTCCAGTTGCGCTACATAAGCGTTGAAGCCGGCGGCGTCGTCCACATTCATGGCTTTGTCGGGGCGGTAAGCGGGAAGGATCTTGACTTCGAAGCCGCTTTCCTTGATCGCTTTGTGGTGCTCCAGCGAATCAATCGGATCGTCGGTGGTGCACACCACTTTCACATTCATTTTGCGCAGCAGGTTGCGTACCGAGTACTCCTTCGTTTGCACCTTGGCGGTACACTCGTCGTAAATTTTACGGGCGGAGTCGGCGTTGAGGATGTCGTGCACGTCGAAGTAGCGCTGCAGCTCCATGTGCGTCCAGTGGTAGAGCGGGTTGCGCAGGGTGTACGGCACGGTAGCGGCCCACTTTTCGAATTTTTCGTAGTCGGACTTGTTGCCGGTGCAATAGCTTTCGTCCACGCCGTTGGAGCGCATGGCCCTCCACTTGTAGTGGTCACCGTACAGCCAGATCTGGGTCAGGTTCTCAAAATTGAGATCCGCTGCGATCTGGTCGGGCGGCAGGTGGCAATGGTAGTCGATGATCGGCATTTCTTTGGCAAACTCGTGGTACAACCGCTGGGCTGTAGCTGTCTGAAGCAAAAAATTTTCGTCAAGAAACTTTTTCATATAAGATGCCTTCCCCCGGCCCCTCCGGTGAAGGGGGAGTTGGGGAACACCCCGGCTTAGGGGTGATTTGTTTGGGTTAAAAAAAAATTTACTAGCGTAGCAATCGTTAAGCAAAGAGCTTACAGGCTTACCCCTCTTTTCCAGGGGATAAAATCGTCTTGTCCGTGGCGCACGGCGCTCACCTCGGTTTCGCCGCTGGCGACCCCGATCAGGTATTCCAAAATACGTTCGCCGGCCTGCTCGATGGTTTCCTGCCCTTCGATGATGGTGCCGGTGTTGATGTCAATGATGTCGTGCATCTTCCTGAACAGGGCGGTATTGGAGGCCACTTTCACCACGGGGGTGATGGGGTTGCCGGTGGGTGTGCCCAGGCCGGTGGTGAACAGCACCACGTTGGCGCCGGAGCCCACTTCCGCCGTGGTGGATTCCACGTCGTTGCCGGGGGTGCACAGCAGGTTCAGCCCGGGCTTCACCACCGCCTCGGGATAATCCAGCACATCCACTACCGGCGAAGTACCGCCCTTCTTGGCGGCGCCGGCCGATTTGATGGCGTCGGTGATGAGGCCGTCCTTGATGTTGCCGGGCGAAGGGTTCATGTCGAAGCCCGAGCCCGCCTCCGTAGCGCGCTGGCTGTAGGTGCGCATCAGGTGGCCGAAGCGGTGGGCGATGTCCACGTTCACGCAGCGGTCGCTGAGGTCCTGCTCCACCCCGCAGAGTTCGGGGAATTCCGACAGGATCACGCGGCCGCCCAGGGCGACCAGCAGGTCGGAGGTATAGCCGATGGCCGGGTTGGCGGAGATGCCCGAAAAGCCGTCCGATCCGCCGCACTCCAGGCCGAGACAGAGGTGGCTCAGGGGAGCGGGCTGGCGCTGGATGCTGTTGGCCTGTACGAGGCCGGCAAAGGTTTGCTTGATGGACTGGGAGATCAGCTCGGCTTCGGTGCCGATCTTTTGCTGTTCCAGGATATAGAGGGGCTTGCTGAAGCCGGGGTCGCGCTTGGCGATCTCGTCCTGCAGCATTTGCACCTGGGCGTTCTGGCAGCCGAGGCTCAGCACGGTAGCGCCGGCCACGTTGGGATGGGTGATGTAGCCGGCCAGCAGCCCGCAAAGTGCCTGGGCATCCTGCCTCGTACCGCCGCAGCCGCCGGTATGGTTCAAAAATTTGATGCCGTCCACGTTGGGAAACAGGCGGGTTTTGCGAGCTTCCTGCTGTTGGGTGGCCACGTCGGCCGACAGGATAGCGTCCACGCTGCTGCCGCTTTTATACAGGTCGATCAGCTTCGATACCTCCACCTTGCTGGCATGGGCGCGTCCATAGCCCAGCTCGTTCACCAGGGCTTCGCGGATGACGTTGAGGTTGCGGTTCTCGCAAAACACCATGGGCACGACCAGCCAGTAATTGGCGGTGCCCACCTGGCCGTTGGGGCGGTGATAGCCCATAAAGGTGCGGTCGCGGTATTTGGCGACGTCGGGTTGGGGCCAGTCCAGCTTGCGGGTATCGGTAACGGCAAAGCTGTTGGCGGCATGTTTGAGGTTGGAAGTACTGATGAGACCGCCTTTGGCGATGGGGTGCTGGGCTTTTCCCACGAGCACGCCGTACATGGTGACGGGGTCGCCGGGCCGCAGGTCTTCGGTTACGAATTTGTGTTTGGCAGGGATGGAATCAGTAAGCACGTATGAGGATCCGTTGTACGAAACGGTTTCCCCCTTCTCCAGGTTGGCCAGCGCTACAAGGACATTGTCGTGGGGATGCACTTTGGTGACACGATGGTTCATACGCAACGATATTTATTAAGTGAACTGATGGATTACATTTCTTGCGCCTTCCCTCATCAGCAGTTCCAGTTTCCGGGAAACCGATTCACAAAACCCGGGCAATGCCGCCAGGTCTTCTCCCCAAAGGGAGGTGTTGCTCAGTACCTCCCTGACGAATTTATGGGGGGCTAAGTTATTCCAACTTTTCATAACGGCCCCGGCCATTTTATCGTTCAGCAGGTATTCCCGGTCCTTGCACTGCCCGTAAGAGCGGCCACCCTCCTGCCGTACCGGCCTGGTATACAACAGGTAAGCGGCAAATCCCAGGGCCAGGCGTTCGGGTACGGATTGAAATTTTTTATAGTGTGCCAGCAGCACGGGAATGTTCCGTGTCTTCATCTTGGAGGTGTACTGCTTGCAGATGTCCTTCCAGTGGTGCTGCACGTGCGGGTTGCGGAAGCGGTCCAGCACATTTTTGCCGAAGGCACCGGCCTCACCGGCATTGATGTTGTAGGGCAAAGCGGGTACCAGTTCGTCCAGCATCAGCCCCGAAATAAAGGCTTCCATGCCTTTTTCCTCCATGGCCTGCTGCACCGTGTCGAAGCCGGCCAGGAAGGCCAGGCCGCAGCAAAGGGTGTGGGTACCGTTGAGCAGGCGCAGCTTCAGCTCCATATAGCCCGTAATGTCGGGTTCGATGACCACGTTGGTGTCGGCGGCGGCAAAGGAAAGCACCTGCCGTACCTCTTCGCTGCCTTCGATGGCCCAGAAGCGGCGCACCTCCGACAGGGTCAGCAATTGGTCGGAATAGCCGAATTCGTTTTCCAGGACCGACTGCATTTCACCGCCGGGCTCGTTGGTCACAATCCGGTCCACCAGCGAATTGCAAAAATGGTTATGGGTTTCCAGCCACTCCATGAACTCCTCTTCCAGGCCGTTGAGGTGGGCCAGCTCCAGCACGATAGATTCCAGCAGCTTGCCGTTGTCGGGGATGAGTTCGGTGGGAACGATCACCATACCGCTTTTGGCGCTGCCGTCGAAGGCACGGAACCGTTCGTATAAAAAGGCCAGCAACTTGCCCGGGAACGAAACCGGGGGCCGGCGGCGGATATCTTCATTCACCAGCTGGATGCCCAGCTCGGTGGTATTGGAAAGGATCACCTGCATGCTATGGCTGTGGGCGCACTCCAGCACCTGCTCCCACTCGTCGGCGGCACTGAGCACCCGGCTGATGGAGGAGTTGATGATGTTTTCTTCCACCCGCACGCCGTCTTCCCATCCGCGGACGCAGACGGTGTAGAGGCCGTCCTGCTTTTCAAAAGCGGCGGAATCGCCCTGGCCGTTCAGCTTAACGCCCACGATCCGCCCGTTGAACAGTCCCTGGCGGTTGGCCTTGTCGATGAAGTAGTCGGGCAGCCCGCGCATCGAAGCACCGGTGCCGAACTGCAGCACCCTTTCGGGCAGCTCAAATACCGACTCGTCCGGTACGATGAGCCCCTGCTGCTCTATGTTTTTTAAGGTGTAACGAGACAATACCACGGGAGGATGAATAAATGATGAGTAATGAGTGTTCCCTTCCTAATTCCTAATTCCCAATGAACGAATTCCCTTTTGCCACTTGTTTATTGCCCGCCGCCTGCTTCTTCTGCCAGTTGGGGTACTCCTTGTCCAGCAGCTTTTGCGCCCAGGTGCCGTACCAGGCGTAGCCGATGCGGCGTTCGTGTTCGATCTCGGCCACGGACCACTTCTTCACGCCGTCGCGGCCGCAGAAAAACGGCTTGCCGGTCTCGATGTCATAAAACCGGGCCCAGAGCACGCTGCCCGCTTCCGGAAGCACCACGCGGTCCTTTCCTTTGGGCAGGGAGGCGTCGGCTATGTCGGCATATTTATACCCCTCGATCTTTACCGAGCGCAGCCAGTTGACGGCTCCTTCGATGGCGGCTTTTACGTCGGCCGAAGGCTGTTCCACCTTCATTAAAAAGTTCACGATGCCCACGCTTTCCGCGGCGCTGATACAGGGCAGCTCAAATGCCCGTGCCTTGGCCGGCTGCAGCGTTTGGCTGTCGTACTGGGTGCACCAGGCGGTCAGCTTTCCGTTTACGGTCAGCTGGGTTTTCAGGATGCAGTCGATTGCTTTTTCAATGGCCTGTTGTGCCGGCTGTTTCAACGCAGCGTCCACCACCTCAAAGCCCGCTGTGGCATGGGCCGCATCCCACAGAACGTTCAGCGCGTCGATCATGGCGTTGTCGTTGTAGGTCACCTGGCTGCGATACAGGCTGATGTCCGGGTAATATTGGGGAAAGCCGCCCTTGTTGTTCTGCATGGTCAGCAGGTAACGGATGCCTTTTTCGGCCGCCTGCAGGTAGGCCTTGTTGCCCGTTTGCCTGAAGGCGGCCACCAGGTGGCGGATCTCCTTGGTGGTAGCGTGGTTGTCGATGGTGGCGTCCTTGCCACCGGCACCGGCCTGCACGCCGGCCTTTTCGGCCGGCGTCAGGGTTTTGGTGTAATCGACTTTCTGGCCGTTGATCTGCTTGGGCCAGCCACCGACGTTGCGCTGGTGCAGCAGCATGTTGTCGGCCAGGGCGTCCTGGGCCCGCACCGTTGCGGAAAGCAATAAGGCCACGGCTGCAGCCGCCAGGGAAATAGGTTGTTTCACCTTATTCATGAGGTGTATTGGTTATTTTTTAGCTTGTTTGATGGCCCATTGCACCAGGTCTTCGGCGGCCTTATAGTTTTCCAGCTCGCCGGGAAGCTTGCGGCCGTCGATGTATTCGTTGTAGAACCAGGGATCGCCTACGGCAAACACGGTTCCTTTGCCCACCTTGGCTACCGACATCACCACCACGCCTTTATCGGAAAAAACGGCCCGCGCAGGCGCCTTCACGGTTTGCGAAGCGTATTCCTTGATGTAGATCTTTTTGGGGTTTTTGAAGATCTCGTGTTTGGCGGGGATTTCGAAGGTGCCCACCTCGTACTGGCTGCCCTGCACGCGGTTGCGGCTGTCGTAGTTGAACTGGATGCCGAAGCGGCCGGCCAACTGGTTGAAGTGGGTGAACTCCACGTTGCCCGAGTCGTTGCCGAACAGCAGCAGCACGCCGCCGTCCTTTACCCAGTTGTAAATGACATCGATATCTTTCGACTCAATGTAGTTGGGTTTTGCGGTTTCCTTCTGGGTGTCCGGGTCCACGATGAGGTACATCTGCACTTTTTTGAGGCTTTCGGCGGTAGGCGCGGTGGCCAGCGTCTGGGTGTCCACGCCGTGCTTCTGGAACACGTAGCCAAACAGGTTCAGGCCGTTGTTGTCCATTTCGTCCCATACGTAGTGGAACAGTTGCGGCTCGCCGTTCGCCCCCTTGTTGTATTCGCGGTTGAAATAGTTGTCCAGCAGCACGGTCTTCCCCTTCCCTACCGGCAGGGTAGGCAGGAGGTCGATCTCGTTGGCCGCCTGGATAAAGGCGCCCACGCCTTTGGGATCGTTCACGATCACCTTTTCGCGCATGTAGTATTCGAAGCTGCCGTCGCGGTACGGATTGCCGCCCAGGCCCGATACACTCACGGTGCCGTGGAGGTTTACCTGGCCGTTTTCGGTTTTTACAAACTGGTTCAGGATGCCTTTGTAGCCTTTCTGGGCCACGGGCACGAACTTCTGGGGCAGGTAGCCCAGGCGCACGCCTTTGGCCAGGGCGTACACGAACATGCTGGAAGCGGAGGCCTCAAAGTAGTTCTTTTCGCGCTTGGGCATATCCAGCACGTCCCACCACAGGCCGGTTTCCTTGTCCTGTACGGAGGCCACGGCGGTAGCGAAGCGGTTGAGGATGCCGATGAGCGAATCCCGTTTGGGATGGTCCTTAGGGAACCACTCGATGGCGTCCACCAGGGCGTTGCCGTACCAGCCCATGGCGCGGGCCCAGAAGTTGGGCGAGCGGCCGGTGACCTTGTCGGCCCATTGCTGCTGGCGCGACTCGTCGTAGCCGTGGTAGAGCAGGCCGGTCTTGTTATCGCGGGAATGGCGCTCCATCAGGATGAACTGTTTGGCGATGTCGTTGAAGGCCGTATCCTCGCGGAAGGTGGCGGCGTACTCAGCATAGAAGGGCTGTCCCATGTACAGGCCGTCGAGCCACATCTGCCAGGGGTACACTTCCTTGTGCCAGAAGCCGCCCTCTTTGGTGCGGGGGTGGGTGCGCAGCTGGTCGCGCAGCAGGTTCACGGCCTTGCGGTATTTTTCCTTGCCGGTCACCTTGTACAGGGTCAGCAGGTTGCGGCCGCAGAGCACGTGGTCGATGTTGTATTCGCCGGCATGATAGGTACGGATGGTACC
The DNA here is from genome assembly GCF_037132455.1 of Huijunlia imazamoxiresistens. Taxonomy (NCBI): domain Bacteria; kingdom Pseudomonadati; phylum Bacteroidota; class Chitinophagia; order Chitinophagales; family Chitinophagaceae; genus Huijunlia; species Huijunlia imazamoxiresistens. Next base: position 120,977 of record NZ_JBBBEI010000002.1, on the reverse strand, counting down.
GTCTTCCTGCACGAAGAAGTCCATGGACTTCTGGAGGTAGTTAAAATACTTTTTATCGGCGGTATTGCGCCACAGGCCTTCGATGCCTTCCAGGATCACGCCCTGGTCGTACGACCAGCGGGCGGTGCGGCCGGGGCTTTGCTGGGTCAGCGAATCGCTCCAGATGGTCATTACGGTCTTTGCCATCTGGGCGGCATAGGACTCTCCCTTCGCTGCCGCCTGCGAGGTGGCATTCAGGGAACCGCTTTGCGCCAGCGCACCGGCGCCGGCAACCACGGTAAATAAAAGAGTTTGGGCAAATTTTTTCATGTTGCGAATATCGTTATGGGTCAATAGTCAATGGTCAGTGGTCAATGGCCGGATTCGAACAAAACCCGGCAGGTTTTTAAAACCTGCCAGGTTGGGAAACGAACTCGTGAACTTGTGAACGCGTGAACTCGTAAACGCTTCAGGTTATTTCACCTGTAAAGCCGACTCCGTAGCACCGTAGCTTACCTGCGTTTTTTGCTTGGCTTTGGAAGCATCGGTTTGCGACAGCACAATGCCTTTGCTCTTTTCGCCGCTTACATTGAGCAGCAGCTCGGCATTGTCGTTGTAGCGGATCTTTTCCAGTTTCACGTCCTGGCTGTTGTGGATGTTCAGCACGGGAGCGGTTTCCCTGGTGATCAGCTGCACGTTGCGCAGGGTAACGCCGGTGGCCTCGGTCATGTCCAGGCCTTCGTTGGCCTGCAGCACCATGTTCTCCAGCTGCACGTTCTTCACGTTCATCTCGGGCAGGCCGCGGAAGTAGATGGCTTTCGCAGCGCCGTCGCAGATCACGTCCTTGATAAAGAAGTTGCGGAACTGGGGCGTTTCTTCGGTTACCGGCAGGGTCTGTACTTTCGGCGGTTCCCTTTTCTCACCGGCCAGGGGCACGGGGTCCTGGGCGGCATAATACAGGTCGAACAGGATGGCATCGCCGACAATATCTTTCATCATGATGTTCTTGATGTAGATGTTTTCCACCACACCGCCGCGGCCGCGGGTCGACTTGAAGCGCAGGCCGATATCGGTGCCGATGAAGGTGCAGTTTTCCACGAACAGGTTGCGGGCGCCGCCGCTCATTTCCGAGCCGATCACGAAGCCGCCGTGGGCATGGTATACGGTGCAGTTGCGCACGATCATGTTCTCGGTGGGCCTGCCTCTTTTGCGGCCGGCCGCGTCGCGGCCCGACTTGATGCAGATGCCGTCGTCACCCACGTCGAAGGTGCTGTTCTCGAGCAGCACGTTCTTGCAGGATTCCACGTCGATGCCGTCGCCGTTCTGGGCGTACCAGGGGTTCTTGGCGTATACGTTGCGTACGGTCAGGTTCTCGCACAGGATGGGGTGCAGGTTCCAGGCCGGGCTGTTCTGGAAGGTCACGCCTTCCAGCAGCACCTTGTTGCAGCTGGTAAATACCAGCATGTTGGGGCGCAGGAAGGTTTTGATGGAGTCGTAGAAGGCCTGGGTCTTACCGGGCTCGATGGCGCCGGGGTTCTTCATTTTCACGGCCTTCAGCCATACCGAGTCGGGGTACCAGCTTTTCTTGTCGTCGCTGAGCACACCGCCGGAGGCCACCAGCTTTTTCCACTGGGTCTCGGTCAGCTTGTCTCTTTTCACCATGCGCCAGGCATCGCCGTTGCCGTCCAGGATGCCGAAGCCGGTAATGGCGACATTGGTGGCGTTGGTGGCGGACAGGGGCGATTGGTTGCGCATCTGGGGCAGGCCTTCCCAGTCGCCTTTTACCAGCGGGTACTGGCTTTTATCTTTCGTAAACTGGATCAGGGCACTCTTTTGCAGGTGCAGGTTCACATTGCTTTTCAGCACGATGGGGCCCGTCAGCCAAAAACCGGCAGGAACCAGCACCACGCCGCCGCCTTTTTTGCTGCAGGCGTCGATGGCGTCGTTGATGCTTTTGGTGTTCAGCGTAATGCCGTCGGCCTTGGCGCCAAACTTCACAATGCTAATGGTGTCTTTTTTGAAAACCGGCTGTTGTACCACCGGCAGAATGGGATCGGGACCTGCGGCTGTGGCCACCTGGGCCGCCAGTGCAGGCAGGGCAAGCAATAATAACTTCAACGTTCTTTTCATGCGCAATACAATTGGAAAGAGCCCGGGCGAAGGTTCCGGCCGGCCTTTTCCGGGTTTAAAATGAGTTAACAATCAATCTTCAGCCAACAATTCTAAACCTATATTCCGGGTCCGCAAGGGCCTTTAACTATTTTTTTTACGCAATCGTTACCGATAACGATATCGTGAGAAAGTTCAATAGTTCCTGGGTTCCTAAGTTCCTGAGTTCTTTAGGTGGCAGATGCCTTATCTATCCAAACAACTCAGAAACTCAGGAACTTAGGAACCCAGGAACTTTACTTAGTTCTTTAACAAATTCAACAACAGCTGCTGCCCTACCACGTTGGCCGCATTCTTCTGGCTGGTGTTGAAGGTGGCCATGGCGGCATTCTCGCCTTCGCCCTCGGCTTTCCGTTCCGCCTTCAGATCGCGGATGCAGGAATAGAGGTCGAGGGAGGAAAGCACGACGCTGCCGCGGCCGTGGGGCACCACCTGGAGGGCGGAGAACACTTCGGGCTTGTGGTCCGACACGCAGCCCACCACGGTTTCGCCGTTTTCGATGCGCAGGCCGAAGCGGCTTTTGTTGTAGGTGGCCAGGCTCTGGTACTCCCAGTTGAACACACAGGCCTGGGGCAGGCCGGCAAAGAAGGGATGGCGCTTGACGAAAAAGTTGCCACCGTACCAGGTGGTTCCCAGCTCTTTCAGGCCGCGGTAGTCCACGATTTCCTTGCGCCCCAGGAACTGGGCCCATTTTTCGGTATTGCCCACTACTACCAGGCGGCCGCCTTCGTTCACCCATTCCAGGATCTCGGTCACCAGCGGGTTGCCGGTTTGCTGGGGCTCGAAGGCGCCCACCAGCAGGTACTGGCCTTCAGGGCGGCCGTCCTTGAACTCCTGGAAGTTATGGATGCCGGCCGAACGCAGGAAAGCGCCCAGCTGGCCGGTGGTGTCGGCCACCATACCGGCCGGGATGCCGGCGGTGTTCAGCCTTACGGCAAACAGCCGGTCGTCGCCGGCAGCCACTACCCTACCCCCTTGTTTCAGGGAAGCCCTGATGGTGGTATAGCCCTCGGTAGAGGGAACGAAGGGCAGTCCTTTGGCCAGCAGCTCGCCGTAGGTAATGCCGCCCGTAACATTGACGGAAAGCGTTTTGCTCCAAAGCGATTTTCCTTTGTCATCGGTGGCGGTCACCTCCAGCTGGCAGGCGCCATTGATATCTTTTTCATTCACCACGAACAAGTCTATTACCGTGGTATCGCCGACGGACAGCACCTTTCGATTCAGCTTTACCGCCACGTACAGGGGCCGGTTGTAGCGCGCAATGAGCGACACATCGCCCTTGGGGTTGCGGTAGTTGTCCACGATGCCCGAGTGATTTTCAAGCTTCATGCTTTCCCAGCCGTTGACGGCATAGCCGTCCACCGTATTGTTGATGCGGATGTTCTCGATGGCGCGGCCCTGGTAGTAGAAGGCTACGTTGCCCATGGCGCGGGTGAACGAATCCACGGAGGGAAAGATGGAAGAAAAGCCGCTGGTTTTCAAAAAGCTGTTGTAGGCGTCGTACCATTTGAGGTAGGCGTCGGTTTCCCATCCGATGTCGCGGCCGGTGCGGAGGATCTCATTGCGGATCAGCTCCAGGCGGGGCGGCGTGCCGATGGCACCTTCCTCCCCATAATAGATGATCTCGTCCTTGTGGTCGGTATAGCGCAGGTAGTCGTTGGGGTTTTTGTAGAGGTTGTCGTGGTAGGTGCCCGGGCCGCCGGCATGGTGCTGGTCGAACCAGCCGTAGTCGCGGAACGTGGTATCGAAGGGCATCAGGTGCAGCTTGAAGCGCGGGTCGGGACCCATCTGGATGGGGCCGTTCGACGAGTTGTAGGTCAGGATGCGGGAGGGGTCCATGCGGTGGCCGGCCTGCATCTGGCGGCGGTCCTGCTCCTGCGGCTGGGCGCCCCGCTCGTTGTGCATGTTGTAGATCACCAGCGAGGGGTGGTTGCGGTCGCGGCGGATCATGCGGAAGAACTTTTCGTCACGGGCGGCGAAGTAAAAGTCGGCCTGCTTTTTCCCCAGCCCATCGGTGGCATTGAAGCGGTCGGCGGGGTACTGGTTGCCGCCGGGCTCTTCAAAATAGAGCAGTCCCAGCTCGTCGGCATAGTCCAGCACGTTCTGCTGGCCGATGGTGCGGTGGAAGTTGAGCATGTTCAGGCCGAGCTGTTTGGCAATGGCTACCTGTTTGCGGGCAAGGCTGTCGGAAGGGGCGATACCGTTTACCGGCCAAAAACCCCAGGAGATGGCGGTCCGCAGCACGATGCGCTTGCCGTTGAGGTAATACTGCCGGTCGCCGTCCATATCGCGTACCTCGAACCAGCGGAAGCCGAAGCGGCGGCTGAAGGCGTCGGTAGCGCCGGCGCCCTGCCAGGAGGCGGTGAGCACGTACAGGTTGGGGTCATCTACACTCCAGAGCTTTGCATCCTTTACCTCCAGGGCAAAGCGGCGGGTGGAAGTGCCCGGCGCCAGGTCGCTGACGGGGTATAACTGCCGGAACACGACACGGCCGCCCCTGGCTTCCTTTACTTCCAGGCTCATCGTTCCGGACGCTGTTTTGCCCAAAACGTTATCGGCCGTTACTTCCACCTCGACCTGCGTTGCTTTAGGTTGGTTCTGAACATACACATCGGTAAAACGGATGGGGTCGGTGGCTACGAGCTTTACCCGGCCGGTGATGCCGCCGAAACCGTGGGTGGGGTTGGTACGGTAGGAACCCCACATAAAGTTCTGGGAGTCGCGCCAGTCGAAGTTGCCGTTGGGATCGGTGATGCGTACCGCCACCTCCGCTACCTGGCCCGGCACCACGGCCCCGGTAATGTCCACTTCAAAGGGAGTTCCGTTCACCAGGTCATAGCCCAGCAGGCGGCCGTTGACGAATACCTCGGCCCGGAAGCGCACGCTTTCAAACTGTAAGGCGATGCGTTTGCCTTTGAGGGCGGCAGGCACCGCCACCTTCGTGGTGAACCAGGAAACGCCGAGATAGTTGCCCGCCACGCCGAAGGGGTTGCCGTTGCGGCCCCAGTAGAACTGCTCCACGGTGGCCGGCAGGTGCACGGTTTTGCCCATCGCCTTTTGCAGGGCGGCCCATCCACCGGTAGGCAGATTTACCGGCAGGGATGTTACATGTACCGGCGGGGTGTACAATACGTCATTTTTCCAGGTGGCGGCGGTATCCAGCCAGAGTTTCCAGTCGTTGCCGGACAGGTCTTTTTCTACCCTCTGGGCGCCGGCGGTAAGGGAAAGGGTACAAAGCAATAAAGCAAAGGTTTTTGAACACATGGGCAAGAAAATCAGGGTTTATGTTTTGGGTTGTGGGTTGCGGAGGAGCGATGCGGGAGGCAAAGTAAAGGGAATACGGCAGAAGGGCCGCCATAAATGCAAAAAAGCATATTCCCGCAGAAATATGCTTTTAAAAAGAGTGGCAAAGAGGGCGGCACCGGCCGCCGCTCCTACCCTTAGGCCTCTACGGGCAGCACCACATGGAAAGCGGCGCCTTTGCCCACTTCGGAAACGGCGCGGATGTGGCCGCCCAGTCCGGTAACGATCTTTTTGCAGATCGCCAGCCCGATGCCGGTGCCTTCGTACGCGCCCCGGTCGTGCAGGCGCTGGAACACCACGAAGATCTTTTCGGCAAATTCCGGCTCAAAGCCGATGCCGTTGTCCCGGACGGTTATTTCCTGGTAGGTGCGGAGGGGATTGAGGCCCAGGGCCACCCCTTCCTCTAAGGCCACTTCCCTGCTGGAAATGTCGATAACGGGCGGAATCCCGGGGGCCGAGAATTTCAGGGCATTGTTGATGAGGTTTTGAAACAGCTGGTGGAGTTGCATGGGCTGGGCCTTCACCACGGGCAGGGCGCCGACATTCAGGGTGGCGCCTGTTTCGGCGATCAGCAACTCGTAGTCGATCACCACGTCCCGCACAGCGGCCCTCAGGGGCACCGGCACGGGCGGCGCCTCGTTGCCGGACAGGCGCGAGTAGTCCAGCAGGCTGTGCACCAGGTCGGTCATGCGCTGGGCGGAATGATCGATCCGGCCGAGGTACATGCGCAGGTCGGGCGGCAGGGCGTCGCCGCGCTGTTGGAGCATACCCGAAAAGGTGCGGATCTTGCGCAGGGGCTCCTGCAGGTCGTGGGAGGCGACGTAGGCGAATTCCTCCAACTGGCGGTTGGAACGTTCCAACTCCGCATTGGTTTGGCGCAGGTCGGCCGTTCGGGCCGCTACGATCTGCTCCAGTTCTTCGGCCTTCAACACCCGTTCATGGATGTCGGTACAGGAACCCACCCAGGAATGGATCGTGCCCTCTGCATCTTTAAAGGGAATGCCCTTGATCAGGTGCCAGTGGTATTCCCCGTTTTTCTTGCGCACGCGGAGCTCGCCGCGGAAGTCGCCGCCCTCCGCTGCCGCCTGCAGCCAGGCATCGCGGAACTGTTCGACATCGGTGGGATGGATGGCATCGAGATAGCCCATCCCCAGCGCTTCTTCAAAGCTCTGGCCGGTGTATTCGCACCAGGCAGCGGACTGGTAGGTAGCTTCGCCCAGGGGGGTGCAGGCCCAGGCGATCTGGGGCAGCAGTTCCAGGATCTGCTCGATGCGGGCCGCCTGGGCTTTCCGCTCCTCTTCCATCTTTTTGCGCTCGGTAATATCAGTCAGGCTGACCATCACCGACTTGTAATCGGTACCGGGCGGCAGGTCCAGGCTCACCAGCACGGTAATTTTTTTGCCCTTCAGGGTTTGCAGCACGGCTTCGCCTTCAAAGCTGGTGGCCCCGGAGGCCAGCACTACCAGTTCTTCTTCCAGCAACTGGAGGCTTTCCGGCAGGAACACGCGGTGCAGCCCTTGTACCAGCTCTTCCTTGCTATTCGCTTCAAACAGGCGGATGGAAGCGCGGTTGACGTCCAGCACCTGCACCGACCCGATCAGCTGAAACAGGAAGAGCGGGTTTTGCGCCAGGTAGGCCCGGAAATCCGTTACGCCTTCCGCCTTCAGTTGCCCGATCAGGGCCATCACCTCCGAAATATCTTCTTCCCAGATCGAAACCGGGGCATTGTTGAACAGGTTGCGGAAATGCCGCTCGCTTTGCAGCAGCTTTTGCTCGGCGGTCTTTTGCTCGGTAATATCCTTTACCAGGCCGCGGCGGCGTACCGGCCGGCCCTGGTCGTTAAAGTAGGTCTGGCCCAGGGTGCGCACCCAGCGCAGGTCGCCTCCCTCCTGCCCGATGCGGAACTCGACGGAGCGTACGGATCTTCCCTGGCGGAGGTCTTCGAAAAACTGCAGCATCACGGCGGTATCGCCGGGATACACCTTGGCCATAAAGTTGGGCAAGCTGGACTCCTCTCCCGGTTCGTAGCACAACAGTTCGCGGGCACGGTCGTCCAGGTAGGCTGTCTCCGCCACCAGGTCGATATCCACCGCGCCCATGCGGGCGGCTTCCAGGGCCAGCCGCAGGCGTCCTTCCTTTTCCTTTACCCGGCGCTCCAGTTGGTAGCGGGGCGTAATATCGCGGCAGGAAGTCAGTAGCTGAACAACGGAATCCCCTTCACCATATACGGGGGTGATCACCACTTCCCACCACATGGGCTTGCCTTTCCGGCTGGGGCAATACCCTTCAAAGCGGCCGATGCCGCCCATCTTGGCCCGCTCCATGGCGGCCAGGACGGCCTGCCGGTCGTCGCCGGTGCAAAAGCCCGGCCACCAGGCGCCCTGCACATCCGGCAGCCCTTCGGCCTCGATCAGGCGCAGGCCCTGCTGGTTCATGGACAGGATGTGTCCGTTCAAATCCAATATCTTAATGCAGTCCGGGCTTCCCTCGTACATACTCTGAAACAGGGCCTCCTGGTGCCTTCGCTCCCGCTCCCCTTCAGGGAGGGCGCGGCTCACGGATCCCTCTGCCCCCTGCGGCCCAAATTCATTCGTAATATTCAACATATCAGCAATTAGGTAGTGGTTGGCCGGAAAGATGTTTCCCCGGCGCAGCAAAAGTAGGCTCAGCCATATCCATGGCCGTTAAAATATCGGCAAGAGAGGGGATTTTTCCGTTAGAACCGTACATAAAAAGCTCTAAGGGAAACAAGGGAGCAAACTGTAAAACAACCCACTACAACAACACAAGTATTTCTACGTAGAGAAGCTACGCAATAGGCCTCAGCTGCGTGCAGGCCTTTTTGGCTCCTTAAAGCAGGTGCATGTGCTCCTCGTCGGTAAGGCCTTCTTCGGTTTCGTTGTACTCCACCAGGAAGTTGTTCCGTCCCTCGCCGATAATGATGCGCAGGTATTTCTGCTGTACCAGCTCCAGCATGGAAAGAAAGGTAAAGATGGCATGCACGCGGTTTTCCACGCCCTCGAAGACCTTGCGGAAGGAAAGGGTGCGTTCGCGCTGGGCCAGGGAGATCATGTCGGCCTTGGTGTGCTCCATGGAATAGCTGTACCGCACCACGGTATGCACCGGGCGGTTGAAGCGGTCCTGGTATTTTTGCATCGCCCGCTCAAAGGCCCGCATCAGGCGAAATAGGGTAATAGTCTGGATCTCGGTACCTTCGCCGGCCTCTTCGCCGATGGCGGCCAGCTCGCGCTGCACGTTGCCCCTTTTAGCCTGCAGCAGGCGTTCGGCCTCCATTTCGGCCATGCGCACGGCCGCCTCCTTGTATTTTTTGTATTCGAGGATCTTGTCCACCAGCTCCTGCCGGGGGTCGATCTCCTCGCCCTGGGCATTGAGGTCCTTGCGGGGCAGCAGCATCCTTGCCTTGATGCGCATAAGGGTGGAAATAAACAGGATGAACTCGCTGGAAAGCTCGATGTTCAGCGACTCCTGGTGGTGGATGTAATCGAGGAAGTCGTTGATGATCCGGGTAATGGGGATATTGTAAATGTCCAGCTCGTCCCTTTCAATGAAGAACAGCAACAGGTCGAACGGGCCCTCGAATTGCGGCAATTTTATTTTGTACGAATCACTCACAGGGTAAATGTAGAATGTAAAATGTAGAATATAAAATGTAAAATATGGATGAAAATCAGGCATTTGGCCTTTTATCCATATTTTACATTTTACATTTTATATTCTACATTTTACATTCTCTGCGTTCCCAGGCGGTCGCGGATCTCCATCAGTAATTTTTCGGAAGTGGTGTACTGCGGTGCGGCCGGGGTTTCGGCTGCGGCCTCTTTCTGCCGCTTCAGCCGGTTGATGCCTTTTACGATCAGGAACATCACGAAGGCCACGATGATAAAGTCGATGACGGCCGTTACGAAGGCGCCCCATTTGACGGCTACTTCCGCTACGGCGGGCTGCACGATGGCGCCGGTACCATCCTTTACTTCGGCTATGCCCGGCTTGATGATATAAGCCTTGTCCGACAGGTCGAAGCCGCCCAGCAGCAGGCCCACCAGGGGGGTGACGATCCCCTCGGTCAGGGCGGTGACGATCCGGCCAAAGGCGGCCCCCATGACGAAAGCAACGGCTATATCGACCAGGTTGCCTTTAACGGCAAATTCTTTAAACTCTTTAAGCATTCCCATATACGTAATTTTAGTAGAAGAGAGGGGAAAAAGATACGGTTTTTACCTAGAAGTTCCGAGCGCCGGATAGGCCATGTCGAGTTTTTTCAGGGTATCCACCAACGTTAGGGCCACGAGGTATTCCTTATACCAGTTCTGGTCGGCGGGTACGATGGTCCAGGGCGGCTCGCCGCAATGGTCGAACACGTCCTCGTACATCGCCCGGTAGCGGTCCCAGTGCGCCGACTCGTCAAAATCCTTGGCATTGTACTTCCAGTACTTCTGCGGGTTCTGCAGGCGCTCCTGCAGCCGTTCCATCTGCTCCTCGCGGGAGATGTGCAGGTAAAACTTAAGGATCACCGTGGCATTGTGGCGGCTGAGCAGCTGCTCAAAATGGTTGATGGCCGCAAAGCGTTTTTGGGCGGCATCATCGTCGCACCAGCCGTGCACGCGGGTAATGAGCACGTCCTCGTAATGCGAGCGGTTGAATACCTGCATCATGCCTTTGGCCGGCGCCCGCAGGTGGGCCCGCCATAAAAAGTCGTGGTCTTTTTCCTCTTCCGTAGGGGTTTTAAAGGAGTGCACCAGCACGCCCTGCGGGTTCATCTGCCCCAGCACCTTGCGGATCAGGCCATCCTTGCCGCTGGCATCCATGCCCTGCAGGATCACCAGCACGGAATGGGATTTCGACGCATACAACAGGTTCTGCAGGTCGTCCAGCTCCTGTAGCAGGGCCAGGGTCTGCTCCTTGATTTCCTTTTTCTCCAGGTGCTCCGGCGCCCGGGTAGAGATGTCTGCAAGCTTTATCATAACCAGAGGAATTTAGGTGGTTACCAACAGAGAAACGGGGTACCCTGAAAAAAGCAATAGCAACCGCCTGCCGTTTTCGATAAAGACGCGGGGAAGGGCATCTTTACTACCGTTAGGGTTGCTATTTACCAGAAAAATGCAAGGCGCCGGGCAGCCGCAGCGGCCCGGCCGGGACCGTTAAACGGCCATGATCTCCTTTTCCTTTGCAGCCAGGTGCTTGTCCACCAGGGCAATATATTTATTGGTCAGGTTCTGGGCATCGGCCTCGGCATCCTTGGCGGCGTCTTCGCTCAGGCCGGCCTTCTGCTGTTTTTTGATGCTCTCGATAGCATCGCGGCGGATATTGCGGATGGAAACCTTGGCATGTTCGCCCTCACCCAGGCAACGCTTCACCAGCTCGCGGCGGCGTTCTTCGGTCAGCGGGGGCAGGAACAGGCGGATGATCACCCCGTCGTTCTGGGGGTTGATCCCTATATTGGAAGCGATGATCGCTCTTTCGATGGGCTGCAGCATATTCTTTTCCCAGGGCTGGATGGTCAGGGTGCGGGCATCCAGCACGCTGATATTGCCCACCTGGCTGATGGGCGTAGACGACCCGTAGTAGTCCACCATGATTCCCTCCAGCATTTGCGGATTGGCCTTGCCGGCGCGGATCTTTACCAGTTCGGCCTCGAGGTGACCAATAGCCTTTTTCATGGAATCTTCGGCTAACTCCAGCGTTAGCGATACTTCTTCTGACATATAATAATCCGGTTTAGTTCCCGCAAAACTAATAAACCCTATACATATGTGCTCCAGAAATTAAGCGTACACCCGCAAAACGACAGAAGGGGCGAACGGCTGCGGACAGCAGGCGTTCACCCCTTTGATCGTTGAAAAACCGGGAAGGCATCCCGGCTTTCGTTAGTCTTTTACGGCTACAGGCACCTCGGCATTGAGCGTCATCACCTTGGTAGTGGGGATGATTGTTTTGATGCTTTGAGGAGAAATGGAGGCCGGCTTTTCGGCGCGCACCACCCGGGCTTCCTTTTTATAATAGACCAGGATACCTAAGAACGCCAGGGCTACCAGCACGATGGATCCCAGGAGATAGGTAGGTCCCAGGTCGCGGCCAATGAAGGCCAGGACGATAAAGGCCACGTTCAGCAACAGGCAGGAGAAGGTTACTTTCTTGTGGTTCAGGCCCCTGTCGAGCAGCAGGTGGTGAATATGGTTACGATCGGGAGAAAAGGGCGAGCGGCCTTTCAGGATCCGGATGCTGAACACCCGCAGGGTATCGAGCAGGGGGATCATCAGCACGGCGATGCCGATGGCCACGGCCGACTGTATGCGGAAGGAAACCAACGTACTGTCGGCTACCGATATGAATTTGATGGCCATGATGGAGTTGATCATGCCGAGCATCAGCGATCCGCTGTCGCCCATAAAGATCTTGGCCGGGTTGTAATTGAAGATGAGGAACGCCATCAGGCTGCCGGCCATGGCAAAGGCGAGCATGGAATAAGCGGTCATGTCCACCATATAGAAGTAAGAGCCGAAAACCGCCATGGTCAGCAATCCCAGCGTGCCGGCCAGGCCGTCCACGCCGTCGATCAGGTTAAAGGCGTTGATGATCAGGATAATGGTAATATAGGTCAGGGCGATGCTGAAGATCTCGGGCAGCTCGTTGATGCCGAACAGGCCGTGCATGCTGCCGATCCGGAGGCCGCCCAGGTGGATCAGTATAGCGGCAGCGGTCACCTGCCCGATGAATTTCTTGGTGGCGGTAAGGATGAGGATATCATCTTTTACGCCCAGGAAGAAGATCACGACAGCGGCGGCATAAAAATATTGAAACTCAGGGTTGATCGTATTATTGATGGACAGAAGTGAGGCCAGGAAAAAACCTCCGAAAATACCTACGCCACCCAGTGAGGAAATAGGTTTCTTATGTAACTTCCGTTCATCCGGGACATCGTACAACTTTTTCTCCTGTGCAATCTTAATAATAGCAGGAATCGCTAAAAAGGTGATCAGGAAAGAAAGGGATCCAGTCAGTAACACATCCAGCATACAGAATGTTTAGGGGCACAAAAATAGGTTTATCGAACAAGGAATTCAAACTAAAATAATTTCCTAATATATTTATAACCGATCCTGCCCGGCAATTTGGGCCTCCGATCCTTCAACATATTATAAATTACCGCTCATACCTCCCTGTTTCTCAAAAAAATAGACCCAACCTCTTCGAAAATTCTATGCCAGCCCAATTACAATAGCGAAGAGGTGGTCCGTTTCGGTCAAAAAAGTTTTCCACACGCACCTGCAGCCGCTCCAAAGCCCGCGCCTACAGGGCTTTTCCCCTTCCAACGGCCCCGCCGCAACGAAAATGAAGTTTACGTTACGCCCTTTCGGAAAGCATACAGGATGGCCCGGGATGGCCGGAACCGATGCTTGCCTTATGGTGCCACAGGTTGCAGGACCTGCCCGCTCCCGCCCCCGTACCGGGCAGAAACGGGCGAATGAAGGAAAAAAATTTCCTGGAACAAATTCCAGGCTATAAGGGAAAAGAATCGCTTAAAAATAAGGGTAAGCACCTGTCAAAAAACATGGTTTTCGTATATCCTTCCGATAATTCACGCCACAGCCATATCACTCTTCCCGCAACCGCAGCTGTTGCAGCGCGGCCTTACGGGCAGGTATCCACGAAGCGATCAGTGCAATGGCCAGCACGGTGGAACCGACCAGCACAAAATCCATGGCCGACAGCTTGACCGGGAAATAATCGATCAGGAACGATCCGCCCTGCAGGGGAATGATCTTGTAATGGATCTGGATCAGGGCCAGCGCCAGGGCAATGAGCATGCCCGAGCCGCCGCCGATAAGGGCAAGGAACAACCCTTCGTTGAGGAAGATCTTTTGGATAAAGGCACGGCCGCCGCCCAGGGCATGCAGCACGCTGATATCGTTCTTCTTCTCCAGCACCAGCATGGTCAGGGCGCCGATCATGTTAAAGGCCGCCACTACCAGTATCAGCGACAGCACCCCGTAAATGACCCATTTTTCGGCGCTCATGATGGAATACAGGCTCTGGTTCTGCTCGTACCTTGTCTGCACCAGGTAGCCCGGGCCAAGGGTGCGGCTCAGGGACACCTTCAGCGTCTCGGGATCGGCATCGTCCTGCAGGGCGATCTCCGCCGCGCTGTAGTTATCGGGGGGCATGTCGAGCATTTTTTTGACAAAGGCCAGGTTGCAGAGGGCGTACTTGTTGTCAAAATCCTGCTGGATGATGAAGGCCCCGGCCGTATTGATGGTATCGGCGCTGATGGATTGCAGGGGGTTGGACAGGTCCACGGCCGCCTTCTTGGGCAGGTACACCACCAGCGGCGCCAGGTTGCGGTCGCTTTGCACGCTGACGGCATTCTCAATGCCGGCGCCCAGCACCAGCAGCGGGCGCTCGCGGGTGCCCACGTCGAAGGTGCCGCTGACGATATAATCGGCCACCCCGCTGACGGAGGTGTATTGCTCGTCGACGCCCTTTAAATAAATGATGGACTGGTACTCGCCGTTCTGCAGCAGGGCCTTTTCCTCCACCACCAGCGACAGGGCCTGTACGCCCGGCACGGCGCGCAGGTCGCGGAGCTGCCCCGGCCGCAGGGTCACCTGCTTTCCGGCAACGGCCGACACCTTGATATCGGGGTAAAAAGAAGAGAACAGCGATTTTACCAGGTCCTCGAACCCGTTGAATACGCTGAGCACCAGGATCAGGGCCGCCGTGCCGATGGTGATGGCCACGATCGAGATCCAGGAAATGACATTGATGGCATTGGTCGTTTTCTTCGCCTTGAAATAGCGCCAGGCAAACAAACCTGCAAGGCCCCGGACGCCGCGTCCTCCCCCCAGCTCCTGGCCGGAGGCGCTACCGGGACCATTCGATTCCTTTCTGTTCATAAAGAAAATATAGATGAAAAAGTCCGGATGCCCGGACTTCCCTTTATTTGGTATCTCCCTGCTCCGCTCCTTCGGGGGGCGTGGGCGGCTCCTGCTGTTTGATTTGCTTGAACAGTTCTTCCATCTTGAACACGTGGTCCAGGGTATCGTCCAGGAAAAATTTGAGTTCGGGCATGCGCCGGAGTTGCTGCTTGACGCGGGCGGCCAGCTCTTTTTTGATCTCCCAGGCTTTTTCCTCAATTTTCTTCATCACGGCCTTATGGTCCGGCCCCTGGAAGATGCTCAGGTAAATACGGGCTTCCAGCAGGTCGGGGGTTACCTTCACCGATGAAATGGATACCATGGCGCCTTCTATCATGCTGAGATTCAGCCGCTGGAAAATGCTGCTCATCTCTTCCTGTATCAGTCCGCCCACTTGCTTTTGTCTTTTTCCTTCCTGCATATATATAATATTTATAGTGTACTCAGTTGTTCGCGGTGCCGGCTAATGCCCGCCTCCACGAAGGTGACCTTTTCGTCCACGCTCCGCCGGAACAGCGCCTCGTTGACCGAAACGGTTGCGCGGGGCGCCTCGCGGTGGTGGAGGTGGTACACCACGGCGCCGAACTTGACGAACCGCAGCTCCAGGCCGGCATTGATCAGGCGTGCCGCCAGGTCGTTGTCCTCCTTGCCCCAGCCGGTAAAGGCTTCGTTGTAGCCGTTTACCCGCCACAGGTCGTCCTTCCAGAAGGCCATATTGCAGCCCAGCACGTAGTGCATGTTCTTTTTCCCCCGTTGCAGCCGGTAGTTCAACGCCGCCAGCAGCGGCAAACGTACGGCATTATACTTCTTTTTCAGGTGGGGATGGCCCGGCCCGAGCTTCGGAACGGCTGCCGCCGCCAGCACCTGGTGGGTATACGCTTCGTCGAGCAGCGACCGGGCGCCGCTGACGAAGGCGCCCCTCCGGGCAAAGCGCAGGTGGTCGTGCACGAACCGCGGGTGGAGCACCAGGTCGCCGTCGATCTGCACCAGGTAGTCGCCCTCCGCCGCGGCAAAGGCCTTGTTGCGGATGCGCGCCAGCTGAAAGCCTTCGTCGGGCTGCCAGATGTGCCGCAGGGGCACCGGGCTGCGGCGCTGGAAATCCGCCACCAGCGCGCCCGTTTCGGCACCCGAGCCGTCGTCGGCAATGATGATCTCATCGGGCAGCACCACCTGCTCCAGCACGCTCTGGAGGCACAGGCGCAGGGCCGACGGCCAGTTGTAGGTAGCAATAATGAGGCTGCAAGTGGGTTTCGACATATCTGATTGCGAAGCTGTTAAACGCACAAATTTATTCATTTGCCGGACGTTTGGCGTAAAATGGGCTAAATTGCGGCCCTTTCTTACCGTTTACCGAATTTTCAATGAAAGCAATCAAGCGGCTGTTGAAGTACGCCACGCCTCTGCACCACTACCTGCCCGAATACATTATATATACCTTTCTGGGGATCATTTTCGGCCTGATCAACTTTACCATGCTGATCCCCATCCTCAACATCATGTTCGGGGTCGCCCCGGCCGAAGCCCCGGCCGCACCGCCCTCCTTCAGCCTGTCGGTTTCCTATTTCACCGGCCTCTTTAATTACTATTTTTTCCACATCATCGCCACCAAAGGCAAGATGTATGCCCTGGGCTTTGTCTGCGTGCTGATCTTCTTTTCCACCGTTTTCGCCAACCTGTTCCGCTACCTGGCCGTGAAAGTACTCATCCGCCTCCGCCTGAACACCATGGAGCGGGTACGCAACGACCTGTATGCCAAACTTACCCACCAATCGCTGCACTTTTACCACAACACCCGCAAGGGTGATATCCTGTCGGTAATGACCAACGAGGTGCAGGAAATCGAAAGCTCGCTGATCAACGCGCTCCAGAGCTGGCTGAAGGATCCCTTTATCGTGATCGTTTATTTCATCGGCCTGTTCTATATTTCGCCGCAGCTGACGCTGTTCACCATCATCTTCCTGCCGGTTTCGGGTATCCTCATCGCTACTATTACCAACAAGCTGCGGCGCCTGTCGTACTTCAGCGTGGAGCAGCTGGGCAAAATCCTGGGCCATACCGAGGAAACTCTTTCGGGCATAAGGGTGATCCAGAGCTTTGCGGCGGAAAAGTACACCATCGACCGCTTCAAAAAGGTCAACAAGGATTTTTCCAATACCAGCCGCTCGATGTTCAGCCGCAAGGAGCTCACCTCTCCCCTGTCCGAACTGCTGGGCATCCTGGTGGTGGTGACCATCGTGCTGTACGGCGGCTACCTGCTCATTTCCGGCAAGTCGGCCCTGACGGGTTCCTTATTCATTACCTACCTGGCCCTGTACTCGCAGATCATCCAGCCGCTGAAGGCCATCTCCAGCACCAGCGGCAACGTGCAGCGGGGCATCGTGGCCGCCACCAAGATCTTTTCGGTGCTGGACGAGCCGGTCCAGATCGAGGAAAAGCCCGGCGGTGTGGCCAAGACCGACTTCCGCGAGGGCATCGAGCTGCGCAACGTCTCCTTCCGCTACAGCACCCAGAACGTGCTGACGAACATCAACCTGTTCATCCCCAAGGGCAAGACCATCGCCCTGGTGGGCGAAAGCGGCTCGGGCAAATCCACCCTGGCCGACCTGGTCTCCCGCTTCTACGACCCCTCGGAAGGCCAGATCCTCATCGACGGCACCGACCTCCGCGACATCAAGCTCACCCATGTGCGCAGCCTCATCTCCTTTGTATCGCAGGAAGCCGTGCTGTTCAACGACAGCATCCTGAACAACATTGCCTTCGGCACCGAGAACGCTTCGGAAGAAGCGGTAAAGCAGGCGGCCCTGGTAGCCAATGCCCACCCCTTTATCGAACAAACCGAAAACGGCTACCAGACGACGGTGGGTGACCGCGGCATGAAATTGAGCGGCGGCCAGCGCCAGCGCCTGACCATCGCCCGGGCCGTTTTCAAGGACGCGCCGGTGCTGGTGCTCGACGAGGCCACCTCGGCCCTCGATACCGAAAGCGAACGCCTGGTACAGGACGCTATTAATAAAATGATGGAAAACCGCACCGCTATCGTCATTGCCCACCGCCTCTCCACCATCCGCCATGCCGACGAGATCATCGTGCTGCAAAAAGGCGTGATCGTAGAAAGGGGCACCCACGACGAGCTGATGCGGAAGTCGGGCTACTATGCAAGGCTGGTGCAGATGCAGGAAGTGCGGTAGGAATATAAAATGTAGAATGTAAAATATTAAATGTAAAATAAGGATAAATACAGGACTGCCCCTCCGTGGAGGGGCAGTTGCTTTTTTAAGGAAGGCTCCAAGCCTGCTCTTTTCCTTATTCTACATTTAATATTTTACATTCTACATTTTATATTCACTTCAACACCTCTCTCGAGATCACCACCTTTTGGATTTCCGAAGTGCCTTCACCGATGGTGCAGAGTTTGGAATCGCGAAAATGCTTTTCCACGGGAAAATCCTTGGTATAGCCGTAGCCGCCAAAGATCTGGACGGCATCGGTGGCCACCCTTACCGCCACTTCGCTGGCGTAGTACTTGGCCATGGCCGACGCCTTGGTCACCGACTGGCCGCGGTTCTTCAGGTCGCAGGCCTGCAGGGTCAGCATGTCGGCCGCCTGAATCTCGGTGGCCATGTCGGCCAGCTTGAAGGCGATGGCCTGGAAGGAGGCTATGGGCTTGCCGAACTGGTGGCGCTGCTGCGCATACTCCAGCGAAGCCTCGTAGGCACCCTTGGCAATGCCCAGCGCCAGGGAGGCAATGGAAATGCGGCCGCCATCCAGCACTTTCAACGACTGGCGGAAGCCGTCGCCGACTTCCCCCAGCCGGTTGGCATCCGGAATGCGGCAGTTGTCAAAGATCATTTCGGCCGTTTCGCTGGCCCGCATCCCCAGCTTGTTCTCTTTCTTGCCGCCGCTGAAACCCGGCGTGCCTTTTTCCACGATAAAGGCGGTAGCGTTGTCGCTGACCCGCGGCTCACCGGTACGGCAGATCACCACCGCCACGTCGCCGCTGCGGCCGTGGGTGATCCAGTTCTTCGTGCCATTGATCACCCAGTGATCGCCCTGCCGCACCGCGGTGCAGCTCATGTTGCCCGCATCGCTGCCGGTATTGGCCTCGGTCAGGCCCCAGGCGCCGATCCATTCGGCGGTCGCCAGCTTAGGGAGGTATTTTTCTTTTTGTTCCTCGCTGCCGAAGGCCAGGATGTGGCCGGTGCAAAGCGAGTTGTGGGCCGCCACGCTCAGGCCGATGGAGCCGTCGACTTTTGAAATTTCCTCGATGATGGCTTTGTATTCGTAATAGCTCAACCCCGCCCCCCCGTAGCGCTCCGGCACCAGCACGCCCATCATGCCCAGTTCGCCGAGCTGCTTAAAGAGCGGCACGGGAAATTCCTGGCTTTCGTCCCAGGTCATGACATGGGGTTTGATCTGCTGGTGGGCGAAGTCGCGGGCGGCCTGTGCGGCCTGCTGGGTGATCTCGGAGGTTTCGAAATTCATAGCTGACAGATTGGTTCCGATAATAAGATAAGCCAAAAGTCCGGAAGAAGGAAACCGCTGCCGGTGGCTTAATCAAACTGGAGTACCAATCCATCATATGCAAGGTGCATGCCGCCGGGCAGGCCGGGGTCTACGTCGGCATGGCGTCCCAGCTGGTGCGAGATGTGGGTAAAATACGCATGGGGCACCTGCAGCTCCTGCACCAGGCCGACCGCCTCGCTGAGGGAAAAATGGGAAATGTGGGGCTGGTGGCGCAGGGCGTTCAGCACGATGGTATCGCTGCCGACAGCTTTCTGCTTTTCGCTTTCGTCGATGCGGTTGGCATCGGTGATGTAGGTGAATTTGCCGAAGCGGAAACCGTATACTTTCATCTTCAGGTGCCATACCATGATCGGCGTTACGGGGATGTCGCCGATCCGGAAGGGTTCGGTGGTGATGGTCACCAGCTCGATATCGGGCACGCCGGGATATTTGTTTTCGGCAAAGGCGTATTCAAACTCGCGCTTCAGCTCCTTCATGGTGCTCTGGTTGGCGTAGACCACCATCGGCTGCTGCTGCAGGTAGTTGAAGGCCCGGATGTCGTCGAGGCCCGCGATATGGTCCTTGTGGGAATGGGTGAACAGCACGGCGTCCAGCTTTTTGACACGGGCGCGCAGCATCTGGTAGCGGAAGTCGGGGGTGGTGTCCACCACCACGGTCGTGGTGGGCGACTCGATCAGGATGGAGGAACGCAGGCGGTTGTCGCGTTTGTCCTCCGACGTGCACACGGGGCATCCGCAGGCAATCATGGGTACGCCGCTGCTGGTGCCGGTTCCGAGAAAGGTTATTTTTAAAGGGGGGCAGCTCACCGTGTAAATGTAAAATATAAAGTCGTTATAAGCTGAGAAGACTGGTATCCGAAATCCGACATCCGAAATTTTTATTGCCCTTCCTCCTGCTCCTCCCCTGCTGCGGCATGGTAGCGGCCCATGATGTCGTCGAAGAGCTTGCGGCTGTCCTCCGACAGGGCGCTGCCCTCGATATTGAGCTGCGGAATGAGGTCGATAAGGGTGTTGATGCGTCCTTCCAGGGGCAGGAACTTATTGAGCACCACCACCTTTCTTTGCTCCAGGATGCAGAAGCCGCTTTGAAAGGTGCCCCTTTCAAAGCGGACGATGTATCCGGCATCCTCGATTAGTTTTTCGATCTTGTTTAACGTGGTCTGGGTATATTTCACTTACTGATCATTTTTATTACCGGCACGATCATTTCCTCCAGGCTGATGCCCCCGTGCTGAAAGGTGTTGCGGTAATAATTCACGTAATGGTTATAGTTATTGGGATAACACAAAAAGGTATCCTCGCCGGCAAAGATATACGATGAATTGACGGTGGGAACGGGCAGCCCCACTTCCCGCGGGTCGCGGAAGGCCAGCACTTCCTTGGGATCGTAATTGAGGTTGCGGCCATGCTTGTAGCGCAGGTTGGTGGTGGTCTGCTTGTCGCCGATCACCTTGGCGGGGGTTTTTACCCGCACGCTGCCGTGGTCGGTAGCCAGGACGATGCGGATGTTCTTGTCGGCGATCTTTTTCAGCGCCTGGTGCAGGGGCGAATGCTCGAACCAGGAGGTGGTGATGCTGCGGTAGGAGGTTTCGTCGCCGGCCAGTTCCTTGAGCACTTCCATCTCGGTGCGGGCATGGCTGAGCATATCCACGAAGTTGTACACAATCACGTTCAGGTCGTTGACCAGCAGGTTGTGCATGTTGTTCACCAGCTCCAGGCCGGCATGGTTGTTCAGCACCTTGGTGTACGAAAAACGCAGGTCGCCCTTGCCCAGCGACTTCATCTGCGCCCGGAAGAATTCCTCCTCGTTCAGGTTTTTGCCGCCCTCCTCGTCATCGTTCTTCCATTGCGCCGGGAACCGCCGCTCGATCTCCGTGGGCAGCAGGCCCGAGAAGATGGCGTTGCGGGCATAATGAGTGGCGGTGGGCAGGATGCTGTAAAACGTATCCTCTTCCTGGATGCGGAAGCTTTCGGCAAAAATGGGCTGGATGGCCTTCCACTGGTCGAACCGCAGGTTGTCGATCAGGATAAAAAAAGTGGGTGTGCCTTTTTCCACAAACGGCAGCACTTTATCACGCACAAGGGTATGCGAAAGAACGGGTTTTGGGCTGTTCTTGCCCGTTATCCACGAAGCGTAGTTTTTAGAGATGAATTTGAAGAACTCGGTATTGGCCTCGCCCTTCTGGCTTTGCAGCACTTCCTGCATTTCGGGGCTGTCGCTTTTTTGCATTTCCAGCTCCCAGTACACCAGCTTTTTGTAGATATCCATCCACTCGTTGAAATCGGGATTGGAGTTCAGCGCCATGAACAGGTTGCGGAACTGCTGCTGGTAGGCGGTGGTGGTTTTTTCGGCCACCAGGCGGCGGTTGTCAATGATCTTTTTCAGCGACAGCAACACCTGGTTGGGATTGACGGGCTTGATGAGGTAGTCGGTGATCTGGCTGCCGATGGCTTCGTCCATCAGGTTCTCGGTTTCGTTCTTGGTAATCAGCACCACCGGGATGCCTGCATTCACCTCCTTGATCTTGGCCAGGGTTTCCAGGCCCGTAATGCCCGGCATGGTTTCGTCGAGCAGCACCACATCCACAATGTTCTCTTTTACGTAATCAATGGCGTCAAAACCATTGGTAAAGGTTTGCACCTGGTACCCTTTGTTTTCCAGGAACAGCTTTTGCGATTGGAGGCTTTCGATCTCATCATCCACCCAGATTATTTTCGGCACTGACATAATGATTTTAAATTTTTCGAATGAAAGGATTGACACGGATTGCAGAAACCGGGCCTTGAAAAACCGGGCAGGCTGCGGGGATTTTTCCAAAAGGATAAGCTATTATGAGGATGAGGTTCAACAAACAACCTGCGCTACCGTGTCGGATTCCCAATAAACAAATGAATGCATGAACGAATTCCCCGTTCTCCGGAACGCTATTTTCCGGCCAAATTTAAAGATAAGCCAATGGCCCAGTAATTTTGAGTCATCACCTGGCCACCTTAACAATTTTTTTTAGCATGGCATATGTACGCAAGATCATCAACGACCCGGTTTACGGATTCATTACCATCGACGATCCCCTGATTTTCGACATCATCTCCCACCCGTATTACCAGCGCCTGCGCCGCATTCACCAGATGGCCTTTGCCTCCATGGTGTATCCCGGGGCGGTGCATACCCGCCTGCACCACTCCCTGGGTGCTTATCACCTGATGGGCAGTGCCCTTTCGGAACTGAAAAACAAAGGCGTGGACATTACCCGCGAGGAGGAACAGGGCGCCCGCATCGCCATCCTGCTGCACGACATCGGCCACGGCCCCTACTCCCATGCGCTGGAACGCAAGCTGATCCGCGGCGTCCACCACGAGGAAATTTCCCTGATGATGGTGCAACTGCTCAACGAACAGTTCAACGGGCGCCTGCAAACCGCCATCGACATCCTGAGCGGCCGCTACCCCAAAAAGTTCCTGCACCAGCTGGTGTCGGGCCAGCTCGACGTGGACCGCATGGATTACCTGAGCCGCGATGCCTTTTTTACCGGCGTGGCCGAAGGCGTGATCGGCTACGACCGCATTTTGAAAATGCTGGTGGTGCACGAAGGCGAGCTGATGATCGAGGAAAAAGCCATTTACTCGGTGGAGAAATTCCTGGTGGCCCGCCGCCTGATGTACTGGCAGGTGTACCTGCACAAGACCGTGGTGGCCGCCGAAAAAATGCTGGTGCAGGTGATGGAGCGGGCCCGGGAGCTGCTGGCCAACGACATCGGGTTGCCCGTAGCCTCGCCGGTGCTGGACTTTTTTTTAAAGGAACACCTGCCCGGCGACCTGTTTGTGCGCCACCTGGAAAAATTTTCCCAACTCGACGATACCGACGTGATGTGCACCCTCAAAGGCTGGTGCGGCCATGCCGACCCGGTGCTGTCCCGCCTCAGCAAGGGACTGGTACACCGCCGGCTGCTGAAGATCCGGTTCCAGACCGAACCTTTTCCGGACGACCTTGTAGAACAACTGCGGCGGGAAACCGCCGATCGGTTAAACATTTCCGTTCCCGAAGCGGCCTACCTGGTTTTTACCGGCGAAGCCGTAAACACCACCTACAACCCTTCGGACGAACGCATTAAAATTCTGTTCAAAGACGGCCATGTTTCCGACATTTCGGGGGTGGATAACGCATTAATTCACCACCAAACTTCGAGCCCGATCAAAAAATATTACCTTTGCCACCTCAAATAAAAATAGCGCAAAAAAGCAATATATAAGGGCCGTCGCGGCAGGGAACCGGCCAAAGCTATCAGGGAAGGCTAAGCGGATGGGGGAATTTTTCCCATTCCGGACTTATTAAACTTTTTTGATTCTTTGCCTTCTTAATGCAACAGACAAATTTGACCTTTGACAGATTTGACTTTTCTTTGTGCCAACAACTAAGGTATGCAGTTTACAGCCGCTCAGATCTCGTTTATAATAAATGGTAAAATTGAAGGTAATGCCGAGGCAGTGGTGACTACTTTCGGGAAAATCGAAGAAGCCCAGCCCTACCAGCTTACGTTCTTTGCCAACCCCAAATATGAAGAATTCCTCTACTCCACCCAGGCTTCGATTGTCATCCTGAACGAAAATTACGAGTTGAAAGAGCCGGTGGCCCCCACCCTCATCCGGGTTCCCGACGCTTATTCCGCCTTTGCGATGCTGCTGAGCAAATACCAGGAAATGGCCACCCAGCAGTTAAAAGGCATCCAGCAGCCTTCCTATCTTCCCCCCAGCACCAAGCTGGGCACCGACGTGTTCATCGGCGCGTTCACCTACCTGGGCGAGAACGTGAAGGTGGGCAACAACACCAAAATATTCCCCAACGCCTACATTGGCGATAACGTACAGATCGGCGACAACTGCGTGATCCACCCCGGCGTAAAGATCTACGTAGGCTGCGTGCTGGGCAACAACGTGGTGGTCCATGCCGGCACCGTCATCGGCAGCGACGGCTTTGGCTTCGCCCCCCAGGCCGACGGCAGCTTCAAAAAGGTACCCCAGATCGGCAACGTGGTCGTCGAAGACAACGTGGAGATCGGCGCCAACACCACCATCGACCGGGCCACCATGGGCTCCACGGTCATTAAATCGGGCGCCAAGCTCGACAACCTCATCCAGATCGCCCACAACGTAGAGGTGGGCAACAGCACCGTTATTGCCGCCCAGGCAGGCGTTTCGGGCAGCACCAAGATCGGCAGCAACGTCATGATCGGCGGGCAGGCCGGCCTGGTGGGCCACATCCAGATCGCCGACGGCTCGAAGATCAACGCCCAGAGCGGCGTCAGCAAATCGCTGAAAGCCCCCTTCTCCACCGTGACGGGCTCCCCCGCCGCCGACTACACCAGCGCCCTGCGCAGCCAGGCCGTTTTCCGCAACCTGCCCGAAATGGAAAAGCGCCTGCAGGAACTGGAAGACCTGGTGCGCCAGCTGATGGCCGAAAAGGTCAGCAGCCTGTAAGCCAGCTCAACATTATTGCAGGAACGGCCTCCCGGAAGGCCGTTTTTTTATGCCCCTGCCGGCCCCATCCGGCCGTGTTTCGCCTCCCGTATTAAAAACTTTCGACTTATCTAATAAATTCAGCTCCAAAGGCCTCAAAATCACGCATTTTTAACGCATTTTGAACGGCAGAACAGGCTGATTTCGGTATATTTGCCCGAATGGCCCAGAGCCATTTCTGGACTTAAACAAAAGCAAAAAATGAGTGAGAATATCGATACATTGGTGACACAACCGGCGCCCGCCTCTAACCCGGGCTATGGCGCTGACAGCATCCAGGTTCTGGAAGGTTTGGAAGCGGTGCGGAAACGCCCCGCCATGTATATCGGCGACATCGGCGTCAAAGGCCTGCACCACCTGGTGTACGAAGTGGTGGACAACTCCATCGACGAAGCCCTCGCCGGCTATTGCAAAAACATTACAGTAACCATCCACGAGGACAACTCCATTTCCGTGGAGGACGACGGCCGCGGTATCCCTACCGGCATGCACGCCAAGGAAGGCCGCTCTGCCCTGGAAGTGGTACTGACCGTGCTGCATGCCGGCGGTAAGTTCGACAAAGGCTCCTACAAGGTTTCCGGCGGTCTGCACGGTGTGGGTGTGAGCTGCGTGAACGCCCTCAGTACCAAGCTGCACGTGACCGTGCGCCGGGAAAGCAAGATCTTCGAGCAGGAATACCGCATCGGCGCCCCGCAATACCCCGTTCGGGAAATCGGCGCCAGCGACACCACCGGCACCACCGTGCACTTCTGGCCCGACGAGACCATCTTCACCTCCACCATCTACAACAAGGACATCCTGGAAAGCCGCCTGCGCGAGCTGGCGTTCCTGAACCGGGGCATCCGCATCACCCTCAACGACCTGCGGGAAAAGGACGAAGAAAGCGGCCTGACCTTCACCAAGGTTTTCTACAGCGAAGGCGGCATCACCGAATTCGTAGAAATGCTGGACAAGAACGCCGGCCGCAACCCCCTGATCCCGAAAGTGGTGTACGTGGAAGGCCGTGACGAGAATACCAACGTGGCCGTGGAAGTGGCGCTGAGCTACAACGACAGCTACAACGAGCATATTTACTCCTACGTTAACAACATCAACACCATCGAGGGCGGTACCCACGTGGCGGGCTTCCGCCGGGCGCTGACCCGCATGTTCAAGTCGTATGGCGACAAGCAGGGCCTGTTTGAAAAAGCAAAGGTGACCATTGAGGGCGACGACTTCCGCGAAGGCCTCAGCGCCATCATCTCGGTAAAAGTGCCCGAGCCGCAGTTCGAAGGCCAGACCAAGACCAAGCTGGGCAACAACGAGGTGAGCGGCGTGGTGGACAGCACGGTTTCCAAGGTGCTGGATGCCTACCTGGAGGAAAACCCCAAGGAAGCCAAGAACATCATCAACAAGGTGATCCTCGCCGCCCAGGCCCGTGCCGCGGCCCGCAAGGCGCGCGAGATGGTACAGCGTAAAAGCGTCCTCAGCGGCGGCGGCCTGCCCGGTAAGCTGGCCGACTGCTCGGACCGCGACCCCGAA
Source organism: Huijunlia imazamoxiresistens (assembly GCF_037132455.1). NCBI lineage: Bacteria > Pseudomonadati > Bacteroidota > Chitinophagia > Chitinophagales > Chitinophagaceae > Huijunlia > Huijunlia imazamoxiresistens. The sequence goes on along the minus strand of NZ_JBBBEI010000002.1, from coordinate 95,035 downwards.
CGCTGCGAGCTGTACCTTGTCGAAGGTGACTCGGCCGGCGGTACTGCCAAGCAGGGCCGCGACCGCAGCTACCAGGCCATCCTGCCGCTCCGCGGTAAGATCCTGAACGTGGAAAAAGCCATGGAGCACAAGATCTACGAGAACGAGGAGATCCGCAACATGTACACCGCCCTGGGGGTAACCGTCGGCACGCCCGAAGACCCCAAGGCCCTGAACCTCGCCAAGCTCCGCTACCACAAGCTGATCATCATGACGGATGCCGACGTGGACGGAAGCCACATCGCCACGCTGATCCTGACCTTTATCTACCGCTACATGAAGGAAATGGTGGAACAGGGTTATGTCTACATCGCCCAGCCCCCGCTGTACCTGGTGAAGAAAGGGAAAGAACACGCCTATGCCTACAACGACGAGCAGCGCCGCCAGCTGGTGGAGCGCCTCGGCGGCGGCAAGGACGACAGCGTGAACATCCAGCGCTATAAAGGTCTGGGTGAGATGAACGCCGAGCAGCTGTGGGAAACTACCATGAACCCCGTGAGCCGCACCCTGAAGCAGGTGACCATTGAAAGCGCCGCCGAAGCCGACCGCGTCTTCAGCATGCTGATGGGCGACGAAGTGGCCCCGCGCCGCGAATTCATCGAAAGCCACGCCAAGTATGCCCGCATCGACGTGTAACCTGGTTCGGACTACCCCATAAAAAAGCGATCCCGCCTCGGCGGGATCGCTTTTTTTAGGCCTGTACGCTAAAGCGGAAGACGGTTTCGGACTGGAACAGCCCTTCGGGTTCCAGCAGGGTGGACGGGAAGGTATGCTTGTTGGGCGAGTCGGGGAAGTGCTGCGTTTCGAGGCAGAACGACGTGCGGACCTCGTCGGGGAACCCGCCCTTGTGGGTATACTTGCCCTCCAGCCAGTTGGCGGTATAGAGCTGCACGCCCGGCTCGGTAGTGTATACTTCCAGCACGATGCCGGTTTGCTCACCGGTGGCCCGGGCGGCAAAGGTCAGGGCGGAAGCGGATGCTTTGTTCAGCACATAGTTGTGGTCGAAGCCGTGGCCGTTGCGCAGCTGCACATGGTCGTCGCCGATATGGGCGCCGATGGGCGTAGGCTGGCGGAAGTCGAAAGGCGTGCCCGCTACCGGCTCCAGGATGCCAAAGGGAATGGAAGTATCGTCGATGGGTGTATAGTGGTCGGCATTGATCTGCAGCAGGTGGTGGAGCGCCGTGCCACTGCCGGGGCCATTGAGGTTGAAATACGCGTGGTTGGTGAGATTGATCACCGTGGTCTTGTCGGTGGCGGCCTTGAACTGGATGCGCAGCTCGTTGTTGTCGGTGAGGGTGTACACCACTTCCACATTCAGGTTGCCGGGATAGCCTTCTTCGCCGTCGGCGGCAAAATAGGTCAGCAGCAGGGAGGATTCGTCCAGCTGCTCGGCCTCCCAGGCCACCACGCCAAAGCCTTTAACGCCGCCATGGAGGTGATTGGGACCGTTGTTGATGGCCAGCGTATATTCATGACCGTATAGGGTAAACCTGCCTTTGGCGATGCGGTTGGCAAAGCGGCCGACAATGGCGCCGAAAAAGGCGTCGCCCGCCGAGTTGAAGCCGTCCACATGGTCGAAGCCGGCGATCACGTCTACCAGGTTGCCGTCCCTGCCGGGGACCAGCAGGCTCACGAGCCGGGCGCCGAAGTTGGTAATTGCGGCCTGGGCACCGGCGGCATTTTTCAAATAGAAAAGGTCGGTTTGTTTCCCGTCGATGGTCCGCTGAAAAGCTTCGCGCTGCGGCAAAGAAAGAGTTGTATTCATATCGGTTGAAAAGGTAAAGTATTAAATGTAACGGCTAGAAATTAAAATGCAAAATGTAAAATGGAACATTTTACCCTAAGTTCACCCCAAAATTGTTTGAAGATGAAACAAAGCCTTTTTCTTCTTTCTCTGTTTTTCGCGGCCGGCACGAAGGCGCAGCACCGGGTGGAAAAGCTCTGGGAAACCGACACCACGCTGGCCGTACCCGAATCGGTGCTGCCCGACCTGAAAAAAGGCGTGCTCTATGTATCGCTGATCGATGGCGCCGCCTGGGAAGTGGATGGCAAAGGAGGCGTGGGCCAGTTGGACCTGGACGGAAAGATTCGCAATGCCAACTGGATCACGGGACTGAACGCCCCCAAAGGCATGGGGCAGTGGAACAACAAGCTATACGTAGCCGATGTCACCCAGATCGTCGTCATCGACATCGCCTCCGGCAAAATAGACAACAAGATCACGGTGGAAGGGGCACAGGCCCTGAACGATATAACGGTGTCGCCTAAGGGCATCGTGTACATTTCCGACTCCCGTGCCGGCAGGATCTACCGTATGGAAAAAGGCGCCATCACCCCCTACCTCGAAGACCTGAAAGGCGTCAACGGCCTGAAAGCCATCGGCAAGGACCTTTATTTGGTTACCGCCAAAGAAGTGTATAAAGCCGGCCCGGACAAAAAGCTGACGACCATCGCCCCGCTGGAAACCGGCGGCGACGGCCTGGAGCCCGTGGGCAAGGGTGATTTCATTGCCACTTCCTGGCCGGGCTACATGTACTACGTATACGCCAACGGCAAAAAGGACCTGCTGCTCGACACCCACGAACAAAAGATGAATACTGCCGACATCGGCTATCATGCCGGCAAAAAGATCATCTACGTGCCCACTTTTTACAAAAAGTCGGTCATTGCCTATCAGCTGAAGTAAGGGAATTAGTTCATTGGAAGAAAGGGGAAGCCCGCAGGGCTTCAACAAAAGTAGCCCCGGGTGAAACCCGGGGTCAGCAGTAGTTTGTCCCCACAACCCTGAATTGGGTTGAATGTGTCCTGTTCAATTTATAAAAGATTTCAACTCTGAAGGGATTTTCGAAAAGCTGTCCTGATCCCGGACTGCTTGTTTGTTGTGGGTCCCACATTCAACCCCATCCGGGGTTGTGTGCCTAACTACTGCTGACCCCGGGTTGCACCCGGGGCTACTTTTGTTGAAGCCCTCCGGGCTTCCGGTTCCTCCCGGTCAGTCCATGTAAAAATGGTATTGGGTGCAGCGGAAAATCAGCATCACCCAAATCCCACTAACTTATCAACAAAATAATCCCCAACAAAAAACCCGGCGCCGGAACCGAACTCGTAAACTTGTAAACTCGTAAACTCCGTCGCGGCTGGCGTTTTTTTTGAGCTATAACCGTCGAGGTACCAAAGCCAGAATCCTATGTCGCTGATGATTTCCGTTATTCTTTCCAGTTCCGGCAACCCGGTATTCCTGAAGCGCTGCCTGGAAGCGCTGGTGAAGCAGACCCTGGACCACCGTCTTTTCGAGGTGCTGGTGGTCGGTGCAGGTGCGGAGCCGGATGGGGCCGCGGGCAAAGTGGTGGAACTTTTTACCCCAACCAGCATTGCGGTGCGCTGCCTGCCTTCACCTGCGGGCCGCAATGCCGGCTGGCAGGCGGCCGCAGGAAGGCTGATCGCCTTTACCGACGATAATTGCCTGCCGGACGAGGCCTGGCTGCAGGCATTTGTGCAGGCGTACAACGGGGCGGCGGAGGCCGCTTTTGCCGGGCGGGTGCAGGTCCCTCTTTCCATTCCCCTGAATGAATTTGAACAGTATACCGCCGGCCAGGAAACCACCGACCTCAAGGCCGCCAACTGCTGCTGCACCCGGGCGGCGCTGGAAAAGGCGGGCGGCTTCGACGAACATTTCCCGATGTCCTGGCTCACCGAAAGCGACCTGGAGTTCAAGCTGCTGCAGCAGGGCATTGCACCCCGCTACCTGCCGGACGCCCTGGTGCTGCGCCCGGCCTACGAAGCCTCGTGGCGCCACAGCATCCGAGAACAGAAGAAGGGCATGTTCCATGCAATGCTGTACCGGAAATACCCCGAATTCTACCCGCTGAAAGCCTTCGCCCCCCCGCCGGGCAGCGACTACGCCAGGGTGGCCTGCACCCTGCTGGCGGCTGCCGGCCTGTTGTCTTCCCTGGAATGGCTGGCGCAGGGCGCCCTCATCTGCTGGCTGCTGCTGTGGACCGCCCATACCCTCCACCGGCTGTCGGCCTTCGCCCCTTCCCTGCCGTATGCAGCGGCCGTGGCCCTGACCTCCGCCCTGCTGCCCTTTGCATCGGTTTACTGGTACTGGTACGGCAAATGGAAGTTCCGGCACGAAGCGGCGCTCAGGCCAGGCCGTTTTCGCGTGCAAAGTTGATCAGCCCTGCCACATTGCCGATCTTCAGCTTGCCGGCAATATTCTTCCGGTGCGTGCTGATGGTAAACTCGCTGAGGTGCAGCTCCTGGGCGATCTCCCGGGTGCTAAGGCCCTGGCAGATGAGGCGGATGATCTTCACCTCCCTGCGGGTCAGCTGGTACTTTTTCAAAAAGTCATCGAAGAAAAAGCCGTCTTCCACGGCGGGCTCCAGCCGCTGGCGGGTAGGAAAGCAGGTTTTGCCGGAAAGGACGGCGGCCACCGCCTCCTTCAGCTCCAGCGACGAAGAATTCTTTACCAGGAAGCCTTGGGCGTCCAGGGCCCTGACTTCGTCTACGAGTTCGGGCTGGCTGTAATTGGTCAGCACCAGCTTTTTCAATAAAGGGAAATTTGCCCGAAGCTCCCGGAGGCAATCCAGCCCGTTGAGGCCGGGCATATTCAGGTCCAGTAGCACCAGGTCGGGCTGGTAGCGGCGTACGGCCTCGATCAGCTCACGGCCGTTGGTGAGGGTAGCCACCACCGTCACCTCTTCCATTTCGTTTAAAACCGCGGTAATGCCGTGCAACAAAAGCTGGTGGTCGTCAAGGAGTAAAAGTTTTCTGGGCATGCCGGACTACGGGTATTTCTATAGTGATGATCAACCCCTGGGGGTCGTTCCTGTCAAAAGCGATGGAGCCGCCAAAGTAATCAATTTTGGAAGAAATAGCTCCCAGTCCAAGTGTTTGCCGCTGCAGCGCCAGGGCGGGGTCCATGCCGATGCCGTCGTCCTCCACGATAATGCAGTAGGATTGGTCGTGCTCGGCCACCTGCACCAGCGCATGGCGAGCCCGGGAATGCCGGACCACGTTGTTGAGCAGCTCGTAAATGATGGCGTAAAAGCCGGTATAAAAGGCATGCAGTTCCGGCCGGTAGGTTTCAAAACCCATCACCACCAGTCCTATGCGGATCTTGCCGGCCGCATTGAAGATCGACACCACGTTCTCCAGGGTTTGGCGAAAGCCCGTCTTGCCCAGCATCACCGGGCTCAGGGCATGGCTCAGGCCCCGGACGGTATCCGAAACCATGCTCACCGCTTCTTCGGCCTTTTTCAGGCGCAGGACGGTTTCCTCCGGGCTATGCGGCTGCTCGGTCAGGGACGACAGGTTCAGCTTGGCGGCCGACAGCAGCGAGCCGGCGACGTCGTGCAGCTGGTTGGCGATGCGGCTGCGCTCCGACTCCTGCACCTCCATGATCACGCGGGTATTCTCCTGCTGCCGTTCGGCTACCTGGCGCAACAGGCGCTCCCGCTCCAGCCGGTACTGGTTGAAGCGGTACACCAGGCCCGCCATCAGGATCACCAGTTCGGCAATAAAGCCGGCGGAGTAGCCAAAGCGGCTTAAAAAGCTATCCAGGTGGTTGAAATAACCGGTATAAAAGGCCAGCTGCAACAGCGCCAGCACCATAAACCCCGCAATGGCAGCCAGGTAAAACTGGGCCAGGCGGTTGCCCTTCCAGGCCTTGTACCCCAGCAGCGACAGGGCGAAGACCGCATAGGCGAGCACCACGGCCGAAAAAAAGAACTGGAAGCCCCACCAATACGAACTTTCCCGGTTCTCATAGAGCAGCATGCCCAGGATCGCCGGCCACAGCACCCATTGCAACCCCCGGGCAAACAGGCGGGCGGCCCTGCTGGCCAGGCCGCCGGTATAGCGCAGCATAAAGGGCACCGACAGGGCCACGGAGGAAAGGGTAAACACGAACCGCGACTTGCTGGTAAAGCTGGTGGCGGCAGGCCAGAGATACTGGAAGGCAAAACCCGAGTTGGACAGCACCCACAGCCAGACGGCAGCAACGTACAACAAGTAAAGCAGGTACAGCCGGTCGCCGGTAAAACCGAAAAGATAAAGGCTGAACAACACCAGCAGGAGCACAAAGCCTGTCAGCAGCGACAGGATGGCAGTATCGGCCAATTCTCTTTCGGTTACAGCTTCCCGGGAGATCAGGCCGGAAAACAATTGCAGCGACTCATTGGCCTTGTCCACCCGGGCCAGGTACACGCCCTTGCGGCTGACGGGGAAATAAAAGCCGGCGGCCTTTACGGGGCGCTGCCGGAAGGGAAAGCGGTCGCCGGTGGTGAACTGCAATTGCGGCCTGCCGCCGGAGGAGGCAAAAAAGTCGATCCGGTTGATGTGGTGGTCGCCGATCTGCCACAGCAGCGTGTCTATTGGGTTGTCCGTATCGTTTACAAAGGCCAGCCAGTACACCGAACGGGTAAAGCCGATGTTGTGGTGGCCGGCAGGAAGCTTTTTAAACTGGTGTCGCTGCCATAGCGCCCAGGCGTCGTCGCTGCCGAGCTGCTTGCCCGCATCCTCCCATACATAAAAAGAACCACCGCCGGCAGGCTGCGCCCGGGAAGAATGGTATCCCAACAGGAAAACCAGGAAGACCAGAAGGGATCGATAAACGGCTGTAGGCATATGCAAAAATTGAGGGAAAACCCCAAACAAAAAAGCCCTCCGCCCGGAAGCGGAGGACCCTCTATAACCAATCGAACAAAAAGGCTTAATCGCGTTGCTTTAGGAGCTTCACAAGGACCCGTTCGGAACCCTGTACGACCTCCACGATGTACATACCCGGACCGTAGTGATGGCCCAGCGCCAGGTTACTTCCGGCGGCCACCACTTTCCGGGCTTCCACCAGTCGGCCCAGGCCGTCCCATATGGTTACGGAAATGGGTTCCGTATTGCTGCTACGGAGCAGCAGCGTAGCGGAATAAGCGAATGGATTGGGCGCCGCGCTGACCTTTAAGCCGGCAACTGCGGCTTCCGTTTCTGCGGCCTGTGCCGCCGCTATACCGGCTACCGGGGGCGCCACCACATTGTCCTTCAGGCCATCGCAGTTGTCGTCCGCGCCGTTGAGCACTTCCACCGCCCCGGGATGCACGGTGCTGTCCCAGTCCTTGCAGTCGCCGCCCACGGCAACATAACCGGCAGGGGCCGAACAAGCCTGCACCGCGGTGCTGCTGTTGCCGTACCCGTCCCGGTCCACATCCTTGTACCAGGTTTGGGTGGGCAGTCCCTCGTCGATAGAGCCGTCGCAGTCGTTGTCTTTGCGGTCGCACAGCTCGGGAGCGCCCGGGTAAATCGTATGATCCCAGTCCACCAGGTCGCCGTTAACGGTTACATAACCCGCAGGAGCGGAACAGGCGTATACGACCTCGTTGTTCCGGCCGTAGCCGTCTTTGTCCACGTCCTTGTAGAAAGGCCGGGTGGCCAGGCCTTCGTCAATCGATCCGTCGCAGTCGTTGTCCTTGCGGTCGCACAGCTCCGGGGCATTCGGATAAATGGCAGGGTCCCAGTCGATGCAGTCGCCGCCCCGGGCCACGTAACCGGCAGGAGCCGAGCAGGCCTGGACCGTAGTGTGGTCCCTTCCGTAGCCGTCGCCATCCACATCCTTATAAAAAGTAGCCGCCTGCAGGTTCACGGTCACGGTAGCGGAACAGCCATTGGCATTGGCCAGCTCGGTTTTATAAAGTCCCAGGCTGGTTGCCGTATAGGTCGAACCGGTCACCCCGGGCAGCAGCACGTCATTCCGGTACCACAGGTAGGTATCGGCCCGGCCTATGCTGATGGACACGCCACCGCCGCTGCAAATCGTGGCCGCGTCGCCGCCCGTTATGGATACGGCCTGGGGCGCTTCGTGAATGGTTAAACTGCCTTTATGCACGCCCGAAAGGCTTTCATCGATGGTGATCACGCGGACCCTGTAGCCGCTGCCACCCGAGGCCATCGAGGAGAGAAAACCCCGGATGGTATACGACCCGGCAGCGCTGGCCGCCACATCGCCTACATATTCGGGCGCATCGAAGCTGCCGGAGGCGTCGCTGAGCTGGGCAATAAAGACATTATCCGCACCGAAGTCGCCGGTAACCGCGAAGGGAATATCGAGGGGAGTGCCGCCGCAAAGGGTAAGGGCAGAGGGCAGGTTCACGGTAATGCTTCGGGTGAGCGTTATCGTGAGCCTGTTGCTGACGGCAGTGGCCGTGGTCACGCAAAGGGCATTGCTGGTAAGCCGGCAGGTAACCGTGTCGCCATTGTCCAAAGCCGCTGCGGTATACGTGCTGCTGTTCCCGCCCACGTTTTCGCCGTTCTTTTGCCATTGGTAGATGGGATTGGCGCCCCCGTTCACAGCAGTGGCGGTAAAGGTGACCGGCGTACGGGGTTCAATGGCAGTAGCGCTGGCGCTGATGCTCACCGAAGGAGTAACGGGAGCCGTAACCACTATGGTAACCGTACCGCTGATCATGGCAGTGGAACCGGTGGTAGCCGTTACGGCATAGGTGCCTGCCTCCGCCTGGTTGCCGAAAGAGATCGCCGAGCCGGTTCCGGGTACGGCGGGGCCTGCAGGGACGCCATCCCTTGTAAGCTGGTAGCTGATGCCGGTTTCCGAGCCGCTGAGGCCGACCGCCACACCGGCGCCACCGGCACAGAAGCTGCCGCCGCCGGTTACGGTAAAGGTTTGCGCGGGCTCGCCGCCGTTGATGCGGGCGAGGCGGTTCCGGCCGGTACCGTTATAGGAAGTAAACCCGCCGCCGATCAGCACTTTTCCGTCGCTTTGCAGCAACAGGGCATTGATACTGCCGGGAAAAGCCCCCGTGCCGGTAGTGAAGCTGCCATCGAGGCTGCCATCGGCATTCAGGCGGGCCAGGCGAAACCGGGACGTACCGTTATAGGAGGAGAAACCGCCGCCCAGCAGGATCTTCCCGTTGCTTTGCACGGCCAGGGACAGAACAGAACTGTTGGCTCCTGCTTCCGGGTTAAAGCTTCCATCCAGGCTCCCGTCGGCATTCAGGCGGGCGATGCGCGCCCGGGCGGTACCGTTATAAGAAGTAAAATTGCCCCCGATCAAAATCTTGCCGTCGGGCAGCACCGCCAGGGACAGGATGGAACTGTTCGCTCCCGTTCCCGGGTTAAAGCTGCCATCCAGGGTGCCATCGGCATTCAGGCGGGCGAGGCGGGTGCGGGTGGTGCCGTTGTAGGAAGAGAAATTTCCCCCGATCAGGATCTTGCCATCGGGCTGCAGGGCAATTGCGTAGACGTATTGGTTCGCAGCCGTTCCGGGGGTAAAGGTGGCGTCCGGGCTGCCGTCGGCATTCAGGCGAGTAATGCGGTTCCGGCTGGTGCCGTTATATAAAGTAAAGCCACCCGCTGCCAGGATCTTTCCATCGCCCTGCCGGACGATGGCCCGAACCTCGGCATTGGGACCGGCGCCGGGAGTGAAAGCGGCATCCAGGGTACCATCGGCATTCGCCCGGATAAAATAAGGTTTGGCGGCACCGTTATAAGTGGTAAAGCTCCCGCCCGCCAGCACCTTTCCATCGCTTTGAGCCGCCAGGGTATACACTGTATTGTTGGGTCCTTTGCCCGGGTCAAAAGCGGCATCTGCGGAACCATCGGCATGCAGCCGGGCCAGCCGGTTGCGGGTCACGCCATTATAAAGGGTCACCTCGCCGCCCATCCATATTTTTCCATTGCTTTCCGCCAGGGCCCAGACCGGGAAATTGGCGCCGCTTCCGGGGTGGAAGGATACATCCAGGGCGCCGTCGGCATGCACCCGGGCCAGCCGGCTCCGGAAGGCACCATTGTATTGGGAAAAATTCCCGGAAATCAGGATCCGGCCATCGCTCAGCGGGACAATCCCCTGGGCGTAACTATCGGGGCCGCTCCCGGGATTGAAAGCCGCATCCAGGCTGCCGGTGGACGTCAGGCGGGCCAGGTAGTTGCGGGCCGTGCCATTGTAGGCGGTAAACGCGCCGCCGATATATACTTTTCCATCGCTTTGCAGGGCCAGGGAATAAACCATCGCGTTCGGCCCCGAACCGGTGGTAAAGGTGGCATCCAGTGCACCGGTACTGCTGATGCGCACCAGGTTATTTTTCGCGCTGCCGTTGTAGGTGGTAAACGGCCCTCCTACCAGGATCTTACCGTCGCTTTGCAGGGCAAAGGCGTTTACCGAACTATTGGTGCCGGTTCCCGGGTTAAAGGTAGCGTCCAGGGTGCCGTTGCTGTTCAGGCGGGCAATATTGTTCCGGGAGGTGCCATTGAAAGTGGAAAACTGGCCCCCGACCAGGATCTTGCCGTCGCTTTGCACCGCCATGGCGTAAATCATTTCGTTATAGTTGCTATTTCGGTTGAGGCCGGAGCCGCCGGCATTGAAGGTGGCATCCAGGCTGCCGTCGGTATTCAGGCGGGCCAGGCCGGTGGCGCCGGACGTATGGTAGTTGTTGAACAGGCCGCCAATCAGCACCTTTCCATCGGGCTGCAGCGCCAGGGTCGTCACATACTCATCCGGACCATAGCCGGGGTCAAACGTAGGGTCCAGGGTACCATCCGCATTCAGGCGGGCGACATTTTTGGTGTAGTACCCTTTATGGGTCAGGCTAAAGTTGTAGTTGGTAAAGGAGCCGCCGATCAGGATCTTGCCGTCGGGCTGGACCAACAGGTCGTAGATGGGGCCGTTGGCGCCGGAGCCGGCGTTGAAGGTGGCGTCCAGGGTACCGTCCGCGTTCAGGCGGGCGATCCGGTTGCGGGTGGTGCCATCGTAGGAGGTAAAGTCCCCGACCATTAAAATTTTGCCATTGCTGAGCACAACGGTTTTGTTCAGGGCGTCATTAGGGCCGTCGCCCTGCCCGAATCCAATGTCGGAGGAGTTGAAGGTGGCATCCAGGGTGCCGGGCTGGGCGGAAGCCCAGCGAAAGCTGAGGAACAGGAGTACGAATAGGATATGTCTCATAGTACGTTTTTCGTTTTGGCAATAAATACCCGCTCCGGCCAGACAGACCCGTTACGGTCCGTTTCCGGAAAAGGCAGTATGAGGCGCTCAGGCCGGCAAAAGGTTATTGGAATTTTCGCAGCAGCAAAGGTGAATGGCCGCTACCTGAATACAAATACCTACAAATGAGTATTTTCTGCCGTCTAAGAGCACGTACTATGAGAAAGTTTGATTCATCAGCTCTTTCCTTCCTGCCCCTTGTCGTCCTCGGGGAAGGTGAGCTCGTTGCGCGAGTTGTAGTTATGAAAAGCGGCGCGGGAGGGCACCGGGATGCGGTGGGTAGTACCATGGTCCAGCACCCGGATCAGGCTGAAATGCTTCAGGCTGCCGTCCTTTGCCTGTTGCAACAGGGGCGCCAGGCCCCTGGAGGTGTAGACGGCGCCCAGCGTTTGCAGGAAGCCATCATGATGAAAGGCAATGAATTCGGAAGTCGTATCTTTTTGGTAGGCCTCCAGCAGCTCGCGCAGGGTGGCATCATCCATATCGATCATATCGCAGGCCAGGGGCAGGATGTCTTTTCCGGGGTATTTTTCGTGTGCACTTAAAATGCCCAGGATCGGCCCGTCCACCGGCAGGCTGTCCACCACCAGCTGCTCCGCGGGAAACAGCTTTCCATAGGCTTCCTGCTGCTCGGGGTTGACCGAAATGACCACGGGAATGCCCAGGGCCGACAACTTTGCGGCCACTGACTGGGCCCAGGTCGTATTTTCAACCGGCATCAGGCCTTTATCCCGGCCCATGCGCCGGCTTTCGCCCCCGCACAATACAACGCCCAACAAGTTACCGGTGCCTTTATGTTCCTGCATGATCAAGTTTTTGAAGTTTGCCGTGAATTTACGAACTGCTTTCGCTTTTCCGGTCGGAATGTCCCAGACTTTTGCCCGGCGCCACCTTATCGCGTACCAGCTGCTTCAGCTCCTTGATCTCCGGGAAATGGCCTTCCCGTTTGCGATCAAACAGCACCTCCTCGCCTACCCATATTTTATAGGTGCCGGAGATCTCGGCCGGCTGCAGCGCCACGCTGTGCAGCTCGTCCGAAAAAGTGGTCAGCAGCTCCTGCGCCATGTACGCCGCACGCAACAGCCAGCCGCACTTGGGGCAATATTCAATAGAGATAGTAGGTTTCATGCTTCCCGGAGTTTACGAGTTTACAAGTTTACGGGTTTACGAGTTGAGTTCCTGAGTTGCTGGGTTAAAGGTTCACCGGTTCACTTGCTCTCACGCTCGAACTCGTAGACGTGTTTATCGTTTTTGCCGGTGATGCTGGAGCAGTTGCAGTTGTTGCCCCATTGGCGGGTGCCGTCGGCAAAGTATTCGCACTTCCAGATGGGCACTTCGTGCTTGATTTTGTCGATGATGTAGCGGTTGGCGGCATAGGCTTCCTTTCGGTGGGGCGAGGCCGTTATGACGACCACGGCGCTTTCGCCGATGCCCACCTTGCCAATGCGGTGCTGGGCCACGGCCAGCGTCAGGGACCAGCGTTCCTGGGCCTCGGCCACGATGGCTTCGATCATTTGGGGCGCCAGTACGGGATGGGCTTCGTATTCCAGCCGGTCTACCTCCTTGCCTGCGTTGTGGTCGCGGACGTCGCCGCTGAACAGCACCAGGGCGCCGGCGCGGGGGTCGTGCGAACGGGCCAGCAGGCCCACCAGGTCGATGGGTTCGGCAGTGATGGCGTCGATCTTATCCGCCACTGGCCGGGGGAAGGACGGCGATACGGTCATGGGAGCTTAATTTATAGTCGTTATGAATAAAAGTATCGTTGACGGCAAACCGGCAGGCATTCAGAATGCCCTCGGCCGCCGGCCGCATCGCCACCAGCTTCTGCTTCAGCTCTTCCACGGAAAAGCCGCTTTCGTTTATTTCAAATGCCGCATCGAAATGGTCTTTCAAAACGGCATAAACCTGAACTGTCATGTATAGATTTATTTTAAGATCGTAAATTTACTTTTAACCCAAACAAACACCTCGCAACCTCCCAACTCAGGAACTTAGAAACTCAGGAACTTAGGAGCTCGTGAACTATCCCCCAATGTGCAACATACTGAGCGCGCTGCCGGTGAACTTTAACGGTTGTTTTTGGCGGAGCGCGGCGGACAGCTTTTCGCGGAGTTGGGCGGCGCTGCCAATGTTTTTGATGTCGATGGGATGGTTGGAGCTCAGGCATCCGTACATGTTGCCGTCGCTGTCGAGGCGCAGGCGGTTGCAGTCGTGGCAGAAGGGTGCGCTTTCGTTGGCGATGATGCCGAACTGCTTGCCCGTGGACGTTTTCCAGTACGAGGCCGTGGCCGAACGCTCCCGCAGCACCGGCACGAAATCGTAGCGGCCGGCGATAGTGTGCAGGATCTCGTCGCGGGTGACCAGGTAACGGTCCGCATTGCCATACAGGTGGCCCATGCTCATCACCTCCAAAAAACGGAGGGTGAGGTTGCGCTCAAAGGCGTAATCCAGCAGCGGCAGCACCTGGTGGTGGTTGATGCCTTTCATCAGCACCGTATTGAGCTTTACCTCCAGGCCCACGGCCAGGGCCGTGTCGATGCCGTCGAGGATGCGCTGCACGTTGCGCCGTTTGCTCATCAAAAAGAAGGTGTCCTCGTCTACCGCGTCCAGCGATACGTTGATCGATTGCATGCCGGCCTCCTTCAGGGCGAGGGCCTGCTTTTGCAGCAAAAAGCCGTTGGTGGTGAGGCGGATCTGGGGGATGCCCAGCTCTTTGACCCCTTTGACCACCTGGGCCAGTTGGGGATACAGCAGGGGCTCGCCGCCGGTCAGCCGGATAGTTTTCAGCGACAGCTCGTCGTGCAGCATCCCGATCAGCGGCAACAGCTGGTCGGCGGACAGCACTTTCTGCCGGCCGGCGGCATTGCCCGCCTTCTGCTCCTCCTCGCCCATGGTGCAGTACACGCAGCCGAGGTTGCAGGTGCTCAGCAGGCTTACCCGCAGGGTCTGGAAAGTTCTCCCGTATTTGTCGCTAATGGTCGGCTTCATGCTAGAAAGATCGGTTTTACACACACTACCTAAAACGCCCGCTAAGATAACCCGAATCGTTTTGAGGAGGAAATAACTAAGATAGAAATGTAAAATATAAAATATAAAATTTAAAATGTAAAATATGGAATAAGACATCCCTGACGGGTAACAAAAACCGCCCGTACCGGGCGGCGATTCGGCATTTGCCTTATTTTATATTTTATATTTTATATTTTAAATTTTACATTTTACATTTTAACTGCTACCCCTTCGGTCCGAACGAAGTCTTCTTTGGCAGCACTGCAGACCGGGCATTCGTAGGTGTGGGGCAGGGCAGCAAAGGGCGTTCCCGGGGCGATGCCCGCTCCCTCGTCGCCATAGGATTCGTCGTAGACGGTATAGCAGTGCTTGCAATGGTACACCTTCGGCTCCTCCTTCTGCACGCCGGCTTCCTTGCCGGACGCTTCCTGCTGGTAGATGTGGTGCAACAGGTCTTCTGAGCTTTGCTGCTGCTCGTAATAATACTTGCTGAGCGAAATAAGGTATACCCCCAGGTTTTCCTTTTCCACGTCCTGGCGGAAGAGCAGCAGGTCCTTGGAGTTGGGGTTGAAGTTGCGGGTATATAAGATGTCGTAGCGGTCCAGGGCCTTGCGGCGGCTGGCGCTGTCGTTTTCTTTTTTGCGGATAATGATGGAACCGAACAGGCCGATCTTGGGATTGAGCTTTACGGCAAAGCAGAGGCCCGAGGTGCGGACGTCGTCGCGGTCGAACTGGCGGATGATGTAGCGCTTGAGGGTCAGGGCTTCTTCGGAAAAGTCTTCCACCTGCCAGTTCAGCTCGTTGGAGGCATGGCGCACGTTGATGCGGTATTTGCCCAGCACCATCTCCCACAGCTTGCGGTCGCGGCTGTCAATGCCTTTGATGATCAGCGACTTCCAGGGCGTGGTGTACAGCTGGCCAATCTTGGATTGCAGGCAGATAAGGCAGACGTCCTTCAGGAAAGCTACGGGAAACAGCTCGTCGCGGCGGTAGATGCCCAGCCAGGTTTTGTTGCCGTAATAGTTAAACCCTTCGTAGTAGGGCAGCGAGAATTCCGGGATCACCAGCTCGGTGGTCACCGGCTGGGTAATAAAGTTGTCGCGGCCGTGCACCAGGGCGTGCAACTGGTCGCCGTCGCTGCCTTCGCGGTCGTAGAACAGGGAAGGATTTTCGAAGATCACCGTTTCGATCAGCTTGCTGATGCGGGGGATATCGAAGGAATACACCAAACCCTTCCAGCGGTAGAGCGTATTGGTCTTCGGAAAACGGATATAGAGGTACCAGTAGTTGTTGACCGGCGAGGTAATGAAGTTGAGGTTGCCGGTAAAAAAAGGCGTAAAGGTCTGGCTGTCGTCCACCAGGTTCACCTTCAGGCGGGGGCGGTAGTCGAACAGGTCCAGCACGTCCTTATACACCCCTTCGCTCAGCCAGTTGTTGGTATTTTCAAACACCCCTTCGGCCACGTACGAGCTCAGGATGTTGGGATACAGGTCGGTATCGTCCTCGAAGGGGATGCCGGCTTCTTCCAGGTTCTTTTTCAGCTCGTCGAAATGCTTTTCGGCCGGCTTCAGGTACAGCTGCTGGCGGATGCCGAACTGCACGTCTTCCACCTTGGCCTTTTCCGCCGCTACCAGGATCGAGTACAGGTCGCCGGCGGAAACGATGCCGCCGGGCAGGTTTATTTTGACGATGGGGCTTTTCTTGAACATAGTTTTCCGGTTTCGCTTAAGAAATTTTACGCAGCGGGGTCAGTTCGCGCTGCTCTTGCGCCAGGGTTTCTTCCAAAATGCGTTTCACTTCCGGCCGGCAGGAGCCGCACCCTGTCCCGGCGCCGGAAAGTGAACACAACTGCTTCAGGTCTTTGCAGCCTTCGGCAATCTTATTTTTCAGGTTGCCACTGCCTACGTTGTTGCAACTGCACACCAGGTTGCCCAGCACGGGCTCCGCTTTTTTGCCGCTGCGCAGGAGCTGCAGGCGTTTTTCACCCAATTCTGTTTTGGCGGAAATAAGCTCCTTGTACTCCTGGAACTCCGCTTTATCACCGATGAGGATGGCGCCCACCAGGCGGTCCTGGTGGATGATACATTTTTTGTAATAGCGCTTGGCCTTATCGTAGAACACGATCTCTTCGTACTCGTCGTTGGGGCACTCGGGCAGGCCGATGCTGCAGAGGTCGAAGCCGTGGATCTTGATGATGTTCATCAGCAGGCTGCCGTTGTAGCCCGAGGCGATGTCGCCTTTGAGGTAGTGGGCGATCACCGCGGCCTGCTGCTCGGCGGCGGCGGTAATGCCGTAGAGGAAGCCTTTGAACTCGGCGATCTCGCCGATGGCGTAGACGTCGGGATCGGAGGTTTGCAGGCGCTCGTTCACCAGCACGCCGCGCTGACAGTCGAGGCCGCAGGCACGGGCCAGCTCGATGTTGGGAACGGTGCCGATGGCGAATACCAGGGCGTCGCAGTTGATCTGGGCGCCGCTCTTCAGGCGGATGCCGGTAAGCTGCGACTGCCCGTAGAACAGCTGCACCTCGTCGTTATAATACACATCGCAGCCCTGGTCCACGATCTCCTCGTGCAGCAGCTGGCTGCCCAGCGGGTCGAGCTGCCGGTCGAGGAAGCGGGAGATCCGCTGGATGATGGTCACCTTGATATCCACTTCGCGCAGGGAGGCCGCCAGTTCGAGGCCCAGCAGGCCACCGCCGACGATCACCACGTGGCCGTCCTTGGGCACCACGTTCCGGAAGTTGTCGGCATCGGTGCGGGTACGCATGGTGCAAATGCCTTTGAGGTCGGGCACGTTGCGGGGCACCGCGGCGCGGCTGCCGGTGGCAATGATCAGCACATCATACGAGGTGGTCATGCCGCGGGTGTCGGTCACCGTTTTACTGGCGCGGTCGATCTTTTCCACGCTCACGCCCCGGTGCAGGGTGATGTTGCTTTCGGCTTCTTCGGCATCGGTCATTTTCACCAGCTGCTCCCAGCGCTGCACGCCGCTGATATAGTCGGGCAGCATCACGCGGTTGTAAAAAGGAAAGTCTTCCTTGCTGAAGATGATGATCTCGTCTTCGTTATTGAACTCGCGGTACGATTTCACGAAGCCGTAGGCCCCGGCGCCGGCGCCGACGATCACGATGCGCTGGCGGGGCTTTTTGTAGCGCTGCAGCTGTACCGCGCAGAATTTAAAGTCGGGTTCTTTGGAAATGGGGTCCAGCTGGTCGCTGGTGACGTTGTTGGCGCGGTTCAGGTCGCTGCCGAGGATCTTGCCCCAGTGCATGGGCAGGAACAGCACGCCCTGCTTGATGGCGGAAGTAATTTTGGCTTTCACCCGTACCTCTCCCCTTCTCGAACTTACCACTACGATGTCGCCTTCCTCGATGCGCAGGCGGTCGGCATCCCCGGGATGCACTTCCACGAAGGCCTGGGAGATGTGCTGTTTCAGCTTGTTCACCTTGCCGGTCTTGCTCATCGTATGCCATTGGTCGCGGATGCGGCCGGTGGTCAGCACGAAGGGATAGTCACCGTCGGGCTTTTCGCTGGTCAGCGTATCGGGAACGGGGTGGATCACCGCCTTGGTCGAAGGGGTATAAAATTTCTTGTCGGTAAACAGGCGCTGGGTGCCCAGGTCTTCCCGGCCGGCGGCCAGGGGCCACTGCACGGTTCCCTTTTCTTTTAATAAGTCATAGTTCACGCCGGAAACGTCGATGTTGGTGCCGGCGGTGAGGCGGGCGTGCTCGTCGTAAATTTCGGAGGCGTTTGCAAAGTCGAAGCCGTGATAGCCCATCTTTTGCGCAAAGCGGCAGATGATCTCGGCATCGGCCAGGGCCTCGCCGGGGGCGTCCACGATCTTGTTGAGGTATGAAATGCGGCGCTCGCTGTTGGTCATGGTGCCTTCTTTTTCAGCCCAGGCGGCCGCGGGCAGCACCACGTCGGCATATTTAAGGGTTTCCGGCTTGTTGGAAATATCCTGCACCACCACGAACTTGGCTTTTTTCAGCCCTTCCTCGGCCAGCCGCACGTTGGGCAGGCTCACCAGGGGGTTGGTGCAGATGATCCAAATGGCTTTCAGGCGACCGTCGTTGAGGGCGTCGAACATTTCGGTGGCCGTCAGGCCGGGTTTTTCGGCAATGGTGGTGCCGCCCCAGAACTCCTGCACTTCCTTGCGGTGCAGGGGGTTGGCCAGGTTGCGGTGCGCCGGCAGCATGTTGGCCAGTCCGCCCACTTCTCGGCCGCCCATGGCGTTGGGCTGGCCGGTGAGGGAGAACGGTCCCGAGCCGGGTTTTCCGATATGGCCGGTAATGAGGTTGAGGTTAATGAGGCTGAGGTTTTTGTTCACCCCTACCGCGCTTTGGTTCAGGCCCATGGTCCAGAGCGTCAGGAAGCCTTTGGCTTCGCCGATATAGCGGGCGGCCAGCTTCAGGTCGCTTTCCGCAACGCCGCAGATGGCGGCGCTTTCGGCCAGGGTTTTCTGAAATACAATTTCTTTATAGGCGTCAAAACCTTCGGCGTGGTTCTTTACGAAATCCAGGTCGATGTCGCCGTTCTCGATCAGCAGGCGGCCGAGGGCGTGGTTCAGGGTGACGTCGGTACCGGGGTGGATCTGCAGGTGCAGGTCGGCCAGGGCGCAGGAGTCGGTGCGGCGCGGGTCGGCCACGATGATCTTGACGTTGGGGTTGGCGGCTTTGTGGGCCTCTACGCGGCGCCACAGGATGGGGTGGCACCAGGCGGGGTTGGCGCCGGTAATGAAAAAGCAGTCGGCCAGCTCGATGTCGTCGTAGCAAACCGGTACGCTGTCTTCGCCCAGGCTCATCTTATAGCCCACTACCGCGCTGCTCATGCAGAGGCGGGAGTTGGTATCGATATTATTGGAACCGATAAAGCCTTTGATCAGTTTGTTGATCACGTAGTACTCTTCGGTGAGGCACTGTCCGGAAACGTAAAATGCCACCGAGTCGGGGCCATATTTTTCGATAAAGGTTTTAAAAACGGCGGCAGTGCGCTCCAGGGCTTTGTCCCAGCCCACACGGGCCAGCGGCATGCTTTTGCTGGGGCGCATCTGGGGGTACAGCAGGCGGTCGGCCCGGTCGTTCACCGTATGGTGCAGGTTCATGCCTTTGCTGCACAGCATACCCTTGTTCACCGGGTGCTCCGGGTTGCCGGCAACCGTAATGGTCCCTTTCTTATCCTTATTGACCACGATGCCACAACCTACGCCGCAATAGCTGCAGGTAGTCGAATATGAATTGGTATGTTGGATTTTTGTCGCCATAATTGTTCCGCTAAAAAATTTTCCGCTCAGGGTTTAGAAAGTTCAGGGTTCAGGGAGGGAGGAGCAGCGCTGCCGGTTTAGGAAGCGCCGCCCCGCCCGGTTAAGCTCGTTGCAGGGCCGCTTTTTCTTCGGACCGCACCATGGTTTCTTTCTGGCGTTGCAGGGCGCTCACCACCAGGATCACCAGGCCGATGGCGGCCACACCCACACCGATGTACCAGAAGGCCTGGGCATAGGTGAGGTTTTTGGATTTGAACAGGAAGCCCACCAGCATGGCGCCGATGTTGCCGCCGGCGCCCACGATACCCGATACGCTGCCGATGGCTTCTTTATTGACGAAAGGAACGATGGAATACGTAGTGCCGTTGGCCATTTTCAGGAAGAGGGCGAACACCAGCATGGACACGATGGCCATTCCGATGGTGCCCGACTGGGCAAAGTACACGATACCGGCGCCTTCGAGCAGCAGGAAGGCTGCCAGCAGCAGGCCCTTGCCTTTGAGGCCGTAGCGCTTGCCCACTTTATCGGCGAAGATGCCGCCCAGGGCGCGGGCAAAGAGGTTCATGAAGCCGAAGATGCCTGCCAGGGCGCCGGCCAGCTTCAGGGAAGCGCCGTACTGGTCCACGAAATACGTAGCGGCCACGTTGTCCACGGTAATTTCAATCCCGAAGCAGGCGGCATAAGCAAAGGCCAGCATCCAGGTGCGGTAGTCCTTCAGGGCGGCCGCGAAGGAGCCTTTCTTTTTCACCTTCACTTCCCGCTCGATCTCTTTATAGTTACCGCGGGGGGTATCTTTGGTATAGCGGAAATAGATAAACGCCATTACCAGCAGCATGACGCCGGGAACCAGCATCGCCAGGCGCCAGGCATTGCCTTCGTCGATATAGCCCAGGCCCACAAAGGCGGCGGCGATCAGCGGCATTACCAGGTTGGTGACACCGCCACCGAGGTTACCCCAGCCGCCGGCAACGGCGTTGGCCGAGCCGACCACGTTGGGGGCGAACATGACGGAGGTATGGAATTGCGTGATCACGAAGGAGGCGCCGATGACGCCGATGGCAAACCGGAAGATGATAAAGCTTTCGTAGCTGTTGGCAAGGCCGATCCCCAGCACCGGGATGGCACCCAGCACCAGCAGGATGGTATAGGAAAGGCGGGGACCCAGGGTATCGCAGAGGCGGCCGATCAGCAGGCGGGCCAGGATCGTGGCCGAAACCGAAGCGATGGTGATGTTACCAACCTGCTCCTTGGTGAAGTGCAGCTGCTCGCGGATAATGGGCATCAGGGGAGCGATACCGAACCAGCCGAAAAAGCAAACGAAAAAGGTGATCCAGGAAATATGAAAGGTCCTCATCTGGATACCTTTCGTCGAAAAAATATTTAACTTTTGTAAGGGATGCGTATTGGCTGACATAACGAACGTTTTAAGTGATTTGGTTTTTACTTTTATTGGACAAGTATTCCATGGATGGCGGTCCCGTTACTTCCCGGCCTTTTGCCCGCGCCGCGGCGCAAAAGGCAGTTTTTGAATTACTATTTTTTCTAATTATTACGACTGTAGTGTAAAAGTATAAAATTAGCGGAGCTCTACCCGATATACTATGATATATATCTTTTTTTAATTTAAAAAGGCCCGTTCACCCTGCTTTACACCAGTTCGGGACGGGAAAAAGCAGGGAATGGGGACAACAAAACCTGACAGGAAAGGAGCAAACTGTAAAAAAAAGAGGATTGGAACACAATTTTAAAGCCAAAAGGCCCGATTTTATACACAAACCCCCAACCTACCCGCAAAAACAAAATCTCCGGAACATTTTATTTACATTATAAAAAAAAACCTGCGCAACCGGATATCCAGGGTATACGCAGGCTTTAATACAAAAGAGACCGATAAAAGGGAACAAAGCAGAACAGATACAGTCGTAAGCAGGCCTTAACCAGGAAGCGCCATCAAAGCACTTGTCGTTTTATAATTTTTAATAATATCGTAATAATAGAAAACCGGGAAGCGGATGAACCGTCGCTTTACAGGTCCTCAATGGAAAACTTATCCACCAGCAGGCTCAGCAGCCGGTCATGAATCTCCATGTATTTGGGATCATGCACGATGGATTTTTTGTTGCGGGGGCGCTCCAGCGGGATGTCCACGATCTCTTTAATAGTGGCGGCAGGGCCGTTGTTCATCACCACTACCCTGTCCGACAGGAAGATCGCTTCTTCGATGTCGTGGGTTACCATAATAATAGTCTTTTCACGGTTGTCGAGGTTCCACAACTTCAGCAGCTCCACGTGCATGGAACCCTTGGTCAGCGCATCCAGGGCGCCGAAGGGCTCATCCAGGAGCAGGATGCTGGGGTTGATGGCAAAGGCCCGGGCAATAGCCACCCGCTGCTTCATACCGCCGGAGAGGTGCCCCGGCAGCTTGTCCTTGTGCGGGTACAGGTTCACCATCTTCAGGTTGGCCTCCACCAGCTCGCGCTTTTCCTTTTTTGACTTACCCTTCATCACCGAATCCACGGCCACGTAAATATTTTCATAGACCGACAGCCAGGGCAGCAGGGAATAGTTCTGAAACACGATGCCGCGGTCGGGGCCGGGGCCGCCCACCTTTCTTCCGTTGGCGATCACCTCGCCCTGCGACGGCTTCACCATGCCGCTGATGGTCCCCATCAGGGTGGATTTGCCGCAACCCGAGTGACCGATCAGGGAGATGATCTCGCCTTTCTTTACCGTCAGGCTGATGTCCTTTACCGCAGTAAACACACCTGCGGGGGTTTTGAAGCTTACCGTTACATTATTTACTTCGATGGAATTGACCGGCTTCAGCGCCGGCTCCAGGATCACATCGGCTATATCTTTTTGCTGCGTTGCTTTATTTACAGTTACTGTGCTCATTTTCTTAAGAATTTAGAGGGTCATAGGTTATTGGACAATGGTCTTAGGATATTGGAAAGGGTATACTACTTTCTCTTAAGCGCCGGCGTACGTAAACCGCTTTTGCAAAGCCGTGAACAGCCGATCCAGCAACACACCCACGATACCGATGATGACGATAGCGACCAGGATCTTTTCATTGCTGCCGCCGTTAAAACCCTCATCCCACACAAAGTAGCCGAGGCCGATACCGCCGGAAAGCATTTCACCGGCAACGATCACCATCCAGGCCACACCGATCGAAAGACGCAGGCCGGTAATGATATGGGGCAGGGCGAAGGGCAACATAATTTTGGTCAGGTATTTCCAGGCCGAGAAGCCGAAGGCCTTGCCCACATTCTTATGGTCGTTCGGAATATTCGACACCCCAAAGGCCGCATTGATCAGCGTGGGCCACAGGCTGCAGATAAAGATCATGAAGATGCTGGCCTTGGGCGAATCCTGGAAAACCGCCAGTCCAAGGGGAAACCAGGCCAGGGGCGAAACGGGACGGAGGATCTGCACGATGGGGTTTACAATATTCATCACCACCTTATTCGCCCCCAGCAGCATACCCAGGGGAATCGCCACCAGGCTGCCCAGACCGAAACCGATGCCGACACGACCCAAAGAGCTCAGTAGCTTCGTGCCGATGCCTTTGTAATCCGGGTCGTCCTGGAAGGGATTCTGCAACACTTCGTTTAATACCGTCATCGTATTGGAAGGACCGGGAATGCTGTTGTTCGTAACCTTGGAAATCAGGGCCCAGATGCCGGTCAGCAAGGCCATGCCTGCCACAAAATATACCACCGACATCAGCGCTTTTATAAGGGAATTCTTTTTCATAATTTTTTATTTTTTTAAGAGGATAAAAGAGCGGTTGCCGGCCAACTGCCATCAACTGAACCAACCAGCCGACAACCTCTCCACTCGTAAACTTGTAAACTCGTAAACTTATTTCCTGGCCACTCCGAGGTAGGCTTTCGGGTTATTGGGATCGAAGGCTACGGGCTCGATGGCGGTCTTGAACGGCTTCATATCATCGTTGGGCAACGCCACGCCCATGCTCTTGGCCACTTCGGCATACACATCGTCGAGGATGATACGATCCACCACTTCCTTGGCATTGGCCGGGATGGCGGGAATCATGCCGAAGCGGGCGTATTGGGCCAGAAACCAGATACCATGGGCCTTGCGGGGAGCGTTCACAAAACCTTTGTTAAAGAAGGTCATGTAATCATCCTTGTACTTCTGCACGCCCAGCTCGCAACCCAGGTCGGTGCTGCCCATCAGGCGGGCTTCCAGTACCGCTACCGGGGCGTTCACGTAGTTGGGGCGTGAAAGAAAAGCGGCGGCCTTTTTGCGGTTGCCCATGTTATCCAGCCACTGGCTGGCTTCGATGATGGCCTTCATCACGTTCTTCATGTCCTCGCGGCTGGTTTCCGAGAACTGCTTGTTCACTACAAGGGCTTTTTCCGGGTGGTTCTTCCACATGTCCTGGCTGGCGATATGGGTGAAGCCGATGTTCTGGGTAGCGGCTACGCCGTTCCAGGGTTCGCCCACGCAAAAACCTTCCATGTTATCCACCCGCATGTTGGCCACCATCTGCGGAGGGGGAATAGTGATAATGCCGACCGACTTGGGATTTACACCGCAGGCGGCCAGCCAGTTGCGCAGCCAGATGTCGTGGGTGCCGCCGGGGAAGGTCATGGCGAAGGTTACTTCCTTACGGGCCTTCACTGCCTTTACGGCTGCCGCCACCTTTTTGGTATCCTTAAAGCCTACCAGGCCGCAAAAATCTTTCGACAGGGTGATGGCCTGGCCGTTGTTGTTCAGCACCATGGCGATGCGCATTTCCGAACCGGCCTTTCCGCCGATGCCGGTATACACCGAGAACGGCATGGAGAACAAACAATGAGCACCATCCAGCTCGCCGTTGAGGATCTTGTCGCGCACATTGGCCCAGGAAGCCTCTTTGGACAACACCACATCCACGCCGTATTTTTTGAAAAAACCCATCTCCTTGGCCACCACCAGCGAGGCGCAGTCGGTCAGCGGAATAAAGCCCAGCTTTACGGTTTTCAGCGGCTTGTCGGCCTTGTGCAGCAGGATAAAGGAAGAAGAAGCTATAAAGAGTGCCGCGGTTGCCAGCAGCAGTTTGGTAGAGCGGAAGAAACGTTTCATGAATTACAGTTTTTAGATTCCGGGCACCGCCCGGGTGAAAAAGAGTTTTTGAAAAAGGGATAGGATAGATTTAAAACGGGATGCAGACTTGTCGTTTCGGCATAGGGGTGACAGGAAGCAGCCGTAGCGTTGCCGCTGCCGGCGCTTCTGAATAAAATTGCAGTTAGCTGGTTTGCCGCTTAGGGGCGGATGGCCACGGGCTTGGTAAAGAAGAAGTCGGGGCGGATGTTGATCATCACGAATGCCCACTGAGGCCGCTGGTTGGTCTTATCCATGGTGCCTTTTTTGACAAACTCGGTGCTGTTGTTGGCCACCATATAAGAATAACCTGCCTGGATCTCGGTAAACTTGTTGAGGGTATAGTTCGCCACCAGGTCGAACTCGTAACCGAGGTGCTTATCCAGCTGCGCTTTATTAGAGGAAAGGGTGTTGATGGTTTTGTCGGCCAGGTCGAAGCGATGGGCATCCAGGGTAATGAAGAGGTCCTTGGCCGTATACCTGGTTTTGATGTACGCATTCTGCAAACCGCCGGCGGGAGAACCGGTGCCCACATAGTAGTAGTCCATGAAGCCCCAGAACTTATGCGGCGTACCGTACAGGGGATCGAAGCGGTTGTCGGTAGCGGAAGGAGCCGTGCCGTCGTTACCCGAGAGGTAGTCGTAGCCGGGACCGAAGCTGAACTTACCCTTCTGCATGGTCAGGGCCGCGGTGTAATGGGCCGTCTTCAGGTTCTGGCCTTCCTTGTTGTTACCCGACTGGAAATAGGCGCCGGCCGTCCATGTTTTCTTTAAACCGGAAGCATTGCCGATCGTACCGGTTGCCATCAGCCCGTAGGTAAAGCGGCTGTTTACGCCCTGCACATCATAGCGTCTGCCGTACACATAACCGCCGGCGGCGCTGCCTGCGGAATCCAGGCGGTACTTGGCAAAATCATCCTTGAATACCAGTCCGGACACCTTGGTCTGGCCAAACTTGCGGCTGACGTACAGGAACTGCATGGATTTATACGCCTGGTTCATGCCGTTGGTACTTACCGTGTTGGCCAGCACCGGGGCGCCGCCTTTGCTGCTGCTGGCGCCCACCGCACCGCCCGGCGACAAGGGCAGCAGGCCGGCCGGGGCCGCTACCAGCACGCCATTGGAGTTGGTGACATAAGCCGGCACGTTTCCGGGAACATAGCTGGTACCGGCCGTTCCAAAGGCATCGGCATTCTGGTTGAAGCCGGCGCCCAGGTCCACCTGCCAGCCTTTGTGCATCGCTTTCAGCACAGCCGCATCGTGGCGGCGGCCTTGCTGCAACCAGTCCAGGTCGCCCAGCAGGCGGGCATCATCATAGACCAGGTATTGACGGCCGATCTTCAGGGCCAGGTTATCGATCAGTTTTGTTTTGATGGTAGTATCGGCCACATTCATCAGGGTGAGTTCGGCATTGGCTTCGTGCACCATCAGGCGACCGCCATCGGCATTATTGATGGTGGAAGCATCCTGGCCCCACACCCGTACATCCTGCAGGCCGAAGTTGAAGTTGAGGCGATCCCATTTGTACCCGAAGTTCAGGCGGGTGCGCTGGGAAGTAAAATAGGCCGGCTTGGCGCCTTTGGCATTCAGGGTACCGACACCGTCCCGCATTTCGGTACGGGTACGCAGTTGACCGTTCAGAGAGAACTGAGCCGCGCTTTCGAAAGGTTTGCCGGCCAGGATACCCATCCCCATAACGGCCGTGATCACTACGCTTTTCTTCATAATTTTGTTCTGGTTTTAAAGTTGAATTGATATTAGAACTACCGCCCTGGCAAGACCGCCATCTTCCGGGGCTTTTTTGTAACTACTTTTAGTTATCCGGTAAGGTCATGGACCATCCCCCTCCGCACGGACCAAAACATTAGCATTTATTCTATACAAACGTTCTCAGCCCACCCCTTCCTCAAACCTTCCGCTTTTGACACTTTAAAGGAAATCGTAAACGAATGTTATTTTATTACATATAATACACACTCCCTTATTTATCCCTTATCAGCTACCGTTTCAATGATCTGCGACATAAAAGTAGAGCTTTTCTCAACAGTAATGACCAAAAAATTATGACCGCCGTTATATTTATTTATTTATAATTCATATAATCCCTGGCAAACGCCCGCCCGCACTGCATCCAAACCGCCAACTGAACAATAAATATTTATTTTCAGAATATTTTCAATAAAAGCGCCGCGCGTCTTTTTGGACCAAAGCGGCAAATCATCGGCGCAAAGCGGCGCCCGTCTTGATTATTCCTCCTAATATTGCAGGCTTATTTGCAACAATCATTCACCGGCTATGAAGAAATGTAAAAGCAGTTGCGACCTGCAAAGCTGCTTTCTCTGCAGAACCTCCATCAAGGACTGGCTACCCGCGGTAGACGCCCACCGGCAAAATTTCCAGTATACGAAGGGCGAGCTGTTATTTAAAGAAGGGGATCCCGTCAACGGCGTGTACTTCGTGTATTCGGGCACGGTAAAAGTGCACAAGCAGTGGGGCAGCGACAAGGAACTGATCGTGCGCTTTGCCAAAAAGGGGGATATTGTCGGCCACCGCGGCCTGGGTACCGAGCTGGTATTTCCCGTATCGGCCACGGCGCTGGAAACCACCACGGTCTGCTTTTTTGACCTGGAGTTCTTTCAAAGCTCCCTGCAGGTGAACCAGGCTTTTTTATACCAGCTGCTGCTCTTCTTTGCCGATGAACTGAAAGAGTCGGAACGCAAAATGCGCAACCTGGCCCACATGCCGGTAAAGGGGCGGGTATCACTGGCGCTGCTCCGCCTGCAGGAAAAGTTCGGCACCGATGCCTCCGGCGCCCTGGGCATCTCCCTGAGCCGCCAGGACCTCGCCTCCTACGTCGGCACCACCTACGAAACGGTCTTCCGCATCATCAACGACCTCGTCCAGGAAGACGCCATCGGCCTCTCGGGTAAGAACGTTATCATTAAGAGCAGGGAAAAGCTGCTCTCCTATACAAGTTCCTGAGTTCCCGAGTTCCTGAGTTAGCGTAACTCCGAATAGGACAACGATTAACTCAGGAACTCAGGAACTCAGGAACTATCTCTTCGCTCCATTCGCCCTCAAATCCGCCGCGCAGGCGGAGTCGAGTTCGGGCATTTTTCCCCGCAGCAGGTAGTCGAAGGGATCCCGGATCTCCGTTTGAAAATACATCAGGCACTGTTGGTTGGTGCAATGTTTCGCGTGCGCATCGTCGTGGTGGCTGTCCACGGTAGCGGAGCCCGTGTTCACCAGCCCGAGCAGGTGCCCCATTTCGTGCAGCAGCACGGAAGACTCCAGCTTGGCGCGGTGCGGCCGGCCGATATCGCCGGAGCGGTCGTGGACCGATTTTCCAAACACCACCGCGGAGGTATTGTTGTAGGCACAGCCGAATATGCGGTTATCTTCATGGCTGCCATCCGTAAAAAGGATATACAGGGATAGTTGCTTGCCGGTGGTATAAACCGTACGGTAATCCTTTTCCAGCGCCCGCACCTTGTCGATGGTCAGCGCGCCTAAAGCCTCGGGGTTAATTTCTTTGGTGACGATGATAATGCCCCCGGGTTTGTTCAGGTATTTATTTAAAAAGCCATGCAGGTTGCGGAGGGTTTCCCGGCTGGGCGCAAAGCCATTCATGTACTGGATCTCCACTTTCAGGGAGGTGTACTTTTCATCGGTCAGCAACTCGCGGGCGGAGGTGCCTACCAGCTTCTGGTGGTTAAACGCTTCGGGTACCACTACAGCTTCCACATCTTCATTGGCCAGGCTTTTCATGCAGCTTGTGAACATCCACGGAATCAACACGGCCAGGGCAATTTTCCATTTCATAACCTTTCGCTTTTATCCGGTCGCCAGCGCCGGTATCGTTAAAAACCGGAACTGCTTACACCTCTTCAATTTCGTTGTAAAAGCGCAATCCCCCATAAGCCCGACCGTTAAACTTCTGTTAGGAGCTGCCTTTCAGGATTTCCCGTTAATATTGCAGCCCGTCACCAAACCGCGGTTCACATGAAAAAAACAAAGCATGAGTGCGATCTCAAAAGCTGTATCTTATGTACCACCTGCCTGGAAGACTGGCTGCCGGCCCTGGCGGGCAACCGGCAATGCTACCAGTTCAATAAAGGAGAAGAGATCTTCCGGGAAGGGGAACCCGTAAACGGAATTTATTTCGTGTACAACGGCCTGGTAAAGATCCATAAGCAATGGGGGCATGACCGCGAGATGATCGTACACTTCGTACGCAAGGGCGACATCCTGGGCCACCGCGGCCTGGGCCGCAACGGCCTCTACCCGGTTTCCGCCACCGCCCTCGAACCCGTGCAGGCCTGCTTCCTGGAGATGGCCTTTTTCCGCAGTACCCTAAGGGTCAACAACGAATTCCTCTTCCAGCTGATGGTCAACTGCGTGGACGAACTGGAAGAGTCGGAGCGCAAGATGCGCAACCTGGTGCACCTGCCGGTGAAAGGAAGGGTGGCCCAGGCCCTGCTGAGCCTGAAAGAAAAGTTCGGCTGCACCGAATCGGGCCATATCGACGTGGCCCTGAGCCGCCAGGACCTGGCCTCGGTGGCCGGCACCACCTACGAAACCGCCTTCCGCATCCTCAGCGAAATGATCCAGGAAGGCACCATCGAAATGAATGGTAAATATTTTACGATCCGCGATAAGGAAAAACTGATGAGCAATATAACGAGTTTGTAGTTTGTGCACCAAACTACAAACCCTGCCGGCGTGGCACAATCTTCGTATCGGTTCTCTTATTCCATTCCTAAATTCTACAACTATGGAAGCGAACCGCAAACAACAACAAAAACATCCGGAAAAAAATGACCCCGCCGGAACCGCCCCGGCCGTACAACCAGGCAACGCCGCCGCCGAAGAAGCCCGGACCGATGAAGCCAGCAACAATATGATCACCACCGAGGAAGTGATGGCCGTCAACAGCGGGCGCAATTTGCCCACCGGCCAGCTCGCCAACGACGTGGCCACCGATACCGGCTCTACCATCGACTCCCTGGACTCCGCCTTTCACAACGCCCTGGACATCAATAAGAGCCATGCCGCCTCGGGCAGCAACCGGGCGGAGTTTTACGAGTCAAAATCTTATGGAAAAAGTGATTCCGAAGAAGAAGTGGATGCCCTGTACAAGAAAAACAGGCAGCAGCCGGATGGGAAATAAGGAATGAGGTAATTAGTTAATTGGCTAATTGGTAATTTGGCAGGAGCGCCGGCTGGTATAAAATACAGTGGGTTCCACCCAATTCCCAATTAACCAATTAACTAATTCCTGCTCACTTCGAGCTATCGCCGTTGCTGCTCAACTTCTGGCTGGCGGGTTCGAGCAGGAAGATCTGCTCGCGCAGGGCCACCGACTTTTTTTGTGTATCCTGGGCCTTGTGCTGGAACTCCTGCGATTTAGGAACATTTCCCGCCCGCTCGAATTGCCGGGCCGTTTCCTGCAGCAGCATGACCACTTCCTCCAACCCCCGGACGGCCTGCCACATACTTTCCTCCACGGTTTAATACACCCCCGAAAGCAGGGAGCTCTGCGTAAACGAATGCCCGGTATGGCAACGGTAACGGGTGAGATTGCCCTCTGTCAGTTCCACCAGGGCTCCGTGACATTCCGGGCAGGTCAACGGAGCGGGGCGACCCAGGTTCAGAATACCCATATCAAAAGCATTTTGTTGTGCAGCAATTTTAATTTCGGTTTCCAGCCTTTTCAGCTCCTCCTGCAGCGGCTGGGACTCCAGCCTTCCCTCCTCCCCGGTAAGCCGGGGCAGCAGGCGACCGATCTCCGCGGAAGGCAGCGTGTAGTCTACCTCCACGTATTCCAGCACATTGGAAGGCATACTGGCACAAAGGGCCTCTTCGGGCTCCTGAACCACACTTAAGCCCCCCATACGCTTGACCGCCCACAGGCCGGAAGTGCCGTCGTCGAGCAGGCCCGAAAGCACCACGCCGATCACCCGGGCGCCATAGGAGTAGGCCGCCGACCGGAACAAGGCGTCAATGGAAGGACGGAACCGGTTTTCCTTCGGCCCTTTTTTGACCAGCACCTGGTTGCTTTCCAGCAATAAGTGCCGGTCGGGCGGGGCAATATAGATCCGGCCGGTTTCCATCAGGTCGCCATCGCGGGCATGGGCTGCCGGCAACGTACCTGCCCTGGAAAGAATCTGCGGCAGCAGGCTGGGTACATTCGGCGAAACGTGCATGACGATCAATATCGCCGCTTGTAGCCCTGCCGGCAACACTTTTACCACCTCTATGAGTGCCGGAACACTTCCCGCCGAACCGCCGATAACAACAATATCCCTTTTTTCCATTCCCAGCAATTTACAGGGTGGTTGGCACACCCAATCTGTTATCTGTTACAAATAAAGTGCCCCCTATTTCTTTCCTTTCAGGGCCCTGCAACTCTTAGGCATGTTCATTGCGCCATTACCGGGCATGAACATAAAAGTCGATGAACCCAAGTACATTGTAGTGGTAGGGGCCTCCGCTGGTGGCCTGAACTCCGTAGTGGAGCTTTGCCTGCAACTGACCAAAGAGGTGGATGCGGCGGTGTTTGTAGTGCTGCACCTCTCGCAGGTTTCCCTGGGCGATGTGCTGGTGCAGCGCCTGCAGCGACAGACCTCCTACACCTGCAAGCTGGCCGTTCAGGATGAACCCATCCGGAAACACTACCTGTATATGGCCGTTCCCGACCAGCACCTGATCGTTCAAAACGGCCGGGTCCGCCTGGGACAGGGGCCGCCCGAAAACCGCTGGCGCCCCTCCATCGACGTGCTGTTCCGCTCGGCGGCCGCCGCCTACAACAGCCGGGTGATCGGCATCATCATGACCGGCATGCTGCAGGACGGCACGGCGGGCATGCTGGCCGTGAAACGCTGCGGCGGCACCTGCATCGTACAGGACCCCAACGAAGCGGAATACCCCGACATGCCCCTGTCGGTACTGAACAGCATGGAAGTGGACTACTGCATTTCCCTGGCCGATATGGGGGCCGTATTGCTGGAAAAGACCCGGAACGGCGTGCAGCCCCGCCACCAGGTGCCCGCGGATGTGGCCGCCGAAGCCGCCATTGCGGAACGGGTGGCCCTGGGCATGGACACGATCAAGGACCTGGGCGAAAAAAGCGGCTTTGTCTGCCCCGACTGCGGCGGGGGGCTCTGGGAAATTAAAGAGGGGAATATTACCCGCTACCGCTGCTATACAGGGCATGCGTATACCCAGGCGGAACTGCTGCTGAAGCAAAACGAGGCGCTGGAAGAAACCCTGTGGGTAGCCCTCCGCATGATGGAGGAACGCAAAAGCCTGCTGGAGAAAATGTCGGCCGAAGAACACAGCAAGGGATGGAGTAAAACCGCCGCCCAGAAAAGCTCCAGGGCGGTCAGCCTCGAACTGCACATCGACCGCCTGAAACAACTCCTGTTCGACACCAAGGGCATGGAAGAAACGGGGTAAACGGGGAATGGGGAATTAGGGAAGTCCCCTCCCTAATTCCCCATTCCCAATTAACCAATTCCCTTCTCGCCATCCTGCTCATGGATCTCCACACACGTGCCGATATAGCCGATGAAACGGCCGTCAGGGGCGATGTTGGGCTTTGAGCGGTTCAGCACCCAGCGATAGACGTCGTCGTAGCGCTGTACCCGGTATTTCAGCTCAAAGGGCTGGCGGGCCGCAAAGCAGGTATCGAAGGTCGCCACACAGCGGTCCAGGTCGGCCGGGTGCACCCCTTCGATCCAGCTTTTGCCGATGGCCTCTTCCAGGCGCAGGCCCCGGAACTCCAGCCAGGCCTTGTTGAAAAACGAACTGAACTTGTTGGTATCCACCACCCAGATCATCACCGGGGCGTTGTCGGTCATGTTGTGGAACCAGGCCTCCCGCTCGAACAGCAGACTCTGCGCCCGCCGGTGCTCGGTAATATCTTCGATGGCCAGCAGTGTCAGCTCCTCGCCCCTCGTTTTCTGGATAATGCGGCGGGCATTCAGCAGCATCACCTTTTCCCCCAACCCGGTGAAGTTGTGGGTGATCTCGTAACCGTGGAAGATGCTATTCTGCGGGATGATGCGCTCCAGCAACTCCTTCAGCTTCGGGATGTTCCACTGGCCGTTGCCGAGCTCGTAGAGCAGGCGCCCTTCCGTTTCCTCCTCGCGCATGAGGAAGGTGCGGTAAAAGGCCTGGTTGGCGGTCTTCACCTGCAGGTCCTTGTCCAGGATCAGCAGGCTTTCGCGGATGGTGGTGAATACCGCTTCGGAATATTCCAGGGCTTCGGCCAGCTGCTCGTTGCGCACCTGCAGCTCCTGGTTGATGGTAATAAGCTCTTCGTTGGACGACTCGATCTCTTCCTTGGAAGTTTCCAGCTCTTCGTTGATGCTTTGCAGCTCCTCGTTGCTGGAAACGATCTCTTCGTTGGCCGACTGCAGCTCCTCGTTAGCCGCTTCCTGGGCCTCCAGGATGGAGCGCATGTCCTCGCGCAGGGCGGTCAGCTCGGCCTCCAGCTGCTTGGCCCGGCGGTCCCGGGAAGAGCCCAGTTCCTTTTCTTCGGCCGGCGGGGGCAATTCTTCAAACACTACCAGGAAGTATTCCTCGGGCGACTCGCCGCGCAGCGGAATGGCCTCAATGGCGATCTGGGTATGCTTCGCACCCAGCTGGATATCGAGCCGCGATTTGCGGGCCGGCTCGCCCGACTTCTGGGCCTTGTGCACGATGTTGCGCAGTTCGAAGCCCAGGCCCGGGCGGGCCATTTTCATCAGGTTCAGGCTGGCCTTGCCGGGTGAGGGCTCGAGGTACAGGCCCGTAGAGCCCCGGAATTGCACAATGTCCAGGTCCTGGTTCACGATCACCGAAGCGGGCGTGTATTTTTTCAGCAGCATGGCATCCACCACCCGGTCGATATCGGGCTCGTCGGTCTTGGGCCGCTGAACCAGGTCGCGGCGGGCCAGCATCCCGCTGCGCTCTGCCTCGGCGGTACGAACGTTCATTTCGAACAGGGCCTTGGCGGTGGCATCCTTTTTCTTGGAATATACCTTGTATTTCTTATCCGGCTGCGCAAACAGGTAGGTGGCCGTCCCTACAGTCTCGGACTTACCCAGGATGAGGTAGCCATTGCTTTTCAGCGCGTAGTGGAAGGTGGCAACAATCCGTTTCTGCAACTGGTTTTCCAGGTAGATCATCAGGTTGCAGCAGCTGATGATATCGAGGCGCGAAAAGGGAGGGTCCTTGGCAATGTTATGGGTAGCAAACACGCAGAGGTCGCGGATGCTTTTGACGATGCGGTAGCTGCCGTCCATCTTGGTAAAAAAACGCTGCAGCCGTTTGGCCGACACTTCCAGCACATCCATCTTGCTGTACATGCCCAGGCGGGCCTTGTTAATGGCATTTTCGCTCAGGTCGGTAGCAAAGATTTGCACCGGTATGTTGTTGATATTCTCGCCCAGCACTTCCATCACCAGCATGGCCAGCGAATAGGCTTCCTGGCCGGTGGAGCAAGCCGGCACCCAGATGCGGATGGGGTCGTTGACGCCCTTGGACTGGATGATCCGCGGCAGCACCGTGCTGCGCAGGTATTCGGTGGCTTCGCGGTCGCGGAAAAAGGTGGTCACATTGATCAGCAGGTCCTGGTACAGCAGGCTCACCTCGTTGGTATTGCGGCGGATGAACTGGGTATAATCCTTCAGGGTATCCTGTTTGAACAGCATCATGCGGCGGATGATGCGCCGCTTGATGGTGCTCATTTTGTACTGGCTGAAATCCACACCGGTGGATTTCTTCAGCAACTGGAGCAGGCCGGCCAGGTCTTCGTCGGTGTTGCTGATGGCGTTTTCGGCGCCCTGCTCGAACACCCAGTTGTAGAGCTCTTTATGGCGGCCGATCTTTCCCAGCTCCTCGGCGATATCGCCCGGCGGCAGCGCCAGGTCGGCCAGGCCTTCGCCGCCCACCCTGCCGGTTGCTTTCAGTCCTTCCAGGCTCCCGTTGACAAAAGTAAGGCCGCCGGCCAGCTTCACGGCCTTCAGGCCCAGGGCGCCGTCGGCGCCGGGCCCGGAAAGCACGACAGCCACCGCCGATTCCCGGAAGGATTCGGCCACGGCGGCAAACATACGGTCCACGGGCAACTGGGCGGCATCCGGCTCAGACACCGGCTCCAGGTGCAGGGTCCCGGCGGTTATCCGCACTGCCTTATCGGCGGGCAGCACGTACAGGCGGTCGGGTTCCAGGCGGGCCGGCGCCTCCGGCTCCACCACCGGCATTTCCGTCAGTTTGGTAACGGTTTCGGACAGGCGGCCGTCCCCGCCGGCTTCGGACGCCTGCAGGAACAGGTAGGCAAAGCCCGTACGCAGGGGTAAGTGGCGCAGGAAGTCAGTCAGGGCTTCCATACCATCCGCAGCAGCGCCAATGGCCACTACCGGCACCCGCCGGAAGGGCCCGCCTTGACTTTGTACTTTGTTATCGGAAGCGTTTTTCATAACGATCGAATCGGTGGTGAAAAAGTTTTAGGGCGAATAAAGTAAAAAAAATCAAACTTTCCCGGTTTACCCCGCTGATTTTCAACCGGAGCAGTTATACCCGCTGATCCGCTCCGGCACACAGCAGGCCCAACCGGTCCGGGAGGACCTATAAATTTACCCTATTTCATTGAAAATGAACGGCAAACCTACCGGCAGATTATTTTTCCACATCCTTTCCGAACCAGCCTTCAACCGTGCACTATTCTTGCTGTGAAGAAATAAAGAACGGGGGAAATTCCCCCCGTTATCGCTTAATTTTCTATCCTTGATGGTTTACCTTTATAAGGCGTTCCATCACCTGCCCGAACCCGTAAAAAAGAACCGAAACCCAACTGGGTATTAGCTTTTTACAACCATGAATCCGAACCAGATAGATACACAGGCAATGACCGGCACGGCCGATCCCGAGGAGGGAGCAGCAGCAGAACGGAAGGTGGTGCTGTTGCTGGACTTGAAGAGCCTGCTGCTGACAGGCGACTGGCAGTGGGACCTTTCCTCCCCCGCCATTTGCTGCAGCGATGTGATCCTGTCGCATATAAAGGAATTCCGGGGTACCCAGACCCTGATTCATCCCGACGACCTTCCGGGCCTGAAGAAAAAGCTGCCGCTGCTGGAAGAAAAAAAGCCTGTCGACCTGTCCTTCCGCGTCATTACCACCTATGGCGAAGTAAAAACCCTGCAGGGCCTGCAGGTGGTCCTTTCCGACGAAGCCCCGAACCTCTATCCCACCCTGGACCTAATGGAGGCGGAACAGGAGCGGCACGCCCGCCGCCGCCAGCAGGAGGCACAGGAGCTGAAAGGGGAAGGCTTCCTGTTTTCGGAACGCATTGCCCAGACCGGCAACTGGTTTATCAACGCCTCCACCCACGAAGCAAGTTTTTCCGACCAGGTGTTTCGCCTCTTTGGCCTGGCGCCCCAGAGCCTGAACCCCCACCCCAACACCTTCCTGCCCTTCCTCCACCCCGACGACCGGGAGCCTTATAACGAAGCCTTTAACCGGGCCTACAACCAACAGCTGCCCCTGCACGTAGAATTCCGCATCCTGCGGGCCGACGGCCAGGAACGCCTCCTGCGCCAGACTACCCAGTGGAGCTTCAGTTCCCGGGGAGAATATATCCTGCTGGGCGTGCTCCAGGATATCACGGAAGAAAAAGAACGCGACCGGCAGCTGGAGCAGGCCGGCCGCCTCGAAACCCTTCTGCGCCTGCAGCTGCGCCACCTCGACCAAAGCACCCATGCCGGCCACTGGTTCTTTAACCCCCTGACCCGCCAGACGGTGTATTCCGACAACTGTTTCCGCCTCTTCGGCCTGCGGCCCCAGTCCATCACCCCCCGGCTCGAGGCCTTCGTGCCCTACCTGCACCCCGACGACCAGCCCCGGGTGGAAGAATCCCTGCGCAAAATGCGGCACGAACATACCCTGCCCGACCTGGAGTTCCGCATCCAGCGGCCCGACGGCAAGATCCGGTTCCTGCAACAAACCGGTAAACCGGAAGTACTGGGTGGCACCGAACTGGTGATCTTCGGCACCC
Source organism: Huijunlia imazamoxiresistens (assembly GCF_037132455.1). NCBI lineage: Bacteria > Pseudomonadati > Bacteroidota > Chitinophagia > Chitinophagales > Chitinophagaceae > Huijunlia > Huijunlia imazamoxiresistens. The sequence goes on along the minus strand of NZ_JBBBEI010000002.1, from coordinate 58,593 downwards.
TGCGCGACCTGACCCACGAAAAGGTGGCAGACAAAAAACTGCGGGAACTCCAGGAAAAGCTGCACTTGCTGCAACTGGCCCAGGACCATTCCGAAAGCCTGGCCCAGGCGGGCAACTGGACCTGGGCTCCCGAAAGCGGCCGCACGGCCTGGAGCGACAACCTGTTTCGCCTGCTGGGCTACAAGCCCGGGGCCGTAGAACCCGACCAACAGCTCCTGCTGAAATTTATTCACCCCACCGACCGGGAACGCTATACCTACGAGCTGAACCAGGTGCTGGCGGGAGAGCCCCCGGCCCCCTTTGAGCTCAACCTGTGGCGGACCGGCGAAACCATCCGGGTAAAAGTCCTCTTCGCCCTCCACGACCAGGAAGAAAAAAAGATCGTCACCGCCGCCTTCCAGGATGTGACTACCCCCCACCGCCAGCACCGGCACCTGGCCGATCGCCTGCAGCTGGCCGAACTGCTGGCCGAAAACGTCCCCGACCGGGTGATGATCACCGATCCGGACCACAACATCATTTTCTGGAACCACCAGTGCGAGGCGGTTTATAAACTGAAAAAATCCCAGGTGCTGCACCGCAACCTGTTCGAGATCCTGCCCCAGCTGAAAGAAACCGGCGTCTTCAACCGCCTGAAGGAAGCCCTGGAGGGTAAGACCTTCCGGGAAACCCAGCTGGCCAGCCTGTCCGCCAGCGGCTTTATCGACCTGCACCTGCTGCCCATGAAAACCGAAACCGGCGAGGTGGCCGGCGTGCTCCAGCTCATTCGCGACGTTTCGGAAGACGTGAAGCTGAAAGAAAGCCTGGCCCAGCGCCTCAGCTTTATTGAAAGCCTCCTGCAGGCCACCGTAGACCGCATCGTGGTGCTGGACCGCAACATGAACTACGTGTACTGGAACCGCAAAAGCGAGGAATACTATGGCCTGAAAAAAGAACAGGTGATCGGCAAAAATATCCTGGAGGTGTTTCCCCAGCTGCTGTCCGACCCCTCGTACACCGAATTCCGGCGGGCGCTGCGGGGCGAAACCGTCCATGTATCGGCAGAGCAGGCCCAACAGGATGGCTGCTGCTTTGAAACCTGGCTGGTGCCGGTGAAAAACGAAAAGGAGGAGGTCAGCGCCGTGCTCTGGATCACCCACGACTTTACCAGTGAATTCAAGGTGCGCGAAGAACAGAAAATGGCGCTGAAGATCCTCGACACCATCGAGGAGGCCTGCATCCAGCTCAACGAGCAGGCGGTCGTCACCTTCCTGAACCAGCAGGCCGAAGCCATCCTGAACGGCACCCTCGCCGAACTGGCGGGAAAAAGCCTGTGGGAGGCCGTGCCGCAAATCGTCGATACGCCCCTTTACTTTGGCATCCACCACGCCCTGGCCACCCAGGAAAGCGTGCACCAGGCGGACTACTTCTCCCCCTGGCTGCACCGGTGGCACCGCTTCCACATTACGCCCTGCGAGGGAGGTGTGATCGTGCGGCTGGCCGCTTCCACCCAGGAGGACCACGTCCCCAAAGCCCAGGAAGGATAATCCCCCCGCGCGGCGGAGCGCCGCCCCTCTTTTTTTTCGCCTGCCGGCAAATCTGGCCCGGTATTCCCTTTTCGATGATAAAGCCCGGCACCCTGGCCGGGCACAACACCGAAAGCTATGGTACATAAATGCATCGGCACCCTCCTGCTGACGGCGGCGCTGGCCGCCTGCGGCAACCGCCCCGTGGCCGGAACGGCCCCCAACGGGAAAAACAAGGAAACCAAGTATGCCACCTGCTACCGCTTCGCCAGCGGCGGCGACAGCATCCGTATGCAACTGTTCATTGCCGACAGCGGCATCAAGGGCACCCTGCTGTACGACCATCCTGCCCGGGAAAGCCAGGGCGGCTTTTTTACCGGCGAAACCCGGGGCGACACCCTGTTCGCCGAATACACCTTTAAGGCCGGCGGCCAGGCCGGCGTACGGGAGGTGGCCTTCCTGCGCAAAGGCACCGGGCTGCTGGAAGGCTCCGGCGCCACCGAAAACCGTATGGGCAAAACGGTGTTTGCCAACCACGCCGCCCTGACCTTCTCCGAAAGCCGCCTGCTCGAGCCGGTGGAATGCGCCGGGGCGAACAGTCAATAGACAATGGACAATAGATAATAGTTATTGACCCTTTACCTTCAAATCTTTCCGCATGAAAAGCATGGTTCTTACCGGCATAGCTGTCCTGTTTCTTTTTTCTGATTGTGCCCGCAACCCGGTGACGGGCAAGCGCGAAGTGGTGCTGATGTCGGAAGCCCAGGAACTCGCCATGGGCAAGGAAGCCGACCCGCAGATCGTGGCGCAGTTCGGCCTGTACGAAGACCAGGCGCTGCAGGATTTCATCACCCAGAAAGGCAAGGCCATGGCGGCCGTCTCGCACCGCCCGAACCTGGACTACCAATTCAGGATCGTCAACTCCGACGTGCTGAACGCCTTTGCCCTGCCGGGCGGCTATGTGTACTTTACCCGGGGCATCATGGCGCATTTCAACAACGAAGCCGAATTCGCCGGCGTACTCGGCCACGAGATCGGCCACGTGGCGGCCCGTCATTCCGTGGCCCAGCAGCGCAATGCCCTGCTGGGGCAGCTGGGCATCATCGCCGGGGTGATCGTGGCCCCCAACCTCGCCCAGTTTGCCGAAAGCGCTTCCCAGGGACTGGGACTGCTGTTGCTGAAGTTCGGCCGCGACGACGAGCGGGAGTCCGACCGCCTGGGCGTGGAATACTCCACCAAAATAGGCTACGACGCCCACCAGATGGCCCACTTCTTCAACACCCTGAAACGCCAGAGTGCGCAAAGCGGCTCCGAAGAACTGCCGCCCTTCCTCTCTACCCACCCCGACCCCGGCGAACGCAACCAGACGGTGGACCAGCTGGCCACCGAATGGCAGCAAAAGGCCCAACTGGCCGCGCCCAAAGTAGCCCGGGACGCCTACCTGAAGCGGATCGAAGGACTGGTATACGGCGAGGACCCGCGGGAAGGTTTCGTGGAAGCCGGCGTCTTTTACCACCCTACCCTCAAATTCCAGTTTCCCACGCCCTCCGGCTGGGCCCTCCAGAATACCCCGCAACGGGTACAGATGGCGCCTGCGGACGGCAAGGCCCTGTTGTACCTGACGCTGGCCCAGGGCAAGAGCCTGCAGGAAGCCGCCACGGCCCTGCTGCAGCAAAACAGCCTGCAGGCCGTGGAATCCAGGGAAACCACCGTCAACGGGCTGCCGGCCCTGGTGCTGGTCGCCGATCAGCAGGCGCAGCAACAGCAGCAGCAGCAACAACAGCCGGCCCTCCGGACTTTGTCCTACCTCATCCAGTATGGCGGGGTCATCTACCACCTGCTGGGCGTTTCCACCCTGGCCGACTTCCCCGCCTACCAGCCCCAGTTCACCAGTACGATGCAAAACTTCCGGCAGCTGACCGATGCGGCGAAGATCAACCGTAAGCCCGAACGCATCCGCATCAAAACCGTTTCCGCTTCGGCCACCCTGGAGCAGGTGCTGCGGCAATACGGCATTTCGGACAAGCGGCTGGAAGAACACGCCATCCTCAACGGCATGGCGCTGACCGACCGCCTCGCCCAGGGCACGCTGATCAAGGTAGTGGGCCAATAAAAATATATTTTAAAAAGCTTTGTTATGAATGTTGCAACACTGAACAATAACAGGATGGTTCTGCCTAATTTTGCAGCGCCCCTGCCAAGGGGTTACTAACCCCTTATTCTATGGAACGCAGAGTTTTTGAAGCCATGCCCGGCATCAGCGCCCTTCTCCGGCCCGATGCGCCTCAATTCACCATCCTGGCCGTCACCGACGACTACGTGCAGGTTACCGGCCAGGGCCGCGAAAACCTGGTGGGTAAGGAGTTTTTCGAAACCTTTCCCGCCGTTCCCGACCTCTACTCCCTGCCTCCCGAAGAAAAGCTGCGCGCCGCCATTCACCAGGTGCTGCTCCAGAAAGACAAGTGCCAATTGCCCGTGCTCCGCCATGACCGCGTGGAAGAAGACGGCCGCCTGACCGAAAAACACTGGACCGTCCTCCTTAAACCGGTGCTGGACGCCACCGGCGCCGTTCAATACATCATTTATTCCGCCGTGGACGTTTCGGACCAGGTGCGGGCCGAAAAAAGGATCGGCCGGATCAGGCTGGCCGAACAGTCCTACAACCTGTTCATGCAGGCCCCCGTGGCCATCTGCATCATCCGGGGGCCCGAACAGGTGATCGAGCTGGCCAACGATTCCGTGCTCGAGATCTGGCGCCGCGACCGCTCCGTTATCGGAAAAACCGTGCTGGAAGCGATGCCCGAGCTCCGCGATACCGTTTTTCCCGACCTGCTGCACCGCGTCCGCCGGGAAGGCCGGCCCCACTACGCCCAGGAAAGCCACGCCTGGTTTATCCGCAACGGCCGGGAAGAAAAAGTGTACTTCAACTTTGTGTACCAGCCTTATTACGAGGAAGGCCAGTCCGAACCGGTAGGCGTGCTGGCGGTGGCCAGCGAGGTCACCGAGCAGGTGGTGGCCCGAAAAAAAGTGGAGGAAAGCGAGCAACGCCTCCGCAACCTCATCTCCGAAGCTGCCGTGGCCACCGCCGTGTACACCGGCCCCGACATGAGGATCCAGTATGCCAATGACGCCATGATCCGGCTGTGGGGCAAAAACCCTTCGGTCATCGACAAGACCGTCCGGGAAGCCCTGCCCGAGCTGGAAGGACAGCCGTTCCACCAGTTGCTGGAACACGTCTACACCACCGGCGAAACCTATTGGGGCAAGGAAGACAAGGGCGAGATCGAAGTGGACGGCCAGCTGCAGACTTTTTATTTCAACTTTTCCTATAAAGCCCTGCGGGATGCCGACGGCCGGATCTACGGCATCCTCAACATGGCCATCGACGTCACCGAACAGGTGCTGGCGCGGCAAAAAGTGCGGGAGAGCGAAGCCAACCTCCAGCAAATGGTGGAGGAGCGCACCATTGCCCTGGCGAATAAAAACCGGGAACTGGAGCGCACCAATGCCAACCTGGAAGAGTTTGCCTATGCCGCCTCCCACGACATGAAGGAGCCGGTGCGCAAGATCCATTTCTTTGCCGACCGCCTGCAGCAGCGCCTCGACGGCAAGCTCGACCAGGAGGACCAGCGGCTGTTCGAACGGATGCGGCTGACCTCCCAGCGCATGGGCGCCCTCATCGACGACCTGCTCACCTTTTACCAGGTGAACCGCGGCATTACCCAGGCCGACGAAGTGGGCCTGGATGAAGTGGTGCAGCTGGTGCTGCAGGACCTGGACCTGGAAATAGAAGAAAAACAGGCCCGCATCCAGGTGGATGGGCTGCCCCGCATCCAGGGCCACAAGCGGCAGTTGCAGCAACTGTTCCTGAACCTGGCCGGCAACGCGTTAAAATACAGCAAGCCCGGCGTACCCCCGGAAGTCCGGATCAGCTGCCGCAGGATCAACGGCCGCGAAACCGGCCTGCCCCTGGCGCCGGGCGACCTGCAAAAACCTTATTACGTGCTGCAGGTGGCCGACAACGGCATCGGCTTCGAACAAAAGGACGCCGAGCGCATCTTCCATGTATTCACCCGCCTGCACAGCAACGTCTCTTACCGGGGCACCGGCATCGGCCTGTCCATTGCCCGCAAGGTGGTGGAAAACCATAAAGGCTATATCCTGGCGGAAAGCGAACCCGGCGTGGGCACGGCGTTCAAGGTATTTTTGCCCGCACCCTAAGTGCGCCGGCCAGGACGGCCCCGCCCTTACAGGGTCAGCAGCTCTGCGTTGCCCCACACCTTGCAGCCGTGCCCGAAGCGCGCCTTGCGCACCTCTTCGGGCGCCACGATCTCGAAGCGGTGGCAGGGAAATTCATTGGTAAAATATTCCACCACCTCCTCCGACAGGAACAGCCCGTACACCCAGGGGCCGGAGGCTACCAGGAAACAAAAGCAGTCCGGCGGCGTCCGGGCAATGAACTCCAGCAAGGCAGGTTTGGGGATTTCGGCCCGGAACGGGTAAATGCGGATAAACGACATAGAAGCGGTGACAACTGTAGTGAAACGCGAAAGTATTGAAACCCGCAGTATTTCACTCAATTGACCGCCTACCGCGAACGGATCATTTTATTCGTGGTCACCCACACCCCGGTACCGCTTTCCAGCCGGAGGGTGTAGTAATAAACGCCTTCGCGCAGAGGAGAGGCATCCACTTCGGCGGTATAAACGCCCGCCTTTGCCGATGCGTTGACCAGTGTCCTTACTTCTCTTCCCAGCAGGTCATAGAGTTTCAGGGATACCTGTCCTTCCACGGGAAGTTCATAGCGGATGCGGGCCGTGGCCGCCACCGGGTTGGGGAAATGGGACAGGCGGAAGGCCGCGGACAGCTCACCGGGCACGGTCTCTTCCCGGCCTGTAATGGCCCGGGCCGACGCCTGCGCATACTGGATCGGCAGGTAGTCGTTGCCGGTACCCGAGCCGATGCTCACCCCGGCCACATACACATGGCCATCGCTGCTGACGGCCAGGGCCGTGGCGGCATCATCGCCGTTGCCCGTGCCGTTGAACCGGTCGACCCACTGCTGCACGCCGGCGGCGTTGTATTTGAGGGTGGCGTAATCATATCCCGACCCGCTGCCGGAGCTTTTGCCGGTTACGTACACGTTGCCCCCTCCATCCAGGGCCAGGGCCGTAGCCGCATCCCCCCACTGATCGCCGTCCCCGTTATAGGTGCTTACCCATTGGGTGCTGCCGGCCGCATTGTATTTAAGGGTGGCATAATTCCCGTTGCTGCCTCCTGTAACGTACACATTGCCGGACCCATCCACGGCCAGGTCCCAGGCAAAATCCTCCAGCACGTGGTACCGGGCCTGCCATTGCTGCACACCGGCGGAATTGTACTTGATGGTAAGGTAATCGTTGTTGTTGCTGTAATAGTTGTTGTAGCCGGTAATGTACACATTCCCGCCGGCGTCCAGGGCGATGGCGGTGGCCCGGTCCGGGAAGAGGCTGGGGGTGGTGACGCGGGTCACCCATTGCTGCGCTCCCGAAGCATTGTACTTGACGGTGGTATAATCGCCCTGGCTTTCACCGGTGACGTACACGTTGCCGCCGGCATCCACGGCGATGGCGGCCGCTTCATCCTTGCCATTGGCCGGCCCGTTGTAGCGGGCCGCCCACAACTGTGCACCGTCCTTCGAATACTTCAGGGTGATATAATCCCTGCCGGTGGCGGCCCCGGTGCTGTAGCCGGTGACGTACACGTTGCCCCCTGCATCCAGGCAAACGGCCGTTGCATAGTCATCGCCTTTATCGGGGCCGTCGTAGCGCTTCGTCCATTTGACCGCCCCGGCTTTATCGTATTTGATCGTGGCCAGGTCTTCGTTGAAGCCGGCACCGCGGCTGGGCCCGGTTACGTGCACGTTGCCCGAAGCGTCCACGGCCATGGCCCGGGCCTCGTCATCGCCATTGCCGGGACCATTGTACCGGAGCACCCACAGGCGGGTACCGTCGGGACCGAATTTGCTGGTGACGTAATCCGAGCCGGTGCCCTCGCCCGTACTGCGGCCCGTCAGGTACACGTTGCCGGAAGCGTCGTAGCCGATGGCCAGGGCCGCATCATTGGAAAGGGTACCCGGCGCATTGAACCTCCTGACCCAGCTGATGTTTCCCGACGCGTTGTACTTCAGGGTCGCGAAATCTTCCTCGGTACAGCTGCCAGCACTCGCACCGGTCACATAAAGATTGCCGGAGCCGTCCAGGGTGGCGGCCAGGGCATGGTCCCGGCCGGCGCCAAAGCCGTTGTAGCGGGCCACCCACAGCTGCGCGCCCAGGCTGTTGTATTTGACGGTAAGGTAATCGTCGCTGGTCTGCGAAGCCCGGGTCTCCCCGGTGACATACACATTGCCCGAGCCGTCGACGTTCAGGGCATGCACCCAGTCGCTTTCGTCCACCGTCCCGTCCAGGGTGGATACCCACTGCAGCGCACCGGCCGCATTGTATTTAAAGGTGGTAAACACTTCGGTGCTTTCCTCGTGGTCGCCGCTGCTGCCGGCCACCAGCACGTTGCCGGAGCCGTCCACCACCAATGCCTTGGGGCTATCCAGCGTCCGGCGGTTCAGGATTCTTTCCCAAACCAGCCCGCCGGTAGCATTGTACTTCAGTGTGGCAAAGTCCTCCCAGTCCTCACCGTCCTCGTCCAGGTACACGGTAGTGTTGCCGGCAACATACACATTACCGGCGCCGTCCACCGCCAGGGCCTTGGCCTGGTCGCTGCCGTGCAGGGTGCCATCGTAGCGTTTGACCCATTGCTCGACGCCACCGGAAGTGTACTTTACGGTGGCAAAGTCGTTCGCCCGCCAAGTCGTCCCCCCTTCTTTACTGGCACCTGTCACATACACATTGCCCCCGCCGTCCACGGCCAGGGCATGAGGCTGGTCTTCGCCGCCATGGTCGTACCGGGCCGCCCATTTGAGGTTGCCCGAATTATCGTACTTGAGGGTGGCATAGTCCTTATCCGTGCTGGTGCCCATACTGTAGCCGGTCACATACACGTTGCCGGAACCATCGGCCGCAAGGGTCGTTACCTGGTCGACGCCATTGCCGGGGCCGTTGTAGTGCCGCACCCATTTCTGGCTGCCGTCCGAACCGTATTTGATCGTGGTAAAATCGCTTGGGGCTGTGGGCCCGCTGGTGGTCCAGCCGGCCACATTGATGCCGCCCGCGCCATCCACTTTTATCGCCAGGGCCACGCCCCGGGCGCCGGCCGCCCTGCTGTATTTTTTGACCCATTTCTGGCTGCCGTCCGAACCGTATTTGATCGTGGTAAAGTTGTCCTCGCTGATACCGGCCACATACACGTTACCCGATCCGTCCACCGCCACCGCCCGGGCCTCGTCCCGCGCCACGTGGCCGGTACCATTGTACCGCTTGATCCAGTCGCGGGTCAACTGGGAAAAACCAAGCAGGGGAAGCAGGAAAAGCAGGCAGGGAAGCAGGAGCCTCCGGAGGAGGGAAATTTTCGTCATAACCAAAAGTTTTAGAAGTGCTGACAGCATACAGTAGCCACAGGTTATGGAAAAACCCATTCAAAGGGAGGCAGACCAGCAGGAAATTACTTTTATCCGTACGTAAAAATACGTATTCACGTAAAAGGGAGCAACCGATCAGCTCACGTTCGTGCAGAAAAACAGGATTAAAACGCCGGGCCGATGCCGAAATAAATCAGCCGGCCTTCCCTGGAGGTGCAGGACAATTTGCCGGCTGCCTTTCTTTCCCCGGAACAGCCTCCGCATCATTTTCATTCTACGGCAAAGCTTAGATTTAAAAAATGCACTTAATTTGCTATGCTAACGATTATGCCGGGACAAACGTCCTGGGGATCAAAGATTAGCTGCTTAAGAAAACGACCAGACGACTGCTTCGAGGGGAATTGCCTGATTGTCCGGATGAATTTCTTAATAGCAGTAATATGAGTACATCTACCCCCCTGTGGCGAAACATCTTTGTTGTTTTGCTTCTCCTGATCTTCAGCTTTCACAGCTATGCACAAACGAAAACAGTAAGAGGCACGGTCACCAATGAGGCCGGCCTGCCGCTCCCGGGCGTGACCGTATCGGCGCCGGGCACCACTGCGGGCACCAGCACCAACGATTCGGGCCAGTACGTGCTCAGCGTGCCGGCCGGCGCCTCCACGCTGCGCTTCAGCAACGTGGGCTACGAGCAGCAGAACGTGACCCTTGCCGGCAGAACCGAAGTGAACACCGTGCTGCACAACATGACCGCCAACATGAGCGAGGTGGTGGTGGTGGGCTACGGCACGGCCAAGAGAAGCGACGTGACCGGGTCGGTCACCAGCGTCAGCGCCAAAACCCTGCAGGAACGGCCGGTGCAGAATGCCCTCCAGGGCATGCAGGGCAAGGCCAGCGGCGTGGACATCACCTCCAACCTCAGGCCCGGTGAAACCCCCAACATCCGCATCCGGGGCAACCGCTCGCTGACCGCCTCCAACGAGCCGCTCTACGTAGTGGACGGCATCCCCATCGTCAATGCCCTGGGCGTGACCTCGTTCACCATCAACGACATCAACCCCAACGACATCGCCTCCATCGAGATCCTCAAAGACGCTTCCGCCACGGCCATCTATGGTTCCCGCGGCGCCAACGGCGTGATCCTGGTTACCACCAAAAAAGGAGCGAAAGGAAGGGTAACGGTGAACTACAACGCCACTGTTACCGCCGACTGGTACAAATCCCTGACCGACTGGATGGACGGAGGCCAGTACGTCGACCGCTGGCGCGAATCCCTGATCAACGCCCGCCAGTACAAAACCGATATTCCCAACAACGGCGACCTGACCAAGGCCCCGGTCAGCTGGTACCCCGACCCGGCCCTCGATATCAAGGCCATGGCCCTGACCCCGGACCCGATCGCCCTGCAATCTGTGCTGATGGGTTATGAATGGGCGGACCGCATCGGCGGCACCGTAAAAACGCGGGCCACCACCGCCGAGGAAAAGGCCATGGGCTGGCCCGACCAGGTACCGGTGTACAACCCCGCCAACATCCGCAACTACGACTGGATCGACGCCGCCACCCGCACTGGCATGACCAACAGCCACCAGCTGTCGCTCACCGCCGGCACGGCCAACTCCAAGCTGGCCCTGTCGCTGGGCTATTTCGGCCAGAAAGGCGTGCAGCGCGACCAGGACTTCAAGCGCTACAACGCCAGCATCAACGGCGATATCACGCCGCTTAAATGGCTGACGCTGGGCACCTCCATCCTGGGCTCCTTCTCGCTGCAGAACTACGGCATCGTGCCCTCCAACAACTCCAATACGGGCAGCAAGGACCTCTTCGGTCGTGCCGCCAACCAGTTTCCCTTTGCCCAGCCCAAGGACTCGGCCGGCAACTGGATCACCAACCCGGGTCCCAACATCAACATCTGGAACCCCCTGATCGACCTGGAACAGGTAAAGAACGAACGGCGCACCTCGGCGGTGATGACCAACCTGTTCACCGACATCAAGTTCACCTCCTGGCTCCGCTACCGGCTGAACTTCGGCGTGCAGTACCGGCACTTCCGCAGCGGCTCGTGGACCGGCCCCCAGGCGACCCCTTACCTCACCAACCGGGCCAATACCGCCGGCTACAGCACCGACGAGAACTTTTCGTGGGTGGCGGAAAACCTGCTGTACGCGGATAAGACCTTCGGCGATCACGCCTTCGGCCTCACCCTGCTGCAATCCTCCCAGAGCTCGCGCAAGGAAAGCATCAACACCAGCGTAACGGGCGTCATCAACCCCCTGTCGCTCTGGTACGACCTGGCCTCCAACACCTCCGGCAACCCCGGCTACGGCACCGGCTTTACCGAAAACAGCCTGAGCTCCTTTATGGCCCGGGTAAACTATACCCTGATGGACCGTTACCTGCTGACGGCCTCGGGCCGCTACGACGGCTCCTCGGTGCTGGCTCCCGGACATAAATGGACCTTCTTCCCCTCGGCCGCCCTGGCCTGGAAGCTGCACGAGGAACCCTTTATGCGGGACCTGAAATTCATCAACGAACTGAAGCCCCGCCTCGGCTACGGCGTGGTGGGCAACTCGTCGGTGAACCCCTACACCACTTCGGGACCGCTCAGCCGCAACAACTACGTGTTCGCCTCCACCCCGGGTATCGGTTACCTGCCCCAGCTGGTGCAAAACCCCAACCTGGGCTGGGAAAAAACCGCCTCCCTCAACGCCGGCGTCGACTTCCGGATGCTGAACAGCCGCCTGTCGGGCTCGGTAGAAGTGTACGAGCACAATACCACCGACCTGCTCCTCACCCGTACCCTGCCGGCGGTTTCCGGCTATGTGCAAAAAATCGAAAACGTGGGCGCCACCCGCAACCGGGGCGTGGAAATTACCCTGAGCACCGTCAACATCCAAAAGGGCAACTTCTCCTGGAACACGGACCTCAACTGGAGCCGGAACCGCGAAGAGGTGGTGGAACTGATGAACGGCAAACAGGATATGGTGGCCAACAACCTCTTTATCGGTTACCCCGCACAGGTATTTTACCAGTGGCAAAATGCAGGGATCTGGGGCACCTCCGCCAAAGAGCAGGAAGAAATGGCCAAATGGCGGGCGAAAGGCGTGAACTTTTACCCCGGCACCATCAAGGTGGTGGACCAGAACGGGGACTACAACCTCGACGGCCAGGACCTGAGGATCGTGGGTACCAACCGGCCCAAATGGACCGGCGGCGTGACCAACACCCTGCGCTATAAGGACTGGACCTTCATTTCCTTTGTGTATTTCCGCTGGGGCCAGACCTATTTCGGGGCTTTCCCCAACAGTTTTGGCGGCTCCAATCCCAACGGCCGGGTGGAAAACGACGTCTGGTCGTGGACCAACCAGGGCGGCCGCTGGCCGATGCCCATGTCGGCAGGCGTCACCAATTACACCGGCACCATGCAGTACGACAAAGGCTCTTTCGGGGTCGTGCGGAATATTTCGCTTTCCTACAGCTTTCCCAAAAACATGCTCGGCCGCACGGGCCTCAGCAACCTGACGCTGAACGCCCAGGTGCTGAACCCCTTTATGTTCGGTCCCGGCGTGGTCAAAATGGGCCTCAACCCCGAAGACGATACCAACTGGACCACTGTTTCCGGCTCCTCCGGCAACACCAGCCCCATCGGCGGCAGCAACAACAACACCATCCTGCCCCAGAGCTTTGTCTTCAGCCTGAGAGCCGGCTTCTAAACCTTTCTACCGTTTACCAACAACGAAAGCAAACATGAAAAAACATATAGTGATCCCCATGCTTCTTGCCGTGGCGGCCCTGGCTTCCCTGGCGTCGTGCAAGAAGTTCCTGGAAGAAGAACAGGTGTCCAACCTGACGCAGAATTATTACAACAACGAAAGCGGCCTGAATTCGCTGATCAACGGGCTGTATGTATATGCCCGGGTAAAGCACGAGTGGGATGCCAACGGCGCCCGCCTCATTGAGCCGGAATCCGACGCCTACCAAAGCACCAACCTGGACTATGCCCGGGCGACGGCTACGGCCTACGGCGGCGAACTGAGCCTCATTGCCGGCAACGTGAATAACTACCTCGGCGCTGCCAACTCCAGCTTCGCCCCCATGGGCGCCTACCCCCACATCAACAACTGCAACATCGCCCTGGACGTGCTCGACAACACCGCCCCGGGCAAGTTCGGCTCGGACGCCACCTTCCGGAACCAGCGGCGGGCCGAAGTGCTGTTCCTGCGCTCCTGGGCCTACTACCTCATCTCCAACCAGCTGGGCGACGTGCCCCTGCTGCTGACCCCCCGGCGGGAAGACATAGGCGTGTACAACTACCCGAAAGCAAAACTGGAAGACATCTACAAACAGATCCTCTCCGACACGCGCTGGGCGTACGACAACCTGCCCGCCACCCAGTCCGACAGGGGACGGGCGACCAAGTGGGCCGCCGGCCATTTCCTGGCCAAGCTGTACCTCAACCGGGCCCAGGCCGCGCCCTTCCAGAACAGCGCCGAGCAACACCTCAAAATGCTGTATAAAGGGACAGTAGCCACCGACCTGGATTCCAGCATCTTCTTCGCCACCGAGGTCATCAACGCCATGGGCGGCGCCTCTGGCCTTGCCCCCGACTACTGGACCCTGTTCGACCCGAAGTCGGAAACCAACCCTCACAAGGAGATCCTGTGGTCGGCCCAGTTTGACATCAACACCTCGCTGAACGGGCGCTTCAACAACCGCTCGGTCAACTACCATATCGGCGATTATACCAACCAGACCGGCGTGATCCGCTCCATGGCCTACGGCCGGCCCTTCGGCACCTTCAAGCCCACCGACTGGGGCTACGACGTGTTTCGCGACAAGGTGAACGACTCGCGCTATTACAAAACCTTCCAGTACGAGTATGTCAGCAATGCCGCCAGCCTGACCAGCAGCACTTCGTTCACCTGGAGCGCGGCCGCCGCCTCCTGGTGGAATGCCAACAAACCGGCCACCGAAGCCACCGTGAAATCGGGCGACAAACGGATCCTCCCGGGCCAGCGGGCGCTCATTTACCTGGAAAACCAGCGGGACGAAGCCCTGGATTCCGCCCTGGTCATGAGCCAGCCCTACCAGTTTATCGTACGCTGGATCCGCTCGGCCGCTACCGGCAGGTATTACTACCGGAAATTTATCGACCAGACCGACATGGGCCTGGCCAACAGCCGCCAGGCGCCTTACCTGTCGTCCAAAAAATACGTGGACCCGTTGCGGGGCGGCAGCGCCGATGAAGCCAATTTCAACAGCGAGTCGGGTACCCGCGACGCCATCCTGATGCGGCTGGCCGAAACCTTCCTTATCCGGGCGGAAGCCTACGGAAGAAAAGGGCAGTACGCCCTGGCGGTGGCCGACATCAACGTGCTGCGCCAGCGCGCCGCCTACAAAACCGGCGAATCCCGGCCCGCCGTGCTGGTACAATGGGAACCCAAAGCCAGCACCCTGCCGGCAGGCGAGCGGATCGCTCCTTACACCGCCTCCAACAGCTACAACGCCATCGCGGTGACGGAAGCTTCTTTTACCCCGGGTTCGCCCCAGGCGCTGGCCGAAGGCTATATTCCCTCCGCCACCACCATGGAGCAACAATTCATTCACTTCATCTACAACGAAAAGGAACGGGAATTTTTATCCGAAGGCCTGCTCTGGGAAGACCTGCACAATGCCGGCCTCCTGTACGACCGGGTGGTGAACCTGAACCAGACGGCTTCGCCCCTGACCGGCCGGTGGCCGGTGGCTGCCAATACCGCTGCCGGCAACGGCCAGGATGGTAACGGCAAAGGACAATACCAAAAGCATTACACCTTCCGCCCCTGGCCCAACGCCTACCTGGTGCAGCTGACCGACGAAAAGGGACAGCTCCTCAGCGCCGAGGCCCGGAAAGCGTATCAAAACCCGGGGTATTAACCTCACCCCCGGCCCCTCTCCATCTGGAGAGGGGTGCCCCAATCAGAAACAAATCTTACTGGTTTGAATAATAGATGGTCGTTTTCAGCAGAACAGCCTTTTCCATTTGGAAAAGGCTGTTCTGCTTTTATGAGGCCCTACTTCAATCATTTTTCGATTACCAGTTGCACCGTTTTGCTGCCGGAGGCGGTCTGCAATTGCAGCAGGTAGATGCCGCCGGCCAGCCGGTTGCCGTCCAGGGTAGCCGTTTGGGTTTGGCCTTTTTCGGCCCATCCCCTTTTCACCTCTGTCACCAGGATGCCGCGGCTGTCGTACAGCACCAGGCGGTAATTGCCCGCCTGCGGAACATTGAAGCTCAGGGTGGCGACGCCGGCAACGGGGTTGGGAGATGCGGAAAGCGCACCCTTCCAACCGTTATCCCGGACCGCGATTGCCGCAGGCTGCAGCGATACCTCCTGTGCTGCCGGGGCCTGCAGGGCAATGGGGAGACCGGAAAAGCCTTCGTCGCGGGCCAGCACGCCGATGGCCTTCTTCGGCTCGGCCTCCTGGTCGGTGGCCAGTACCACCACTTCACCGTTGGTGGGCTGGTGGGTGCTGGTGGGCTCGCTGTACAGGTACTTACCGGAGATGAGCGTTTTGACCGGGCCAAAAGCAATATGCGACAAGGGTGTTTCGCGGTAAATAATGTCCCCGCCGGTTTCCAGGGTGCAATACACCACTTTGAGCCGGGAGGCGCTTTCATTCAGCACCACGATGCCCCGGGTACCTTCCACGGAGGAAACGGGATAAAACTCCCAGGTGCCGTCGGTGCGCCGCACCAGCAGGCAGATCTTCGGATATCCCGGGTAATCATAGGAGGTCTTGACCGCGCAGTACAGGGTGCCGTTGCTGGCGGCCAGCAGGTTCAGGTGGTCGTCGGCAAAGCCCTTACCCCTGTTCAGGGCCGAGGCGGCGGCAGGCTGCTCGTCGGCCGACCAGCTGCGGGGATCGGCGCCGTCGAGGTGGGTCTTGAAGCCGAAGCGCTTGGTGACCTGGTTGGACCAGAGCACGCCGATCTTGCCGGGCAGGGACGTGATGGCGCAGATGTCATCATCCAGGATGCCTTCCGCGATATGGATGGTATCGCTCCAGTTGGTGTAGGGCGCATCGCTCCAGCGCAGGTTCACGTCGGTGACGCCGGCGGTGGCCACCCACATCCGGCCCGTGCCGTCCACCGCCAGGGTGGCGGTTTCCGAACCGGCGCCCAGCAGCAGCTCCACGTTGGAGGTCCGGCCGTTCCACTTTTTATACGTGTTCCGGGCGGCATCGTATTCCACGGTGACCAGCACGGAGGTCAGGTTGGACCGGAACAGCAGGATATGTACCAGGTTGCCCACCACGCGGCAGTCGGCATGCACTTCCTCCACTTCGGATATGGCCAGTACGGGTGTCCAGGTGGTGCCGTCCAGGCGGAAGATGCGGGTGCTGTCCTTGGTGGCCAGCGCGCTCCACCATTTGCCGGCATACATCCACACCTTGCCCTGCGGCTTTTCGCCGGTGTTCTTGGCAATTTCCGGCGTCGACAGGTCGGTGACCGACACAAAGCGTTGGGCGGCGCTTTGCTCGAAAGTATAGGTTTCGCCGCCGCTGAAGCCGGCGGCAATGGCCACCCCGTCGATATCCCGGATGTCCGTTTTGGCATCCTTCAGGTCCAGCCGCAGCTCGCCGTTGCCGGCAATGGCATGCACGGTCACGTTAAAGGTGGTACCCAGGGTGCCCACAGCTGCTACCACCGGCTGGGCCCTCGACACAATGGGCACCGCGCCCAGCGCTGCCAGGGTGCCCCGGACATCGCCGCTGACCGTCACCGTGTAAAAATCGGAGGGATCTACGTTGGTGACCCTTTCGGAAAACACGACGCGGAAAGTGACGTCCGAAAGACTGGTCAGCTCGCCTAAAGGCGACAGCCGGGTAATGCTTTCCACCACGGGCGTGGGATCGATGTTATAGGTTTCGCCGTTGATGAAGGCACTGCCCAGGGTATTGCCGGCAATATCGGTAATACCGGGACCGGGAACGTCCAAGCGCAGCAGCACGTAATGGGAGATATCGCTGACGGTAACCTGGTAAAGGGTTCCGCCCCCGCCTGCCGGCACCACCGCGTTCGGCTCCAGTTGGCCGGAACTGCTGTCGCCCAGGAAGGTCAGGCGGAAATCGGAAGGATCCACGCCGGTCACCGCCTCATTGAATTCCACGCGGTAGGTCACCGAAGCGGCATGCACCGCCTC
Organism: Huijunlia imazamoxiresistens; assembly: GCF_037132455.1. Classification (NCBI taxonomy): domain Bacteria; kingdom Pseudomonadati; phylum Bacteroidota; class Chitinophagia; order Chitinophagales; family Chitinophagaceae; genus Huijunlia; species Huijunlia imazamoxiresistens. Next base: position 41,395 of record NZ_JBBBEI010000002.1, on the reverse strand, counting down.
GGGCAGGGGTTTCAGGCGGGTGATGCTCACCACCTGGGGCGGCGTAAATTCGAAGGTGTAGCCCTGGCCGGTCTTAAAGCCGCTCTCCATGCTATTGCCGGCCATATCGATAATGCCGGGGGTAAGCAGGTCCAGGCGCAGCGGGCCGGCGCCCGCAACCGAGGTGGCCGTTACATCGTAAGTAGCCCCGTCGGTACCCACCGGTATTACCGCACCCGGCACCAGCTGGCCGCTGGTCGTACCGGTCAGTGAGGTCAGCCCGAAATCGCTCCGGTCCACCCCGGTCACGCCTTCCGAGAAGGTAACCCTCCAGGTCACCGTGGTGGCATTGGTCAGCTGTGCCACAGGCGCCTGGCGGTTGATGGAAACCACGGTGGGCCTGACTTTATCAATAGTATAGGTCTGGCTTTGCTGGTAGCCCTTGAAGGCAAAACCGTCGCTGGAAGGCGCCCCGCTGATGGGACTGCCATAAGAGTCGGCAATGCCGGTGCCTTCGGCCCTGATATCCAGGCGCACCACGGCGGAAGCCAATAAGCCCTGTGCCCGCACATCGTATTGGACGCCGCTGGTGTCCACGGGCACCACCGCATCCGGGGCCAACTCCCCGCCGGGATCGCCGCTCAGGGTGATCAGCTCGAAATCGGTGGCATCCACGCCCGTTACGCCCTCGGAGAAGGTCACCCGCCAGGTTACTACCGAATCGCCCGTCCGCTCGGCGGCAGGGAATTGGCGGTTGACGCTGACCACCATCGGGGGCGGATCGACATTGAACGGCTCACCCAGGGTATAACCGCCCACCAGGACATTGCCCACGGCATCGGCTATGGTAGCCGTCGTCCGGATATCCAGGCGCAGGGTGGTCAGGGTGGTCACCCAGCTCACCGTAACATCATAGGTAGTGCCTGCAGTCCCTACCGGTACCACGGCTCCTTCGGCCAGCGTTCCGCTGGGGTTGCCGCTGAGGGTCACCACTTTGAAATCCGCCGAATCCACGCCCACCACTTTTTCCGAAAAGGTCACCCGCCAGGTGACGGCGGAAACGCTGGTAGTATCATCTTGCTTCAGCGACTGGCGCAGGATGCTGCGTACGGTGGGCGGCGCCTGGTCCACGGTAAAGGGCTGCCCGGTGCTAAAGCCGCCTTCCGGCAGGGCGTTGGCGGCGCTGTCGGCAATGCCGGTACCGCTGGCTTTCAGGTCCAGGCGCAGCCTGCCGGTGCCGCGCACCGAAGTGGCCGTGACATCGTAGGTGGTGCCCCGGGCATCTGCCGCCCGTACCGCCGTCGCCGCCAGGCTGCCGGTCAGGGTGCCGCTCAGCGTCGTCAGCTCAAAGTCGGCGGCATTCACGCCGGTGACACTTTCGGTAAAGGTTATCCGCCAGGTAAGGGTAGTGGCCCGTGTAGCCTCGTCCAGGGGCACCTGCCGGTTGAGGGTGCGTACCTCCGGCGGCGTGGTATCGAACAGGAACGCTTCGCCTCCCGTAAAGCCGCCATTCAGCAGGTTGCCGGCCAGGTCGGCGGCCGTGGCGGTGCTTTTTACGTTCAGGCGCAGGCTACCGAAGCCGGTAAGCCCGGTCACGACCACATCGTAGGTGGCGCCCCCGGTACCTGCCGGTGTTACCGCATCGGCAGCAATCACGCCCTTCACCGTTCCGCTGAGCGTGGTCAGGGAAAAGTCGGCCGCATCCACACCGGTAACCGGTTCACTGAATTCTGCCCGGTACACCAGCGAGCTGGCATCCTGCGTCAGCCGTTTAATGCTCAGCACGGTGGGTATGGTCTTATCAATCGTGAACGCCTGGCCGGAAGTATAACCGCCACAGGGATTTTTGGCGGCATCCACGATGCCGGTGCTGGTATCTTTCAGGTCGAGGCGCAGCAGCCCGGAGCCGGTAATGCCGCTTACCTGTACGTCATAGGTAGTGCCCCCGGTGTCTACGGCCACCACACCCGTGGAAGAGATCTTTCCCTTGACCGTTCCCGACAGGGTCACCACGCTGAAGTCCGAAGGCCCCACGGCGGTCACCTTCTCGGAAAAGAGCACGCGGTAGTAGACGATAGAGGCCCTGGTGGTAACGTCCAGGGGCGACAGGCGGGTGATGCTGCTCACGTAGGGAGCGCCGCCGTCCACCTGGTAGGTTTGGCCGGCGGTAAAGCCGCCCGCCAGGGCATTAGCGGCGGCGTCGGTGATGCCGGTGCCGGTGCTTATGAGGTCGAGGCGCAGGGTGCCGGAGCCGGTCACGGCCACCTTTACGTCATAGACCGTGCCGGTGGTACCCGAAGGCGTTACGGACTCTACCCTGCCGGACACCTGCCCGGAAAGAGCCGGGACGGCAAAGTCGGCCGCATCCAGGCCCAAAACCGCTTCGGAAAAAGTAATCCGGAACAGGAGCGAGGCCGCACTGGTCAGGGCGGTGGCAGGCGCCTGCCGCAGGATGCTCAGGACGGTGGGGGCCACCCGGTCCACCGTATAGATCTGGCCCTCGGTAAAGCCGGACACCAGGGGCAGGCCCTGGGCGTCGGTTATACCGGTGCCGGTGGCTTTGGTGTCGAGCTTCAGCAGGCCGGAGCCGGTGAGGCCGCTAACGGTAACGTTGTAGGTGGCGCCCCCGGTGCCCACGGGCGTTACGGCGCTGACGGCGCCGCCCGGCGTACCGCTGACCGGCACCACCGTAAAGTCGGAAGCGTCCACCCCGGTTACGGCTTCCGAAAAGAGCACCTGGAAGGTAACCCAGGAGCTATTGGTCGTAGCGGTGGCGGGGGTCAGCCGGTTGCAGCTCAGCACGCTGGGGGCGCCGGCCAGGGGAACGCCCTCCAGCCGCAGGTCAAAGGCCAGGTCGGCGCCGGCAGGCGTATTCTGGTGCACTTCCACGGCCAGCAGGTTGGTGCCGGCCACGGCAATGCCTTTAGGAACGGTAAAGCTTTTTTTGGAGGTGCCCGAATAGTTAGCGGGGGTGGTGTACACCACCGCCCCGGTGGGCACATACTTGCGGTACACTTCCGTACCGTTCAGGTATACCACCACCCCGTCATTAAAGGTGATGCTGCCGTTGATGGAGTCCCAGGCATTGGGACTGGTCAGTAAAAATGCTTTCCGGAAGTAGGTGGTGGTGTATTTCAGGGAGGGGTCGGGACCGAAACTAAGGAGGGTGGCCGCATCGGTGATGCCGTAGCCGAACTTGGCGGGACCGCTCTTCCAGGCGGCATCGCTGAAGGCGGCGGTGCGCCAGGCGATGCCCTGGTCGGTGCCGTTATCCAGGTATTTCCAGGTATCCTTATAAGGTATAAAGGCAGTGGGCGCCACTACCAGGGCCACCGTTTCGCGGGGAGCGGGTTCGCCCTCCACGCCCGTCAGCTTCAGGTCAAAGCTCATGTCGGAAGTGGACAGTGCGCTCTGGTGCACTTCCACGGCAATGACGTTAACGCCGGAAACGAAGGCGTCGCTGGGGATGGTAAAGGATTTGGAGGTGGTGCCGGACTGGGTGGCGAAGGTGCCGGAGGTAACGACCCCTGTGGGCAGGTACTTCCGATATACTTCGGCGCCGTTGACATAAACCACTATGCCGTCGTTGAACTTTACGCTGCCGGTAACATAGCTGAAGGCTTCCGCATTGGTCAGGGTCAGGGCTTTGCGGAAATAAGCGGTTACAGACCCGTTGCCCGGCACCGGGCCGATAAGGGTGGAAATGCCGTCCATCCCGTAACCGAACATCCCGTTGCTGCTGTTCCAGTCGGCATCGTTGAAGGAAGGATCTTTCCAGCCTGCACCCTGGTCTGCACCATTATAAATGTACTTCCAGGAACTTTTGTAGGGAAAAAGGGAAACCTGGGCAAAGGAGGAAAGGGTAAGCATAAGCGCGTACAAAAAAAAGAGCGTTCGTCTTTTCATACTGTTAGCGGTTTTAATAGGAATTAAACTTTATAAAGAGACATGGTGGCACAGGGAAACAGACAGAAGGAAGGGATTCAGAAGGGGCAGGATTACCAGACAACAGCAGCAGGGACCTGATCGTAAGGGGCAGGTTGGAGCAGGCTCCCCGGGAGCTGCCGACAAACAGGGGGTGCGGACCGACAGTAGAATTTTCGGCTGTTCCTGCATACAGCAGAACATGCGGACGGAAAGGCGTTGCAGGCCCGGGGAACCACAAGGAAAGTATCCAGCAGAAAGAGAGCAGATTACCAGGTAGTTCCAAGGCATACCCACACCAACCGGGATCACTAAGTCAGAAGAAAATAATAGTAGATGAAGCGTTCTTTCAAGAGTAGGAATGCAAACTCATGAGTACAAATTTCGGGCTAATTCGCCCTTCAGCTTCAAAGGGCCACCTGCAGAAAAGCCGCTATATTTCCAAAGTGGGCGGTGGACAGTAAAAGCTCTGCATTAAAAGAGGCTGTAACGTACAGTAACTCATCAGTTTAGAGAACTCTTCCATTCCCAGAGCTTAAAAATAATTAATAATATTTTTTTTACACAGAAAAAATGTAGTGAAATTCTGCGTTGGCGTACTATTGTCGGAAGAAGTTCCATTTCCCCTTGCGGGGAGGCGGCGGGAGAACAGCACCGGTGAAAAAAACCTGCTGGTCCGAAAACCGGGGAAGAACCGCCCCATTGAAGCGCTGGCATTATCTTTCCTATTTTCCCCTGTCCTTCACCGGGAGCGCTCATGCACAACAGCATGCATGCATATCCTTTTGAAACCCAAAGGAGCCCGGGCATAAAAAAAAATGCCGCCCGTATTCCGGGCCAGCGCCCCGCTGCCGCCTTCAAGCTACTGAAACACAGCACAATAGTTGCATCAATGATAGATTACCTTACCCGGGAAAATCTCCTATGGCAACGACTATATGAAAACTGCCTTAAGTAAAACCCATTATCAATCCAATTAATGTATGAAAAAAACCACTCCACCCCTTCCTTGCGTCCTTTCCGCCAGGCGCCCCCTGCCGCTGCTCCTCCCGCTTTTTTTACCCGGCTTTTTTGGCGGCGCAACCCTGCCCGCACCCCAGGCTATCCGGGGCACCAACCCTTTCCCGAAGCGAAAACAGGGTCCCTGGAGCACCCTCTGACGTACGGCTGATTTTCCTGAGCAGGCAGCCTGCCGCTGCCACCTCCCCGGACCCGGGGCCGGCCCCCTGTTGCCCGCACGAAACGGTTCCGTGACCCGCCTGTGCTTCCATTTTGCCTTTTTGCAATCCTCCCGCCTTAAGGAACTACCCCCTCCTATCCTGCCTTTACTTCCTAATCCTGCAAAACCATGACAAAATGAAAAGTTGTATCCTCTGTTTCCTGTGTTTTTTAGGACTGCACCTGTCCGGGAACGGCCAGGTGACCCTGGTGCCCTATAAAGATGCCTGGAAATACCTCGACAATGGCTCCGATCCGGGAACCGCCTGGCGCAGCACCACCTATAACGACGATGCCTGGAGCAGCGGCAAGGGTAAATTCGGATACGGCGGCGACGGCATTGCCACCACCGTCAGCTACGGTCCTTCCGCTTCCTCCAAATATGTTACGACTTATTTCCGCAAAAGCATTTCCCTGCCCGACCCCTCGGTCTATGGCGATTTTACCGGCAGCGTCAGTTTCGACGACGGCGTGGCGGTGTATGTGAACGGCACCGAAGTGTTCCGGAACAACCTGCCTTCCGGCACCCTCACCTACACCACCCTGGCGTCTTCCTCTACCAATACCACCAAAAGCTTTACGATCCCGAAAGGAAGCTTTGTTGCGGGCACCAACGTGCTGGCCGTGGAAGTGCACCAGGCCTCCCTGGGCAATGCCGACCTGGCCTTCGACCTGAAGCTGGCGGGCAACCCCGATGAAACCGCCCCCACAGCGGCCCGTATCGACCGGCTCCTGCCCGCCACCGCCACCACCAAAGCCGCTACGGTCACCTTCCGGGCGGTATTTTCCGAAAAAGTGAGCGGCGTGGATGCCGCCGACTTTACCCCTAAAGCCACCAGCGGCACACCGGGCGGCGCCGTCACGGCCCTTGCGCCCGCAGGCACCGAGGGCACGGCCTACGACGTCACCGTCAGCGGCATTACGGGCAGCGGCGCCCTGAAGCTGAACCTGAAAAGCTCGGGCACGGGTATCGCCGATGCGGTGGGCAACCAACTGGTGGAAGGATTTTCTTCGGGGCAGGCCTACACCATCGACCGCACCGCTCCCACCCTGCTGAGCAGCAACCGGCAGGTCCCCACCGCCGCGCTCACCGGCGGCACGGGGCTAACCTTTCGCCTCAGCTTTTCCGAAGCAGTGACGGGCGTGGACGCGGCGGACTTCGTGCCCCTGCGGCTGGACGGCACCGTTACCGGCAAGGTCACCTCGGTTACCCCCTCGGGTTCCTCGGGCGCCCTCTTCGATGTGCAGGTGGCCACCACCGGCTCCGGCAGCCTGCGCCTCGACCTCAAAAGCACCGGCACCGGCATTGCCGACATCGCCACCAATGCCCTGGCGGGCGGCTTTACCGCCGGGCAAACCTACCAGGTGGACGGCACGCCTCCCTTTGTCAGCAGCATCAGCCGCTTGTCGCCCCTGGCAGAAACCACCAAAGCCTCCACCGTCAACTTCCGCGTGGTCTTTTCTGAAAAGGTAAGCTCCGTGGGCCCTTCGGATTTCAGCGCAACGGCGCTGTCCGGAACCGTTAAAGGCACCATCGTCTCCGGTGATGTGGACCCCGTGGGCACCGACGGCACTACCTACGACGTAAAGGTGACCTCCATCAGCGGTACCGGCCAATTGCGCCTCGACCTGAAAGCCGAAGGCACCGGCATCGTGGACGCGCTGAAAAACCCCTGCGGCGGCTATACGGCCGGCCAGGCATACCGCATCGATAAAACGGCGCCCAAAGTGCTGTCGGTGGCCCGCTATGCTCCTGTGGATACCGTTACCAATGCCACCTGGGTGGTCTTCCGCGTGGCCTTTACCGAAGGGGTCAGCGGGGTGGACTCGGCCGATTTTTCCCTGGCCACCCTCAGCGGTACGGTCAAAGGCGTGCTGGCCACCGGAGCCGTTACCCCGGTGGGCACGGATGGCACAACTTATAATGTACGGGTAAGCGGGCTTTCCGGCGACGGGCAGTTGCGCCTGAACGTCAAAAGCTCCGGGACCGGCATCACCGACATCGTAGGCTATGCCCTCAGCGGCGGCTTTACTTCCGGGGAACACTATACGCTGGACATGACGGCGCCCAGGGTAGTGAGCATCAACCGGCTGCTGCCGGTGCTCAACCCCACCGATACCACCCAGCTGAACTGGCGGGTGACCTTTACCGAAGCGGTGACCGGCCTGGCGGCCGGCGGCTTCACCCTGCGAAAAACGGGCACGGCGGCCGTTACCCTCCACTCGGTTACGGGCAGCGGCAGCGTGTACCAAGTGCGTGCCACCATTACGGCCGGCAGCGGCAGCGTGTACCTGGACCTGACCAAACCCTCGGGCATCCGCGACGTCGGGGGCAATGCCCCGGCCGCCTTTACCGGCGGGCAGCCCTACGACCGGCGCCCCTTCCTCACCGCGGTCAGCATTGTATCGGCCAACCCCTACCCTGCCCTGGCCCGGCCCGGCGATGGGGTCACCATCAACTTTACCGCTTCGGAGCCCGTCATCCCCGACATCGTCGCCATCGGCAAGCATACGGCCAAAGCGGTAGCCCTTTCCGCCACCACGTATACCGTAACGGATAAAATGACCGATGCGGACGTAGAGGGTAAGGTCAGCTTCCGGATCACCTATGCCAGCAAGACAGGCACGGGCGGCAAGGCGGTCACCGCCACCACCAACGGCAGCCGGGTGTTTTTTGACAAAACGCCCCCGGCCGTTACGCGGCTGTGGCGGTACGCGCCCACCACCGCCAGCGCCCCGGAAGGAAAAGTGGTGTTCCGCACCCAGTTCTCCGAGCCGGTGTTCGGGGTGAACGACAGCGACTTCACCGTGCGGGCCACCACGGCCGGCGGCACCGTGGCCGCGGTAAGCGGCGGGGGCAACACCTACGACGTGACGGTGAACGGCTTTTCGGGCAGCGGCACCCTGGGACTGGTGGTGAACAGCCGCAACACCCTCATCACCGACAGCGCCGGCAATGAGCTCAACACCGATTTTATAGGCGGGGAAGCCTACCAGGTGCCGCCCGCCTACGAGCGGCCGGGGGTGCAGTACTGGGAAAGCTTTGAATACCGGGGCGGCTTTGACGGCATGGAGCGGCAGACCTCCACGCCCTACGGCTTTACCATCACCGACAGCCTGGCCTTTGCCGGCCGGAAGGTAGGCCGCTGGGAGCTGCGCAATTCCGACCCGATGGCCAGCGACGGCGCCCGGGCCGAAGTGCTGTTTCCTGAAGACTTCCGGGTAGCCGAATCCTGGCATTCCTTCGCCGGCTATTTCCCTGCCTCGGAATATGCCGAGGAGGACGACGACGAGACCATCAACCAGTGGCACCAGGGCGGCGAGTTCGGCTCGCCCATGCTGACGCTGCGCACCGAGCAGGGCTTCTTCCGGGTACGCCGCCGCGGATCGGACGGCATCGCCACCACCAACTACGACCTGATGCCGATCCCGCACGACCAGTGGGTATCGTTCGTGATCCACATTAAGCAGCACCTGACCAGCGGCATCTTCCAGGTATGGATCAACGGTGAACTGAAGCTCGACTACAAGGGACCCACCATGTACCGCGGTCCTTATGGGCGCTGGAAGATCGGCATTTATAAAAGCGACTGGAACAAGGGCAGGACCACCGGCACCGACCTGCGGGTATGGTATATCGACGAGGTGAAATTCGGCCTGCCGGGCGCCACCTACGCCGGCATGCAGCCCAGCCGCACGGGCATAGCTTCCCCGGCCGCCACGGCCGCCCCCCGGCCGGCGGCGCAGGAACAACAGGCAACGGCCGCCGAACCCTCACCGGAAGTGTACCCCACCCTGGTGCAAAAAGGAACGCCCCTTACCATCAAAACCAACCGGCAGGGCACTACCCGGGCGCTGCTGACGGACGCCTCGGGACGGCCGCTGTCCACCCTGCAGTTTACCGGCACCGCCACGATCGAAACGGGCCACCTGGCCCCCGGCCTTTATTTCCTCACGCTCTATAACGGCAAGAGGTCGCATCGTCAAAAATTCCTCATTACGGATTAAGGGAATCCGGATCGCCCCTCTATAAAAAAAGCCCCGGTTTCGTTTATCCGAGACCGGGGCTTTTTTATCAGGAAATCAACCGTTTACTTCAGCAGGCGTACGTAATAAATGCCGCCGGCCACCGAGCCCGGCTGGGCGGCAAATTTCACCGTCAGCACCGGGCTGTTGCGCACTGCCTCCGGCAGTTCGTAATCCAGGTCGTAAAAGGCATTGCCCTTGTCTTCCAGCCGCTCGGTTTTCAGCACCGTGCCGTTCACCGAAATATCGAAGCTGCGGCCCTTATCCCCACCAAAATAAGTGACCCGAAGGATCCGGGCATCCCTGTTCGCATTTTTGAGGTCGTAGCTGAACCAGCCCGGGGCCGGGGCGTGGCGGAAGTGGCGGTCGCGGTAAACGCCGGCCTCGCTTTTCTCGCCCTTGATAAAATGGTCCGATTCGGGCTGCTGCTCGCCGGGCGCCACCTGGTCTGCCGTGCGGGCTTCCAGTGCCAGGCGGGCCGCTTCCTGTTCGCGGATCGCGGCTTGCCGCTTTTGGAGTTCTTCGGGCGTGGACACCGGCCAGTACACCATATAGCGGGCATCGTGAATGCCGTAAAAGGGCACCAGCTTCAGGTTTTTGTATGGATTGGATTGCAGGCCCGAGAGCGTGAAGGTCAGGGGCTTGCCGGCAACCGGCTGCAGGTATTTTTCATAGTCGGTACCCGAAGTCACCAGCACCGGCGCGTCCTGCACCGGGTAGAGCGGGCCGCCGGCGATATGGCCCATGCGGCTGCTGTCGGCCCGCAGGCCCTTCAGGTCCGTGCTGTCGGTCACGGCCGCAAGCACGATCGGCCCGTGCACGAACGACACCCAGTTGGAGCCGTCGGGCAGCTTTTCGGCTTTGGTTTGCATGGGCAGGGACAGGCGCACCACATCGCCGGTTTTCCACTGCCGCTGCACCGACACATACCCTTCTTTATCGGCGGAAACGGGCACGGCCTGTCCGTTCACCAGCACCTTCATCGCTCCTTTCACCCAGGAGGGCCGGCGCAGGTGCAGGGCAAAGGCAGTGGGCTTTTTCAGCGTCAGCTTCAGCGTCGAGCCTTCTTCCTGCGGGAAGCGGGTGCTTTGCACCAGGGCCAGCCCTCCCTCCTTCCATACCAGCGTGGAAGGAATGAACAGGTTCACATACAGGTCGCTGCCCTTGTGGGCGTAGATCAGCTCACCGTACTTGCCGTGGTTTTCCAGGCCCGAGCCCACGCAGCACCACATGCCCTGGTCGGGCTGCGAGTACACCCGGTAATGACGGGGCCGCATAGGCGTAAAATACACGAAGCCGCCCCTGGGATGCTGCGAGGAAAGAATATGATTGTACACCGTGCGCTCATAGTAATCCATGTAGCGAACCGAAGGCTGGTCGAGGAACAGGTGCTTGGTCAGCTTCAGCATGTTGTAGGAGTTGCAGGTTTCCGGTCCTTCGGGCGACTCCACCATCGAGGAAAAATTGTTGGCCGGGTGGAAGTGTTCCCGCACACTGTTGCCGCCGATGGACACGGTGCGGTGGTCCACCACCGTTTGCCAGAAATAGTCCGCCGCATCGGCCCAGGACTTCTCTCCGCCCGCTTCGGCCACGCGGATAAAGCCGATGACCTTGGGGATCTGGGTATTGGCGTGGATGCCGTTGAGGGCGTCCCTGTGCTCCAGCAGCGGGTTCAGGATGGTGCGGTGCGAGAAGCGCTGTGCCAGCGTCAAATATTTTTTATCGCCGGTAATATCGGCCACGTCGGCAAACACTTCGTTCATACCGCCATGCTCGGAGCGCAGCATCGTTTGTACCTGCTCGTCGGACAGGTTTTTCGTCAGCCCGAGGCACCAGTCGGAAAGCTGTACCAGCAGCTCTTTGGCTTTGGCGTTGCCGCCTATTTTATAAGCGTCCACCAGGCCCGCATAGATCTTGTGGATATTGTACCAGGGCACCCATTTTTTGTTCAGCGAAAAGGAGCCGGCATCGATCCTGCCGGCCGCCACCTCCTCCCACATCGCCTTTCCGCCGGGCACGCCGCCGATATAGCCGTTGCCGGCCGCTTTCTGGCAGCGCTCCAGCTCGGAGATCATGTAGTCGAGGCGCTTTTTCACGGCGGGGCTGCTGGTGGCGGCCCACATGTTGGAAAGGGCGGAGAGGTAGTGGCCGCCGATATGGCCGTCAAGGCCGGTATTCTCCCAGTTGGGATAGCTCTTGGCCTTTGGCGCCAGGCCGGCTTCCCGCAGGTAGGGCGCCAGCAGGCGGTCGGGATCCAGGGAAAGAATATACTGCAGATCGGTTTGCTGGGCCTGCTTAAACGGGCTTTCCGCCAGTCGGACGGAAGTCAGCGGAAAAGGTTGCAAGGCAGAAGTCGTTAAAGAGCCTTCCTGGCTGTAGCCGCTTTTGGCGAGCAGGCAGCAGGCAATAAGGCCATATACAAGCTGTTTCATAAGGCGGGAAGGTAGAACGTAAGTTCCAGAGTTCCAAAGGTCCAGAGTTTAGTTCCAGAGTTCCTGGATTCCTGAGTTGGGAGTTTCGTTTACTTAAGGGGATCGCTCACAATTTGAAGATACTTATCCATGGAGCGGGCAAAGATGTCATAAGCCCCGGAGGGAAGATCCTGGCCGTCAAAGGCGCCATGCAGGCTGTCGAAGGCCAGGGGCCGCACCTGTTCCGCCAGGTACTTGATGGCGGCAGCGCCCAGGGGAATATAATTGGGATAGCTGTACATAGCGCCTACCTGTTTGCGGTCGCGGGACACGAAAATGCTGTCGCCGGTCAGCAGGGTGCCTCTTGGGCCATGATGGGGCAAATGCAGCACGGTGCTGCCGGGGAAATGGCCGGCGGTATGCACCATGCGGATGCCGTCCCAAAGCGTCTTTCCCTTTCCTTCCCAGAAGGTGATCCGCGGGTCGGGATCCATAACCCACTGCGCATCGTTTTGGTGCAGGTAAACCGGGCAGTCGAAAGCCCGGGCCCATTCCGTCATCAGGCCATAGTAGTGGGGATGCGAGATCGTCACGGCCCGGAGGCCGCCCAGGGAGTGGAGGTAGGCCACCGTGGGAGCATCCAGAAAAGGCAGGCAATCCCATAAAATATTGCCCGCAGGCGACAGCACCAGGTGCGCCCGCTGGCCGATGGCAAAGGCGGGTGCTATCCGCAGGTCCAGCAAGCCCTCCTGCAACCGTGCGAACCGGATGGTGCGGGTCTTTGCCAGCTCGTCGTGGCTGGTCCAGCTTTGTCCGCCCTCGCCGATGTACTGTCGGTCATCGAGGCATACGAGGCAATGGTCCGGGTCGAAGCGGTCTTCTGCATAACGGGTGCCACAGGTAGCGCATATATGGCGCCGTGAGGGATTTTCTATGTGCAGGTTCATGCCTATGGGTTAATGAGTGAGGTAAGATAAAAACAAAAACGCCACCAGCTTTCGGCTGGTGGCGTTGAAAAGATGATGGGAAGTATTTTAAAAAATATAACGGGTGCTCAAAAAGTTCGAGCTTTCGCTGTGCACAATGTCATTGATCAGCTGCTTGTTCTGCTCGGTCAGCTTCGTGGCCACCAGCGAACGGATCGAAAACGACCGCAGCGCATCCACCACCGACAACGTCCCTTCCGCACTGTCCTTGCGCCCCGTAAACGGAAACACGTCCGGACCCCGCTGGCACTGGCAGTTGATGTTCACCCGGCTCACCTGGTTCACTACCGGGTCGATAATCGAGGCCACTTCTTCGGTATCGTTGGAAAATATGCTCACCTGCTGGCCGTGCGTCGAATCGATCAGGTACTGGATCGGCTCTTCGAGGTCCTCGAAGGGGATCACCGGGATGATCGGACCGAACTGCTCCTCGCGGTACAGCTTCATTCGGTCATTGACCGGGTACACGATCGCCGGGTACACGAACGAAGCCACGCTGTCGCCCCCGTTCTCGTTCACCACCTGTCCACCGTTGATGATGGCATCATCGATCAGCTCCTGCAGGTAGGCGGGCTTGCCCGGCTCCGGCAGCGGCGTCAGGCTGACGCCCTTCTCCCACGGCATGCCGTATTGAAGCTTGCCTACCGCTTCCTTCAGCAGTTCCAGAAACTCTTGGGCGATGCGCTGGTGCACGTAGATAATCTTTAAAGCCGTGCAGCGCTGGCCGTTGAAGGTCAACGCACCGGTAACGGTTTCCTGAACCGCCAGCTTCAGGTCGGCATTTTGGGTGATGATGGCCGCGTTCTTGGCGTCCAGGCCCAGAATAGCCCGCAGGCGGTTCACCTTGGGGTGCAGCTTTTTGAGCTCGTTGGCCACCTTGGAAGAACCGATCAGGGTGAGCACGTCCACCTTGCCCGACTGCATCAGCTGCGGCACGATGGCATGGCCCCGGCCGTAGATGGTGTTGACCACGCCTTTGGGGAACGCTTCCTTAAACGCTTCCAGCAAAGGATAGTGCAGCAGGGTGCCGTGCTTGGGCGGCTTGAACAGCACGGTATTGCCCATGATGATGGCGGGGATGAGGGTGGTGAAGGTTTCGTTCAGCGGGTAGTTGAACGGTCCCATGCACAGCACCACGCCCAGCGGCGAGCGGCGGATCTGGGCCACGATGCCCTGCTCCACCTGGAAGCGCGAGCTCTGGCGGTCGACGTCCTTGAGCGCATCGATGGTGGCATAGATGTACTCGACGGTGCGGTCGAATTCTTTTACGGAGTCGGCCCAGGATTTGCCGATCTCCCACATGATGAGTTTGACGACGATGTCCTTTTTGAGGATCATCTTGTGGGTGAACTGCTCGACGCATTTGATGCGTTCGGCCACGCTCATGGTGGGCCACTGGCCGCGGCCGTTGTTGTAGGCCTGAACGGCGGCGTTGAGGGCTTGGGTGGCCTCCTCCTGGGTGCAGATGGGGTAAGTACCGATGAGCTTGCGTTTGAGGCCCTCTTCGGTGCGGATGCAGATGGGGGAATACACTTCGTGTACCGGGCCGTTCCAGGGCTTCATCTCGCCATCGGAGAGGTATTCGCGCTGGTGGATCTCACCCGGCAGCGCGTAGGCTTCGGGTACCTGCTCCTCGGTCACAAATATTTTTTCCAGTTGTGCGGTAAACGCGCTGGCGGCTTGGGGGATAACATTTGCCTGAATCATGTGAGGATTCGTTTTTGTTTTTGTGCTTCTGGTAACCAGCCCGGCTTACTAGCCTGGCTGTGATTTGCCACCCGAAAGTACGGGCCGGTGGGGTCACCGCGTCATTCTTATTAGTTATCGGATATGCGTACAGATTATAACAACCCACGGTACCCCTTCCAAAAGAAAAAGGATTTTTTCGTCTCTTTGCACGCAACGCCATGCAAACCGTCGTACATTATTTCCTGCATTTCATTTTCCCGGCCTTCGTGGCCTATGCCTTCTACAGGGACCGCTGGAAGCAGGCGTATGGGGTGCTGCTGGCCACCATGCTGGTAGACCTGGACCACCTGCTGGCCGTTCCCATCTTCGACCCCTGCCGGTGCAGTGTGGGCTTTCACCCCCTGCACAGCTATGCAGCCTGCACCGTTTACGTCATTTGCCTGTTTTTCCCACGGTTACGCCTGCCCGCTATCGGCCTCTGCCTGCACATGCTTACCGACGGCCTCGACTGCCTGTGGAACCGTGCCCATTGCGGGTGAGGCGTTAAAACGTACATGAAAACGTCAGGAAGTACGAGCGGGGCTGGATGCAGATGATGCCGAAGGGCGCATTCAGGTTGGCCTCCAGCTTGTCGCGGGTAAAACCCTGCCGGTCCAGGGCAGTGGGATAACCGCCTGGCGGCGCCCAGCTCATCACCCCTTCCGAATTGAACAGGTTATTGATGTTCAGGGCCAGGGCATATCTTTTAGTAATGTTCCAGCCGGCGCCCAGGTCGAACTGGCTGAACTGCGGCAGCATGACGGTCTGCGGGATGTTGCCCGGCCGGTTGCCCATAAACTTCCAGGACAGCTGGCCATAGTATTTTTCGGTGGTATACGCGGGCGTCAGGTTCAGCATGACCCTCGGATTGTTGTCGGCACGGGTGCCGGAATAGTCCTTTATCTGGTCGTCCTGCCGGCCCGGACCGTTGGCCACCCAGTTTTTCCAGCTCAGGGTTTTCGCCGTCTGGAAGGTGGCAATGGCCCGCACCTGCAGGGGCGTAAAAATCCGCCAGTCCATTTCCCATTCGACGCCGATGGTGCGCATGCTGTTGTATAAGGGCAAGGGGAAGTACAGGCTGCGGTCCCCATCTTCGAAAGGCGCATAGCTGAACACGACATTGCGCAGCAGGCTGAAAAATGGCGTCACGAACAAACTGCTCCGGTTGCGCTTGGCCACCAGGCCCACCTCTGCCTGAACGGTATGCTGGGGCCGGGGCCGGTCGTTCTCCAGCTTGAAGCGGGAGTCATAGGAAAAATAATAGCTCAGGTCGGGCGCTTTCTGCCCCTTCGAATAGCGGGCATAGACCGCAAAATGGTCGCTGATCTTGTAGTTCAGGCCCGAGGAATACGAAAAGGTAGTGACCCGCCTGTCGTACGCATAGGTAGCGCCTCGAACAAAAAACCGGTTATCGTAGAGGGTGGCGGGGTTGCCGTCAGCTCCGCCATAGGCAGGATCATTAGCCCGGGGGTTGGGGTCGGCGATGTGGTTGTTGCCCTCTACCCGGATCTGCTCGAAGCGGAAGGCCCAGTTCAGCTTTAGCTTCTGGTGCAGTTGCCAGCTGTGCTCGAAAAACAGCGCCTGGTCGTGCTGCACTGCCCGGTATTCGTAGAGCTCCAGGATGCCGCCCAGGTTGGCATAACCCTGGTCGTTGGTCACCTGCAGTTGCCGCCCGGCCGGGGTGGTCAGGGTCACGTCGAGCAGGTGCGGCCGGTGTTGTATGGTACCGATACCCAGGGCAGGCAGGGTATGCATGTGCCTGATGGAGGAATGGGCAAAGAATGCGCCGGCGGTAAAGTTCATTTTCCGGATCTTTTTGGAAATCAATAACTGGTCGATCACCTCCTTGATCCTGGGTTGGTTGATATAGCCCAGTTGGGTCAACACCCCTCCGGGTATGACCCCCGCGCCGGGAAGGTTGGAGGCCCCCTTGGAAAACGTATACCCGTCGGGCGAATAGGCCTGTCCCAGCACGGCGCCGGTGGCCCGGTCACGGAAGCTGTAGGTGCCTGCCCGGCCCAGGGTGCCCAGTAGGTTGTAGAGGTTCGGACTGTCTACGGGCAGGGGGTAGATCAGCGAGCTGGATTGCCAGTTTTGCTTTTTATCGGAAAACTTCAGGCTATTGATCAACTTCCAGCCTTTCCCCAGCATATGCTGGGCCTGCAGGCCAAGGGCCAGCTCGCGCGAATGGGTGAGGGTGGTGGGGTCGAAGGTCCGGGTATTGCCCGGCTCTAAAAACGGGTAGGTGGCCACTGCGTCCGGCAGCAGGTAGGTATCGGTTTGTTTGACGCCGGGTGCCCGGCGGGGATGGTGAAAGTCCTTGGCATGCAATACTTCAAACCAGCCGTTACGGTCGTTCAGGTATTTTACAAAAAACTTCAGCGACCCGCCTTTGTATTCCTTGACCAGGTTGCCCTTGAACTGCCCGCCCCTGTTGAGCGGGTAGCCGGCGTAGCGGGCGCCCTGGTTGTAGCGGTAAAAACCGCCGGCATTATAAAACCATCCGTTCTGGTTCACCGGCCCGCCTATATTGACCTCTGCGCGGTAATAACTGTTGCCGTCGCCCTCGATCCCGTACCGGGCCCGGGCCAGGCCGGCAAACTCCTTGCCCCCCGTTTTGGAAATATAGTTGAAGATGCCGCCCGGGGCATTGGACCCCAGGATGGAGGAAGTACCTGCCCGTACCGCTTCCACCCGTTTGAGGGTGGCATCGGGCCGGCAGAAATAATCGGGACCGAAATTGCTGAAGGTAACATTGGTGACGGGCAGGCCGTCTTCCTGGAAGGAAACATAGTAGTAGCCGAAAGCAGCCTCGGTGGAATTGGCCGACACGCCCCGGGAATAAACGATGTTACGGATCTCGCCCAGCGAGGAGTTGACAAACACGCCCGGCACGTTGTGCAGGATATCCGCCGTGCTGACGGGAACCTGCTTGCTGAGAAGGGATTCGTTCAGGGTAGTGATGGCCACCGCCGACTCCATGCGGCGGCTCTGGTCGAACACGCCCGTGATAATGACTTCATCGATGGAGCGGATCTCTTCGCCCAGGGTAAGGGAAATGGCGGAGCTATTGTCCACCGGCACTTCGCGGCTCACGTAGCCGACCAGGCTGAATTGCAGGGTGGCCGAGGGCTTTACCGTGATCCGGCACCGGCCGTTGGCATCCGTCAGCATGCCGTTGCCGCTGCCCCGTTCCACCACGCTGACGCCCGGCAGGGGCAGGCCGGCATGGCTTTTCACTTCGATGGCCACCACCCTTTTGGCCGGTTTTTCTGCCGGGTGAACGGACAGGCCGTCTCCCTGCGACGCTACCTGCGGCCGGAACAGCAGCACCTGTCGGCTATCGATCACCCGGTAGCGGATGCCCAGGGGCAGCAGCACTTCGTCAAAGAACACGGCAAGCTTTTGATGGCGCAGGTTGCAGCTGACCTTCTTGCCCGCGCCGATAAAATCGCTGCTGTAGGTAAATTTTATGTTGGTCTGGTCCTGCACCAGGTCCAGCACTTTTCTGAGCTCGGTATTTTCCGCAGCCACCGTAATGGGTTGCTGCAGGAGGTCCTGCCCTACTGCTTTGCAGCAGAAGGCCAGCAGGAAAAAAAAGAAAAGGAGCGCTGGCGGAAGCGCAGGCAGAAAGTTTTTTTCGCTCATTGCAACAGTTTAGGACCGTACTCATTATTGAATGTGCCGACCTGAAGCCGTTTCCGGCCATGGGGTCGTTATCGTTTCAAGAGTTCTTCCGGGGCCTTTCCGTTGCACGGCTGCTTTCTGACTGCAGTCGCCAATCGCTCCTTGTGGGTGCTGCCTCTATTACCGGAGGCAGCCTTTTCCTTTTACTACGATAGCCGTTCCCTGCACCTGGTAAGATGTACCGGTAGACTCGCAGATGATGCGGAGTTTATCGTACAATCCCTGCCGGGTAAGGTCACCGGTAAAGTGGCATTTCTTCAGGGCGTTGTTTTCCGCCGTAATGTCGATCCCGTACGCCTGTTGCAGGGTTTCCAGCACCGTTGTAAGGGGTGCGTCGGCGAACACGAAGGCATTGTCCGTACCCGGCAGCAAGCCCGGCTCATCGGCCAGCAAGGCTACCAGTTCGGTACGGGCGGCGGAATACACAGCCTTTTGGTTGGGCGTGAGCACCACACCGGCCGCTGCCTTGGTCGACGGTTCGTTTTTGCTGTCGCGGCGCACCCATACTTTACCGGTCACCACCGCCACTTCGATGCGGCCGGCCTTTGGCTGCTGCCGTACATGGAAACTGGTGCCCAGTACTTCGGTCAGCAGGTCCTCGCCGGAATGCACGATGAAGTGCTGTGCGGGGTTGCGGTGAACGGAAAAGAAGGCATCGCCCTTCAGGTAAACGTCCCTGGTCTTTCCGGCAAAATCTTCGGGGTAATACAGGGTGGCCTGCGGCTGCAGCGTAACGGAAGACCCGTCGGCCAGTCGAACGACTTTAGCCTGCTGGTCCTTGTTGGAGTAACCGAGGTAACCCTGCGGCACACCCAGGCCGGAGCGATCCGAATCGCGCAGGAAAGTGAAGAAATACAGGCCAATACCGGCCAGCAGGATGAGACAGGCGGCAACGGCTAGCCGAAGAACGGAGAACCGCTTCAAGCGAACCACCTTGCCCGGGGCAGGCACAGCGGGTTGTTCCAGGTTGGCCAGGATGCCCGGCCAGATCTTTTCCTCGATGTGTTGTTGCTGTTCCTGCACTCCGGACAGATCCGGGTGGCTGGCCCCCAGCAGTTGCTCGTACCACTCCAGCACTTTTTCTTCCTCTTCCGGGCTGGTTTTGCCCGCAAGATATTGCTGTAGCAGGTGATCAAATTCTTTTTGGCTCATGTGGTAAACTTTAAAGAGTGACGCCTATATATTATAGACGCTGAAAGAGCCTCATCCCCTAAAGCTCCGGAAAAAATAATTGGCAATTTTGCCAGTTTTTTCCCGGGAAGAACCTTACACGAATATAAGCGAATTGCCTCAGTTCTGCAGATTGCGTTTTCCGGCGCCCTGTTTTCCGCCTTTCCGGCGAGCCCGGCCGGCAACTGCAACAGCAGCACCAGGGCCCCCAGGTAGGTTTTCAGGTACTGGCGCAACAGCTTGATGGACTTGGTGATATGATATTCCACCGCCTTTTCGGTCAGGTCGAGCAGGCCGGCAATTTCCCGGACGGATTTGTGCTCGTAGCGGCTCAGCTTAAACACCTCCCGGGTCTTTTCGGGCAGCTCTTCCAGCACGTTCTCGATGGTATTGAGCAGCTGGGCCCGGTTCAGCTCGTCTTCGGTGGAATTGGTCGCCTCCGAAATGTCGATCGAGGCCTTGAGCTTCCGCTCGCTGACTTTTTTGCGGATATAATCAATGATCATATTGCGCAGGGAGATCACCAGGTACGGCCCCAGGTCCTTGATGACGGAGGTCTCGCGGTTGTTCCAGATCTTGACGAACAGGTTCTGGACGATCTCCTCGGACTCGTGCTGCGACGAGGTCTGCTTGTAAGCGATGCAGTACAGCTTGAAACAGTAGCGCTTGTAGATCTCCTCGAAGGCACCTACCTCGCCCTGCTTGAAGGCATACAACAAGTTATCATCACCCAGTAAAGCGTACGACATATGGAAGAGTATAGCCGGTTCTGAATGAAAAGCACCGTGGAAACAAGATAAAGCAATTCCCAATCATTTTCCGCATGCGGATGCAGAATCATTGACCGGTGGGGGATTATATCCTTTTGAAATCCCTAATGCGGCAAAAGAAGACCCCCAGGTCCTAAATAAAAATGCCCCGGTCTCGCTTAAAGCGGGACCGGGGCGGGTGTTTGTCATACGTTAGCAATTTCTAGGTTCAGGCGATCTGAACGGCAGGTATGGAATCTTCGTCCTGCATAGGTACAGTAGCTTTCGGCAACTCGGGTGCATAAGCATTTCTGGCCGGTTGTAAAAAAACCGGCTTTCCTTTATGGAACTGGTGTACGATCATCCGCACCTTATTGACCCACACTTTTATTTCCCAGGGTTTTTCCAGGTACAACTGCGCCCCGGCCGCGTAGGCTTCGGTCACTACCGGGCCCAGCCTTCCGGTGCTCCAGGCTACCACCGGTATGGCCCGAAAATCGGGGTGTTCCTTGAGCTGCCGCAAACGGTCGATCCCGTTTTCTCCCGGCAGTTTACATTCAATGAAAATCAGGGTAGGACAAACCAGCTTGATCAATTCCCAAATGCATTCTTTTCCTTTCCAGAAAACGACTTTGGTACCAGGAGAAACTTCTGTTATGGCTTCTTTGAAGAATAGGCAATCATCCTCATCGCGGTCGATAATCAGAATAGTGGGGATATGGTGAGTATTCTGTTTCATGATCACATTATTTCTGTGTTCATTAAATGGTTGCAACCTGGATAGAACCGGCGCTTGTTCTGTCCGCGAACTTATCGTACTGCCGCTTTTCTTCAAGGTCCCGCTCGGGCGGAAGGCGATGGGAATGGAGGTTCATATGGCTGCCCGTTCATAATCGTCGTCTTTAAGATATAGACGTATCAAAATCCCCCGACCCCTAAAAAAAAATAAAAAAAATTTCACAAGGCCTCCCGGGGACCGTCCCCCACCCCCGAAAATGCCCTACCATGGCCTATTTCAGCGATTTTTACCCGGCAATAAAAAGGTCATATCTTCTTTCCACCAGGGGTTTATCGAACGCATCAGACGGCTTTTCTTCGGTCAGCACAAAGCCAAAGCGGGTGTATAAGGCAATGGCCGCCTCCTGTTCATTTGTGGTCCATAAATAGGCCCTGCGGTAATGCCGCTCGTGCATATACGCCAGGAATTCCTGCATCAGCTTTTTGCCCAGGCCAATGCCGCGGTATTCGGGTAAAAAAATAAAATACCGGAACTGTACCTGGTCGCCGCCCCGGTGCATCGCTGCCAGGCAGCCTATGATGCGCTCGCCATGCTCGCAGATCCACACCCGGTCCTTTGCGGGATCGTACCGACCGGAAAACTCCAGCAGTCCTTTTAATACATAGTGTTCGAAGTTGAGACCGTAGCCGCATTCGGCGGCATAGAGGCGGGCATGCAAATAAGCGATGTACCCGATGTCGCCGGGCTGCAACCCGGTGCGCAGGCGAATATCCTGAAGGCTGATGGCTGTATTCATATTGAAATTCCCCGTTGGTTTTACAAGCTGCAAAAAACATAATTTTAGCCGAAATGGAACAGGAACTCTATCAACGCCTCCTCTCAATCAGGAGAAACCTCCACCAGCACCCCGAACTGGGATATGAAGAACACCATACCGCGGGCCTCGTATGTAAAGAACTGGAAGCACTGGGCATCCCCTACCGCCCGGGCATCGCAAAGACGGGCGTGATCGCCACGCTGACCAAAGGCAGCGGCCCTTGCATCGCGCTGCGGGCCGACATGGACGCCCTGCCCATACAGGAAGAAACGGGACTGGAATTTCACTCCCGCATCGCGGGAAAGATGCATGCCTGCGGCCATGACGTGCACACCACCATGCTGCTCGGCGCCGCCCACCTGCTGCAGCGGCAGGAATTCAACGGCACGGTGAAATTCATTTTCCAGCCATCGGAAGAAGGCAACAACAACGACCCCGAAGGAAAATCGGGCGGGCAGCGGATGGTGGAGGCGGGCGAGCTGGAAGGCGTCCACTTTGCCCTGGGCCTGCATGTACACACGCTGCTGCCGGTAGGTCAGATCGCCTGCAAGCTGGGACAAGCCCTGGCCTGCGCCAACTTTTTCCGGATAACCATTCACGGGAAAGCGGGGCATGCGGGCGCCGCTCCTCACCTGGCAGTGGATGCCATTTATATTGCCAGCAGCCTGGTACAGGGGGCGCAGGCGATCGTTTCGCGGTTTACCAACCCCGTGGAGCCGGCGGTGCTTTCCTTTACGATGATCAACGGCGGCGTGGCACCGAATATCGTCGCGGACAAAGTGGTGCTGGAAGGCACGATCCGGGCGCTGGACCTCGCCACCTACGAGCAGATAAAGAAGCGGCTGAAGACCGTCACCGAAGGCATCGCCGCCACCTTTGGCGCCTTGGTGGAACTGGAGTACCTGCTCGACTACCCGAGCCTGCTCAATGACAAAGAGCTGCACCGGCAACTGGAACCGGCGTTGCAAGGGGTGTTCGGTAAAGAGAACGTGCTGGAAACGGAAGCGTTGCTGGCAGGCGAGGATTTCGCCTTTTATTCGCGGAAGGTGCCTTCCATGTTTTACTGGCTGGGTGCCCGCAACGAGGCCGATGAATGTTATTTCCTGCACCACCCGAAGATGATCGTTCATGAAGGCTGCATCCGGCAGGGCGCTCAATTTCTTTCGGAAGCGGCCCTTACCCTGATGAACGGGCGGACAGATTAAAGCAGGGGAAGAATAAGAACTTTTCCGGGCGTGGGCGCTTAGGGGCAACCGGCGCCTGTCAGCACGATGGAAGTGCCGATCACCTGGAAGCTGGAGCCGGTGGAGAGGCAGATGATGCGGAGTTTGTCGTACAGTCCCTGGCGGGTAAGGTCGCCGGTAAAATGGCAGCCGGCCAGGTTCTTGTCCGCTGTGGAGATGACGATGCCGTAGGCCTTGCTCAGGGATTGCAGCACGTTGCCCAGCAGCGTTTCTTCGAAATCAAAGCGGTGGTCCACACCCGGCAACAGCTTCGGCTCGTCGGCCAGGGCGGCCACCAGTTCTTTACGGCCGGCGGCATACACCACTTTCTGGTTGGGGGCCAGCACTACCTGCCGCACGGGCAGGGTGGCGGGTTTAGGACCTTCATGCACCCATACCTTGCCGCTCACCACCGAAATCTCTACCTGTTTGGAGGGGCGGTCCTGGTGCATATAGAAAGAAGTTCCCAGCACTTCGGCCAGCAGTCCTTCGTCGGCATGCACGACAAAGCGGTTGCCGGGGCGGGGCGATACCTGGAAGAACGCATTGCCGGCCAGGTACACGTCGCGGGATTTTTCCCGGAAAGCGTCGGGGAAGTAAAGGGAGGCCTTGGGATCCAGGGTCACCACGGACCCGTCGGACAGGTGGACGGCCCGGGCGGCTTTTCCTTCATTGGCAAAGCGGCGGTAGCCTTCCGGCACGCCCAGCTGGGACAGCGACTGGTCGAGGCGGATGAAGGGCAGCAGGAAATACAGGCCGAGGCTGACCAGCACCACCAGGCAGGCGGCCACTGCCATACGAATGAAGCGGACGGAGCCGAAGGGCGCTGCCTGCCCGCCGGAGACCTGCCGGGGCGCTTCCCCGATCCCGGCCAGGATCAGCGGCCACATCCTTTCCTCCAGATGGTACCGTTCCTGGTCAGACAGCTCCAGGGCGCTCTCCGCCGCCAGTTTCCCGTACCACTCCTGAACTTCCTGTTCTTCGGGGGCAGTACACTGGCCTAAAAGATATTTCCGGAGCAGTTGATCAAATTCGTGCAGGCTCATTGTGTCATGTTTATACAATGTAGACGCAAAACCGGCCTATACCCCTAAAAAGAGGGGAAAAAAACCTCACCCCCGGGCCTCACCCCCGGCCCCTCTCCACATGGAGAGGGGTGCCCAAACCAGCAACTTACCCTACTGGCTACTAATACTAAACACCTACAACAGAAACGCCTTTCCCGGTATGGAAAAGGCGTTTCTGTTTAGGCCCACATAATTCTTCTTATTTGTGGGAATTACCTTTAGTCTGGTCGAATACCTTATCCAAAAAACCCACGGTATAATTCACCAAAGGCTCGAACCAGGGATGGAAGAACCAGAAGGGATGCGGCGTGTCGGGCAGGGTATGTTGTTCGTGGTAGATGCCGTGCTGGTCCAGGATCTTGATCATATCGTCGCGGCCCGCATGGAAGCGGGGAAGGGAACTGTTGATGAAGATGATGGGCGGCGTGTTTTTGCCGGCATGGTCCAGGGGGGAAGCTTCCTCCCATACTTCGCGCTTCTGCTCGTAGGTGCCGCCCAGGAAATCCATGGAAGCCTTGCCTTCCACCGATTCGGAATGGTGAAACGAAAGTGTGCCATCGATATTTACGATCGCCTGCACATCGCTGGAACGTTCGGGATAGCCGCCCACGCCCTCGTACTTTTCGAAACCGTTGGTGGTGCCTGCCAGGGTAGCCAGCTGCCCGCCGGCCGACATGCCCAGGGTGGCGATCTTCGTCGTATCCAGCCCGTAGTCCCGGGCATGGGCCCGCAGCCAGCGGATGGCCGTTTTGATATCCTGCACCGCGGCGGGATAAGGCGCCTCCAGCGACAGGCGGTATTCGATGGTCACGGCCACGTAGCCCTTCGCCGCCAGCTGTTGCGCCAGGGGCACGTTCTGCGATTTATCGCCGGAGCGCCAGCCGCCGCCGAAGATCATCACCACGCCGGGATAACCTTTCTTCGATTTCTTCCTGGGATAATACACATCGGCCAGCAGCTTGCGGTTGCCCAACGTGCTGTACACCACGTTCTCGCGGCTTTTCACGCCTTTCAATTTTGCCGGCTGCGCTATTTGAATATAGGGGCGGGCCTTGCGCTCCTTCTGGAAGGTGCCCCAGACCGTAAAGGACGTATCCCGGGGAATCTCCTGTGCGCTAACCATTATCGGCAGCGCCATTAGTAAGGCAAATAGGAATTTCATGTAGCGGTTACTTTACGTCAACGGTTACTGGTTCACTGCGGTACCATCCCATTGGTCGGGGCCGGCAAAGATGTTTTCGAGGGTGTATTTTTTCACCTGTTTTTTGGACAGCTGCTTCGACCAGGCTACGCGCCTGGAACGGTCGCCGCCGGCGCCGCGGCTGTCGTACTCGGCATAATAAGCGGTCTTTTCCTTGTTGGGGAACATCTTGTCGCCGGGCCAGGGATGCCAGCCCTCGGGCACGATGTGCGCGCCCATGTCGGTACGGATGAACACCGTTTTGGCGTAGGAACGCCAGGGTCTTCCCAGGAACACCTTCTGTGCTTCGGGAGCGGCCACCAGCTTACAGTCGAAGAATACGTAGCCGAATTTTTGTGCCTGCCGTTGGGCGGAAGCGGTGATGTAGGAGTTCGTCAGGCTCTTGATGGTGCAGTTGCGAAACACGCAGGTGGCTTCGCCGAAGATAAAATCGGTGGTGCCCTCCACGTAGCAGCTGTCGTACAACTGGCGGCTTTCCTCCTTGGCGGTGTACAGGGTATCCTGGTTGCCGAGGATGCGGCAGTTGCGGGCCTGGAAGCGGTCGCCTTCCACATGCAGGGCTACGGCCTGGCCCACGCGGCCGGCGGTATTTTCGATGGTCAGGTTCTCGAGCACCACGTCATTGCCCTGTACCAGCACGGTGTAGGAAGTGTAGGTGGAAAACTTCTCCAGCCCGAAGCCGTCCTTGCCCGCGGGCACCGGCCTGCCGGAAAAATCGCCCCCGGTGATGATGGTGGATTCGGCGCTCTCACCGATGAGGGAAATAGCCGTTTTCCAGGAAGGGATCACCAGCTTTTCCTTATAAATACCTTTTTTGATAAAGATGCGGACCCGCTGCTGGCCCAGGTCGCGAACGGAATTGACCGCCTCCTGGATGGTGCGGTAATTTCCACTGCCATCCTGGGCAACGGTCAGCGTAGCGGGATAGGTTTGCTGGGCAAAAGCGCCCTGCACGAAACTGCATACAAGCAACAGTGTAGCGAGGAATGATCTGAACATAAAATAATTAAGCTAATAAAGGTTTGGCCGAAGGTAAATTATTTGACTGCCGGTTGCACCACCCGTTCCAGCAGGTCGAGGTGCAATTTTTTCATTTCGTCGAGCACCAGCTCCGCCAGCAGGCGGGCGCCGTACTCGCTAAAATGCGTGTTGTCGTTGACGCCGTCGGGGAATTGCGGGTTCGTACCCGGCTCGGATATGTTGAACAGGAGCTTCGAATGCTCTACCCCGAAGGCATCATACAATTGGCGGCTGCGGGTGTCGAGGTCCACCAGGGGCACCTGTTGCGCGGCGGCGACCTCCGCCATCACTTTGGAGTATTCGATATGGGTTTCTTCCGTCTTGCCCTCTTTGCTGAAGCGGCGCCGCGACACGGGGGTTACCAGCACGGGCTTCGCCCCTTTGGCCCTCGTTTCGGCAATGAACCGCAGCAGGTTGGCGCGGTAGTCTTCCGGCGCGGTGTAGCGGTCTTTATACCGCTCTTCTTTGGCTTCGTCGTTATGGCCGAACTGCATGAATACGTAGTCGCCCGGTTTAAGGGCATCGGCCACGGGCTGCCAGCGGTTCTCGCTGATAAAGGTGCGGGTGCTGCGGCCGCCGCGGGCATGGTTCTCTACCGTTACCGTCTCATCGAAAAAAACGGCGAAGGGCGTGCCCCAGCCGGTCACCGGCGCCTGCGATACGGGCTGTGTGCAAACGGTGGAATCGCCGATCAGGTAAATGGTGATCTTATCGGCCCTGTACATAAAAGAACAGAGGAACAGGACCAGGGACAGGGCAGCAATTTTATTCAGGATGCGCATAAAGGCGATACTTACTTTTTAGGTGCAGGTTTAAAAAAATGATCTGCCAGGCCGGCCGGGTTCAGCGCTTTCAGCTCGGCGTAAACGATCTCCGCCATTTTGCGGGCGCCCAGCTCGCTGAAGTGGGTGTCGTCGGTCTTGCCGGCGGGGTAGTTGGGATGCTCTCCCGGCTTCAGGTGGTTGAACAGGTATTTGGACGCCCCGGGACCGTAGGACTGCAGCAGGGCCTGGCTCTTGCGGTCCAGCTCCACCAGGGGCACCTTTTTTTTGCGGGCGACCTTGCGTACCAGCTCGGCATACACCTTATGGGTATCCTGCACCTTGCCGGCGGCATCGAAGCTGCGCCGGGCGGCGGGGGTGATCAGCACCGGCACGGCCTTCTTCGCCCGGGCCTCATCCACGTAGCGGGCCAGGTTTTTCTGGAACTCCTTTTCGGTGGTTGCCTGGGGCTTGGTCGGCACCTCGTCGTTGTGGCCGAACTGGATCAGCACCACGTCGCCTTCCTGCAGGCTGTCCAGGATCGGCGCCCATCGTTTTTCTTCCAAAAAGGTGCGGGTGCTGCGCCCGTTCTGGGCCGTATTGTACACCACGGTGGTGGCGGTGTCCACGAATTTGGTAAACATCATGCCCCACCCCATTTCGGGATAGGCTTTCCGTTGTTTCTCGGACATGGTGGAATCGCCCACCAGGAACACCCGCATCTTGCGGGGCGGGGCCGTAAAGGCGGCGCCCGCCGCCGCCAGCAGCAGCAATGAATAGTTTCGAATGTTCTTCATGAGTTGATCGCTGTAGGAATTAGTTCAATTGTACGGTTTTGACATCGGCCCCGTTCTCCGCGGCCACTTTGCTTTTGGCATCGCCGGCAATGGTGTTGGAGAGGCGGATGTCTTTGGTCCGCTCGCCGTTCACTTTTACCAGCAGGCCGGCGCCGGGGTTATACGACAGGCTGTCCACCCTTACGGACTGGCTGTTCTCGACATACACCACGGGATAGGCCGGTGCGGCGATCAGCTCCACGCCTTTCAGGGAAATGCCTTCGGCCTCGATGATCTCGGCGCCCTTGTCGGCTTTCAGCACGGTGTTGGCGATGGCGATATTTTTGACGCTCATCTCGGGCAGGCCGCGGATAAAGATGCCTTTCTTCGCACCCTGGCAGACCACGTTGCTGATGTGGAAGTTGCGGAACTGCGGCGTGGCCTCGGTTACGGCGGGCACCTCCACCTGCTCACCCGCGGCGGGCGCCTTGGTGAAGTAATACATGTCAAAATAGATGGCTTCGTCAACGATGTCCTTCATGAAGATGTTCTTCACAAAAATGTCTTCCACCACTCCTCCCCTGCCGCGGGCCGTCTTGAAGCGCAGGCCCTTGTCGGTGCCCATGAAGCTGCAGTCGGAGATAAAGATGTTGCGGGCGCCGCCGCTCATTTCGCTGCCGATGACAAAGCCCCCATGGCCTTTGTACACAAAGCTGTTGCGGATGACGACGTTCTCGGTGGGCACGCCTCTTTTGCGGCCTTCCTCGTCCTTGCCCGACTTGATGCAGATGCCGTCGTCGCCTACGTCGAAGGTGCAGCCGTCCACCAGCACGTTTTTGCACGACTCCAGGTCGAGGCCGTCGCCGTTCTGGGCATAGGCCGGGTTCTTGGCCGACACGTTTTTGAGGGTCAGGTCCTGG
Organism: Huijunlia imazamoxiresistens; assembly: GCF_037132455.1. Classification (NCBI taxonomy): domain Bacteria; kingdom Pseudomonadati; phylum Bacteroidota; class Chitinophagia; order Chitinophagales; family Chitinophagaceae; genus Huijunlia; species Huijunlia imazamoxiresistens. The sequence continues at coordinate 12,993 of NZ_JBBBEI010000002.1, read as the reverse complement.
CACAGCAGCAGGTGCAGGCACCAGGAGGGCGAGTTCTGAAACGTCACGCCTTCGAGCAGCACGTTCCTGCAGGCGGTGAGGTTGAGCAGCGTGGGCCGCAGGAAGTCTTTGACCGCTTCATAATCCTTGGTCGTCTTTCCGGGAAGGATAGCGCCGGGCTCTTTCATTTTAGACGCCAGCTTTGTTTTTTCCGAAGGGTACCATACACGGCCGTCCTCGCTCACCAGCCCCCCGGAGGCTACCTTGGCTTTCCATTGCCGTTCGGTCAGGGCGTCTTTGGTCACCATGCGCCAGTGGTCGCCGTTGCCGTCGATGACGCCGCTGCCGGTGATGGCCACGTTGTGCAGGCCCTTGCCCGATACGGGCGACTGGTTGCGCATGGAGGGCTTGCCTTCGTAGTTGCCCTCCACCAGGGGGTACTGGTTGAAGTCGGCCGTGAACAGCAGGATGGCCGAGCGGCCAAGGTGCAGGTTCACGTTGTTTTGCAGCACTACCGGCCCCGTAAGCCAGACGCCGCCGGGCACGTACACCACGCCCCCGCCCTTTTGGCTGCAGGCTTTGATGGCCTTGTTGATGCTTTCGGTGTTGAGGGTAGCGCCATCGGGCTTCGCCCCGTAGCGGACAATGTTGAACGTATCTTTTTTGAAGGTGGGCACCACGGCCTGGGGCAGGTGGTCCCACGAGTATTTTTTGGGGGCCGGCTGCGCCTGCAGGAGCTGCACCGGCAGCCACATGGCTGCCAGCAGTCCCCATTTTTTAAAACGGATCATAACGGTTGTTGAAGATTATTTTTGAACGAACTCGTACACCTTGCCCGCTTCGGTGGCAAAGTCATGCAGCGTACCCGGCGCTATGGACAGCCCCTTCAGGATTGCTTTCTCGGACACCAGGGGCGTTTTGATATCCGCTACCGCATAGAAAGGATTAAGATTGGCGCCGGAAGCGGTTTTCAGCGAAAATGCACCTTTGGGAGAAAGGGCGCTTTGGAGCCGCAGGCGGCAGTTGCCGCCCAGGCGCGACTGCACTTTCAAATACGTGATTTTTCCTTCTTTCCAGTCCATGTCGATGACGAAGCCGCCGCGGGCCACCAGGCCTTTGACGCTGCCTTTCTGCCACTGGTCGGGCAGGGCCGGCAGCAGGTGCACCGCACCGTCGTGCGACTGCAGCAGCATTTCGGCGATGCCGGAGGTGCAGCCGAAGTTGCCGTCGATCTGGAAGGGCGGGTGGGCGTCGAAGAGGTTCGGGTAGGTGCCGCCGTTCTGCCCCGACTGTTCCACGGGGGCCGGGGAAAGCTGGTCGGCAATGAGCTTGTAGGCACGGTTGCCGTCGAGCAGGCGGGCCCAGAGGTTCACCTTCCAGCCCATGGACCAGCCGGTGGATTTGTCGCCGCGGTACACCAACGAATTGCGGGCGGCTTCAAACAACTGCGGGTGGCGGAAGGGCGATACCTGGGCCGAGGGGAACAGGCCGTAGAGGTGCGATACGTGGCGGTGCCGGTCGGTGGGCTTGTCCCAATCCTGCAGCCACTCCTGCAGTTGGCCGTGCTGGCCTACCTGCATGGGCGGCAGGCGCTGGAGGAGCGTTTGCAGGGTGTCGGCAAAGGCCTGGTCGGCGCCGAGGATGGAAGCCGAGCGCAGGGCGTTGGAAAATACGTCGAACACCAGCTGGTTGTCCATGGTGGTGCCGGCGGAAATGCCTACGCTGGGCAGGTAGGTATTCTCGGGCGACATCGAAGGCGCCACCACCAGCCATTTGTGCGAAGGCTCCTCCTGCAGGGCATCCACGAAGAACAGGGCAGCGCCCTTCAGCACGGGATACATTTCCTGTAAAAACTTTTGGTCGCCGGTGTAGAGGTAGTGCTGCCAGATGTGCTGGCTCAGCCAGGCGCCACCCATGGGCCACATGCCGTAAAAGCCGCCGTCCACCGGCCCGGTGATACGCCAGAGGTCGGTATTGTGGTGCACGTTCCAGCCGCGGGCATGATACATTTGCGATGCGCTCTGCTGGCCGGTCACCGCCAGGTCCTTGAGCATTTCCATCAGCGGCTGGTGCATCTCGGTCAGGCCCGTCACTTCCGCCGGCCAGTAGTTCATTTCGGTGTTGATGTTGATGGTGTACTTACTGTCCCAGGGCGGCGACAGCTTTTCGTTCCACTTGCCCTGCAGGTTGGCGGGATGGGTGCCGGGCATGGAGCTGGAGATCAGCAGGTAGCGGCCGAACTGGAAGTAGAGAGCCGTGAGGGAAGGGTCCTTGCCCTGGGCGAATTCGGCTACCCGTACGTTGGTGGGCTTTTTGGCGGCCTCCGAAGTGCCCAGGTCGAGAGTCACCCGGTCGAAATACTTTTTGTAGGCGGCGGTATGGGCGGCCTTCAGGGCGGCGTAGCTCTTTTTGGCGGCGGCCTCCAGGCGGCTGGTGGCTTGCTGGGCTTCGTCGCCGCTGATGTCCTGGTAATTTTTATAGTTGGTGCCGATGGCGATCACGATCGTCAGGGCATTGGCCTTCGAAATCCGGAGGCTCGTATCGGTGGCCGAAACGGCCCCGCCTTCGGCCTGGGGCAGCACCTGCACCTGGTAGCGCAGCTTGCCCTGCTTGCCGTCCACGGAGGAGGTCAGTCCCGACAACAGCAACCGGCCCTGCCGGATTTGTTTGCTGAATTGGGGAAAAGGCGTATTCATACCCAGCTCGCAGGAAATGCTGCCCGGCTTGTCGGCCGTGAGCCGCACCACCAGCACCTTGTCGGTCAGCGGGGCCAGGTATTCGCGCTTGTACGTAACGCCACCCGAGCGGTACGAAACGGAGGCCAGGGCGTTGCTGATGTCCAGGTCGCGGCGGTAGTCGGTTATGGATTCCGGACCGTCGAAGCGCAGCATTAGGTTGCCGGCGGTCTGGTATTGCATGCCATAGTTGCCGCCGGCCGGGGCCTGGCGGGGAAAGGTGGCATTCGACAGGTCCTGGGCCTCTTTGTACTTGCCTTCAAACAGCAGCTTGCGGATCTGCTGGAGGGGCTCGTACACGTTCGGAATAATGTTGTTGCCGGGTTCGCCCGCCCAGATGGTTTCTTCATTGAGCTGGAGGCGTTCGTTGCGCACGTCGCCGAACACCATAGCGGCCAGGCTGCCGTTGCCAATGGGAAGGGCTTCGTTCCAGTTGGCGGCGGCGGCGGGGTACCAGAGTTGCAGGGGGGCGGCGGGTTTGGTGGCGGTTACGGCCGGCTTCGGGGCGCGCGCCTTGCCGGACTGCGCCAGCGCCGCACCCGGCCCCAGCAGCAGGGCCAGCGAACAATACAAAAAGCTTTTTTTCACGGTAATTAGGTGATTATTGATTAAAACGTTCGGTTATGGTTTCGGGTTATTTGCCCGGCAGGGGCGGCAGGAAGCCGGCTTCCTCCAGCCATTGCTCGCACAGCTCCGTCCACAGGTTAGTGGAGCCGGGGTTGTTGCGCAGGGCGATGGCGTGGGCGCCCTGGGGGAATACGTGGTAGGAGGCGGACACTTTATGCTCCAGCAGCGCCTGGTAAAACAGCAGGCTGTTCATGGGAGGCACGGCCTTGTCGTTGATGGCGCCTACAATAAAGGCCGGGGGCGTGGCTTCGGTGACGCTGTTCTGGGTGGAATATTGCTTCACCAGCTCGGGCGAAGGGTTCTCGCCCAGCAGGTTTTTGCGGCTGCCCATATGGGCCAGCTTAGTGCCCAGATCGATCACCGGCGATACCAGGATCATGAAGTCGGGGCGGAAGGCCACGGTGTCCAGCGCGTCGCGGAGGGCCGACACGTCCTTGGTATGGGTAGCCACCAGGGTGGCCAGGTGGCCGCCGGCGGAGGATCCCTGTACGCCGATCTTTGAAGGGTTGATGCCCCATAAGGCGGCATTGGCCCGGATGAGGCGGATGGCCCGCTGGGCATCCTGCAGCGGCCCCAGCTCGCGCTGTTTCAGGTCGGGCGAATTGGGCAGGCGGTAGTTGAGCACGAAGGCGGTCATGCCCAGGGTATTGAACCACTTGGCCAGCTGCAGGCCGCTGATGACGTAAGCCAGCCGCTCGTAGCCGCCGCCGGGGCAGATGACCACGGCGCTGCCCTTGTTTTCGGCATTGCCGGGATAAAAGGCGTACATGCCCGGGGTGCCTACGCGGAAAATACGTTCGCCCGCAATGCTGTCTTGCAGGTTCATGCCCTTGCTGTTGGGCATCTTCCCTTTCGGGTACAAGGGAATGAACTCGGGAAATTTTTCGGGCGTTGTCCGGGATTCCTGGGCCGTGGCCGCCAAACCTCCAAAGAACGTCGCTGCAAACAAAAGTTTTTTTAATATATGGCGCATAAGGACGAAGATAGCCGAACCAAGAGGTGCGGCAGGGAAAAGAACAATAAAGGAATCAATTTCAAACGGGAACAAGTGCCTGTAGGCCGAAAGCACAGGCGCAAACCTATCCCAATAGGGAAAAAAGGAGGTTTGATTTCTGGCCAAATTGGTTCAAATTCTGTCCCCACCAAAAAACAGCCATTGAAAATCAACAACTTTCACCTGCCGAAAGAAAGATACAAAAAAGTCCACCTGTAGAAACAGGCGGACCATTGCTTGCTTGTTATAATAAAAATCTTGGGTGCTTAATACGCCCAGCGCGGGTCGCCCACGGCGCCACCGGCCATGCTGGCGGCAAAAACCGGGTGGTCGGCGGGCAGGGTGGCCAGGCCGAAACCGGTGGTGGCGGCCGTCCATCCCAGGTCCACGCTGATGTCGTTGGCCTGGGCCAGGCCGGTGAGGTTCAGCGCCGCCCCGCCCGGGGCTACCTGCAGCTTGAAATAATTGTTGTTGGAAAAACTCAGGACGTTGCCGGTATTGGACGCCCGGAAAGCCGCCGCCTGCAGGCTGCCGGAGATCGGCGTATTGGCCACGATGCTGTTGTTGAAATGGAACACGACCTTGTTGGCGTTGGCGTCGATAAAGGCGTACTTGCCGCTGCCGCCGCCAAAGCTGTTGAAGGTGCAGTAGTCGATGGTGACCGCCGGCACGATGCCTGTGGTAGTGCTCAGGTTGGTGCTCATGTTGATCAGCCCCTGCCCCAGCTTATAGAGGGTGGACTTTGTCAGCGAAAAGGCCGCCAGCTGCAGCTTTTCCAGCGAGAAGTTGTAATAGCCCGCCGTATTGGCCTGGTCAATATTGTACAGCTGCGCGTTGTTGATGGTAATGCTGCCGATCTTGTGGTCGTTGGCCACGCCCCCGTTATTGCCGCGGATCACGCAACGGGAAAAATCATGGATGATGCAGTTGTCGATCAGGATGTTGTTGAAGGCCGTTACCTGTTTAGCGGAATCCTTGCCGACCAGCTGCAGGAACTGGGCGCCGTAGGAGGTGCCGGAATAGTTGCCGTTGAACTCGATGCCCGCCAGGGTAATGCCGGCGCTGTCGCCCTGCAGGTTGATCTCGCGGGTGAGCACTTTGGTATCGGCAGGGTTGCCCGAAACCGAGCGCAGGGCAATCCGTTTCTGGACCACGTAGGTAATGCCGCTCAGGTTGTAGGTGCCCGGGTTGAGGCCGATCACGTCGCCGTTAGCCGCGTTGGTGATGGCGGTGGCCAGGTTGTCGGAAGGCGACAGCACGGTGGTAAAGCTCACCGTAGCCGGCGTGGTAAAGGTGAGCAGGCCCTTGCTTTTGCTGCCGGCCAGCAGCTGCACGGTATAGCGGGTATCGGGCAGCAGGCCGGCCAGGGCTTTCTGACCCGCACTTACCTCGGCTCCACCCAGGGCGGTCTTAACCGAGTCCTTGCCGTTGATCAGCACCATATGGGTCAGCCCCGCCGTCGGGGCGCCGGTAGCCCAGTGCAGCAGCGCCGAGGTGGGCGTCACCTCGAAGTCGCGGAGCACCTTGAAGAACTGTTGGCCGTTCAGCCGGAAACTGCGGGCCGCCGCTATATAACTGGAAGGCTGCTTGCCCTTGTATTCGGCCACCCGTACCCGGGCGAAATAAGGCGTATTGAGCTTCAGGTGGCTGTCGAGCACCACCGCCGCCGTGGTATCGGCCGTAGTGGTGTAGTCGACGGTGGCGAACAGCGAGTCGGTGGAAATTTCCAGCGCATAGGTGGCATCCGATCCCGTGTAGAGGGGCGCGTTCCACCGGAACTTGGCGGAATCCTTTACCGTGCTGACGCTGAAGTTGGCGGGCGTGAACGAGCGGTTGACGCTGTCGTCCTCGATCTCGCCGGTCAGGCTTTTCTTGCAGCCGGCGGCCAGGAGCCCCAGCCCCAGGGCCAACAGGGAAAATTTATTGCAAAATATCGTTTGAAGGTTCATGTAGCAATCTGTTGAAAAGTTCAGGAATAAAGGGTGGGCGGTTTTAGTTGGTGTACCCGAAGTTCTGCACGATGCCGCCCCGGTTTTCGATAATGACTCTTTCGGGGTAAGGAAGCAATTCCTTTTTGTTGGCGACGAACTTGGACACATAGCCGTTGTTGGGATCGTTGATGAAGGAAGAGGTCAGCACCCCGTTGGTCCAGGTGCCGGTTTCCTGGCGCCACCACAGGCGGCTGGGATAGCCCGAGGGGTTGGTGGTCACGGTCATGGGCTTGAAGAAGACCGAGTCGGGAACACCGCCGTACACGCTCAGGCCGGCCGCTTCGGTTTTCAGGTCGGTATTCAAAAAATTGTTGGCCGTGGCATAGATATATTGCGGCAGGTTGGCGTAGGGGTTGTTGTCCGCCGGCGCGCCGGTAGCGAACAGGCCCATTTTGGTTTTTGTCTCCGCAATCTTTTCCGCAAGAAGGTTCCAGCGGATCAGGTCGTATTTGCGTACCCCTTCTCCCCCAAACTCCAGCAGGCGCTCTTTGACGATGGCCTTGAAGAAACCGTCCTTGTCCGTAGGCGTGGCCGGCAGGGCATTGGCGCCGTAGGCCCGCTTCTGCACCTGCTGCAGGGCGTCCAGGGCACTGATCTCGCCGGCGGTGCCCAGCTCGTTGGCCGCTTCGGCATACATCAGCAGCACGTCGGCGTAGCGGATGATGGGCCAGTTGACGCCGTAGGTACCCGTCACCTTGCCGTCGAAGGCGGTCCAGGATTTTCTGAATTTATTGATGTTGAAATTGATGGAGCTCACCAGGATCTTCTGGTTGATGGCGCCGGTAGGGTCGGCCTGCACCTTGTAGGTGGCCAGGGTTACGTCGCGGCGCACGTCCTTGCCGTTCTCGAATTCATAAAAATACGTCGGCACGGCGGTGCTGCGGCCCCCTGCCCCACCCCAGGAGGGGGAGCTGGAAAAGGTAAGGCCGTTGGCGCTGCCCACGTTGGAATCGTTGATCTGCCCCCACATGGCCACCTCGAACAGCAGCTCGTAGGTATTGTCAAAACGGGCGGTACCCGAATGCAGCGACTTGAAGATATTCTCGTACACGGGGTTGAGGCCGTGCTTTTTGGATTTGATGATGTCGTTGCACTCCTCGAAAGCGATCTGGTAATACTTCTGATAATCGGCGCGGCGCTCCATCAGCTTGGTATCGGTGCGCAGCGAATAGCCGCCGCGGGCCAGGGCGATGCGGGCCCGGAGGGCTTTGGCGGCAGCCTTGGTCCAGCGGTAGGAGCCGTAGTCGGATTGCTCGTCGCGCCAGGGCAGCAGCTCGGCAGCCATTTTGAGGTCGTCGAGGATGCGGTCGTAGGTGCTGTCGCGGTTGCTGTGGGCCAGGAACTGCGAGGACAGGTCGGCGGCAGGCACGAAGGTGGCGGGCACGTCGCCCCAGTTGCGGATCAGTTCGTAATAAAACTGGGCGCGCAGCGAGAGGGCTTCGCCGTAATAGCGGCGCATCTGCTTTTGCTGGTCGGCCGTACCGTTTTTATACAGGTTCGAGGAGGGGATAAACTTGCAGGCGATGTTGGCCCGCTCGATGCCCGAATACAGCTGCACGAAGGCGTTGTACATGCCGGAATGCGTGGGGATGGCGCCGTAGTTGGGAATGGCGTAGTCGGCGCCCCCGTCGAAGGAGGTGCTGCCGCGGTACACGAATTCGTCGGTGCCCAGGTGGAAGTAAACCGACAACTGGTTGCCGTAGGCATTGCTGCCGCAAAGCCGGGTGTAAATGCCGATCACGGCGCTGTTGGTGTAGTTGACATCTTCAAAAGTTTGCTCGGTATTGAGCTTCGAAGGCGACTGGTAGTCGAGGTATTTTTTACAGGAGGGCAGTGCCATCAGGGAAACGCCCAGTGCCAGGAGATATGCGGATTTGCGAAAGTTCATGATTTTCTGTTTTAAGGATTAAAACACTACGTTGATCCCGCCCAGGATATAGCGGCTGCGGGGGTAGGCGGCATGGTCCACGCCGGGGGTCAAAGGGTTGCTGCGGCGGGTGCTGGCCTCGGGGTCGTAGCCGGTGTACTTCGTAAAGGTGTACAGGTTGTTGACGGTGGCGTACACCCTTACCTTGGTCAGCAGGTGCGTGCGCAGCAGCAGCTGGCGCGGCAGCGAATAGCCGATGGTGACGTTGGTGATGCGCAGGAAGGAGCCGTCTTCGATGGCGTCCGAGCGCAGTACCGGCAGGCCGCGGGTGGGCATGTAGGTCTTTGCGTCCTGGTTGGCCTTGGCGATCTGGTCCCAATCGCTCATAAAGTTGCCCTGCTCGTCAAAGGTCTGCCAGCGGTCCTTCATGCTGGAGAGCAGGTTGTTGCCGGTGGCCTGGTATACCGAGGAGAACTCGATCTTGTTGGCGTTGTAGGTTTTGTTGCCGTACGAGTAGTTGAAGAACAGGCTCATGTCGAAGTTCTTAAAAGCCAGCTGGTGGTTCCAGCCGCCGAAGAACTTGGGCTGCACGTTGCCCAGCACCTGGCGGTCGGTGGTGCGAACCACGGAATCCTTCCTATCGCCCAGCTTTCTCAATTTCATCATGCCGGGATAAACCTGGGTAGTGCCGTTGATCACCGAGGAGTTGGCCACGCCCGGCTTCAGCACCCATTTGTAGGCGGCGGGGTTGGACAGGTCCTTGTCGAAATCATCCAGTGTATAATAGCCGTCCGACACATAGCCGTAGTACTGGCCCACGGGCTTGCCCACTTCCACCAGAAAGTCTTCGCCGTTCTGTCCCCAGCCCGAGGAGACCATGTAGCTGGTGACGCCGCCCTGCAGGGCCACGATGGAATTGCGGTTGGAAGAAATGTTGAAGGAGCTGTTGTAGGTAAAGTTCCGTGTCCTGGCGATGGTGCCGCTCAACTGCAGCTCGACGCCCTTGTTCTGGGTGGAGCCGATGTTCTGGAACTGCGACACGTAGCCGGTTTGCTGGGGCACGTTGGTCTGCAGCAGCAGGTCGTTGGTGCGGTTGATATAGCCGTCGAGCGACAGGGTCAGGCGGTTGTTGAACAGGTCCACGTCCAGGCCCAGGTTGCGGGAGATGGTGGTTTCCCACTTCAGGTCGGGGTTGGCCAGGTTGGCCGAATAAAGGCCCGAGGTCTGTGCGTTGTCGGAGGCAGCGTAGCCGGCGTCGGTGGCGCTGGTGGTAAAGATGGTCTGGTACAGGCGGTCGTTGCTCACACGGTTGTTGCCGGCGGTGCCGTAGGAAGCACGAAGCTTTAAATTCGTCAGCCAGTCGGGGGCGTTTTCCTTTAAAAATTTCTCTTCGGTCAGGCGCCAGGCGAACTGGGCCGAGGGGAAGGTGCCCCAGCGGTTGGTGGTGGCGAACTTCGAGGAGCCGTCACGGCGCATCATCAGGTTGAGGCTGTAGCGGTTTTTATAGGAATACATGGCCCGGCCGAAGAAGGAGAACAGGCGTTCGCCGGTCACATCGGTGGTGGGGGTCGGCTGGATAGCGCCGCTGGGCGGGTTGGCCTGCTGCACGTTGGCAAAGGCCTGCTCGGCCGTTACGGCTGCCGGGAAGTACTTGATCGTTTGGTTGTATGCGTCGCCGTTGCTGCTGTTGATCTCTTGCCCTGCCAGCAGGTTCAGCCGGTGGCTCTTGCCCAGGTTAGGCGCCCACTCCAGGGTGTTGCTGTTGTTGATGCTGATGTTCTTGTTGGTGGACAGCGAAATATAGGGCTGGCTGGCGTACTGGCTGGAGGAGTTGCGGCCGGACACCTGGAAGTTGGCGGCACCCGAGAAGTTGTCGGTGCGGTTGTCGCCCACGTTGTAGCCCAGTACGCTTCTCACGGTCAGGCCCTTCACCACGTTGTACTGCAGCTGAGCGCTGGTAATGAGGTTGTTGGAATACGCCAGGCGCTTGTCCTGCAGGGCCGAGGTCAACGGGTTGCTCAGGTTGATGGTATTGTCAAAAATAGCGTTGGGGTCGTACTCTTCAAAATTCACCAGGCCGATGTAGGGCTGGAAGCGCACCGAGTATTTCAGGCGGCTGTTGGAGCCCGAGCCGGTACCGGCCGTGCCCGCACCGTTCACCACCTGGCGGCTGTAGCGCATGTTGAGGCCCAGCTTCAGCTTGTTGGAAATTTTATGGTCGAAGCGGAAGGTGGCGAGGGTCCGTTTCAGGTCGGAATTCAGCATGATGCCCTCCTCCCTGGTGTTGTTCATGCTGAAGTTATACGTAGTGGTTTCGGTTCCTCCATTAACCGTCAGCACCTGGGTTTGGGAAACGGCGTTACGTCCGAACACCACGTCCTGCCAGTCGTACATTGGGAAACTTTTGTAGATCTCGAAATCCGGGTAGGGCCCGTATTTACCGGTAAAGCCGTTGATGGCGGCGGTGTCGGTAACGACGAAGCCGTTGTAGTGCAGGCGGTTCAGCTCATATTGGTATTTTACAAAGTCGTACGGCTTCAGCACGTCCAGCTCATTGGTGATGGTACGGGCGCCGCCGTAGGCGTCAAAGGAAACGATCGTGCGGCCTTTCTTCCCGCTCTTGGTGGTGATGAGCACCACGCCGTTGGCGCCGCGGGCCCCGTAGATGGCGGTGGAGGCCAGGTCCTTCAGCACATCGATGGACTGGATTTCGGTGGGGGAAATAATCGATAAGGCGTTGTTCAGGGGCACGCCGTCCACGATATAGAGCGGGGCGTTGTCCTGGGTCAGCGAGGTACCGCCGCGCACCAGGATCTGGATGTCGGCGCCCGGGGAGCCCTCGGCGGCTTTTACACTTACCCCCGCCAGCTTACCGGCCAGGGCCTCGGCGGCGGTGCTCACGGGGAAGTCCTGGAGGTCTTTGGCGGTAACGGAGGAAACGGCGGCGGCCACTTCTTTTTTGGACACCGAGGTATAACCGATGTTCACCACCACTTCGTCGAGCTGGGCGGCACCGGATTGCTCCAGCTCTACGCTGACCATCTGCGCCGTAGGGGCCACAGGCACCTCCTGCTCCTTATGTCCCAGTGACTTTACCGTTAAGACTACTTTATTGTTACCGGCGACGTCGATCTTAAAATTGCCGCTCTGGTCGGAGACGACGCCTTTGGTGGAGCCTTTGACCATAATGGAGGCCCCGGCCAGGGGTTCGCCGTCTTTGCCCACCACCCTGCCGGTGAGGGTGCGGGATTGCGCCCATGCTGCTGCGGAAACGAACAGCATCAGCGATAGCTGAAGGAAAGCTTTTCTCATATGTCAATCGTTTTGACGTGGAGTCCTGAATATAGCCTGAGGCTATACCGCTTTTGTGAATAAATGGATGATCGGAAGCATCGGATGGCTGGTAACAGCAAGGGCGGCCGCGCCTTGCATGATCCGATGTCTGTAGCGCAAACCTAGACGGGAAGCGCAGGAAGAGGGTCGGATTTTTAGCCGAAAAGGTTCAAAATTTAGGAGGCAAACAATTTTTTGACACCTCACCCCCGGCCCCTCTCCATCTGGAGAGGGGCCGGGGGTGGGGGCTAAAAAAAGTCCCCCTGTGGAAACAGGAGGACTGTTGCTTGCTTGTTATTGATGAGAAACTTTTAATTCCATTTTTTTCGGTTACCAGTAAACGGTATACAGGGCGGCCAGGATACCGCCGATGATCAGCGCGCCGGCGGCAAAGGAGGACGAGGGCCGGAACAGGCGGCGGTCCACCTCCAGGCCTTTGGGCTGGTGCCCCTTCAGCTCTTCCACCAGGCTGATGACCACCATGCCCCCCAGGCAGAGCACGAAGACAATGCCCATGCGGTCCAGGAAGGGAATCTCGTAAACGCCTTCGGCATTCGGCATCGAATAGCCCGAGGAGTACAGTCCCGACAGGTCCATGAACTTGGGCAGGAATTTCAGCGCCAGCGACAGCAGGAAGCCTCCAATCGTGGCAAAGAGGGCCGCGTTGGAAGTGGTCCGCTTCCAGAAAAAGCCCAGGAGAAACATGGCGAAGATGCCCGGTGATACAAAGCCGGTGTATTCCTGGATGTACTGAAAGCCTCCCTTTTTATCGATGCCCATAAAGGGCGCCACAATAAGGGCAAGGACCATCGCCACCACCACGGTAGCCCTGCCGATCCATACCAGCTTTTGATCATCGGCTTCGGGATTTAATTTCTTTTTATAAATATCCAGGGTAAAGATGGTAGAGATGGAGTTGCACTTGCCGGCCAGCGACGCCACTACGGCGGCAGTGAGGGCGGCGAAGGCCAGGCCTTTCAGTCCGGCAGGCAGCAGGTTCAGCAACACGGGATATGCCCTGTCGGGATTAATTTCCCCTTCCTGCATCATCTGCGTAGAAAAAACATCCTGCTTGAATAATACGTAAGCGGCAATGCCGGGCAGCACCACAATGACAGGCATCAGCAGTTTCAAAAAAGCGGCAAAGAGCAAACCGCCGCGGGCCGTTTTCAGGTCGGCGCCCAAAGCCCGCTGGGTGATGTATTGGTTACAGCCCCAGTAGTTCAGGTTCACGATCCACATGCCACCCAATAAAACCGTCAGGCCGGGCAGGTCCATGTAATTTTCATTGGAAGGGGAAAGGATCATATGAAAATGGTCGTCGGCTTTTTCCTGCAGCAGGTTAAAGCCGGCCAGCACACCGCTCTGCCCATTGTGCTCGGCCACCAGGTTGAGGGCTAAATACGTAGTAGCCAAACCTCCCAGGATCAGGAAGAACACCTGGATCACATCCGTATAGCCAATTAC